>CALCHX010000124.1 GCA_937906875.1 uncultured Gemmatimonadota bacterium | reverse complement strand
GACAGAAGCTGACGAAATCAAGCGCGGACCATCGGCTATTTCAGCAACCTGCTAGGGAGAACCCGCCGAGCCAGGCCAGCCCGCGGCCGTCGCGTAACTCCTCCCTGTAGCGTTCCACGCCACCGAATGCGACCAGCGCGCGGCGCCGCGCCTCCAGCGGATCGAGCCCTGCCTCGCGCACCAGCCGTTCCGACTCCAGTTCCACGTGCAGCCGGATCTCCTCGTCCATCCGTGCCTCGGCGGCGCGCCGGGCGAGGATCAGGCCGAGGCGGGTGCGTAGGGCGTGGATGAGGCTCATGCGCTCGTACCCCGATAGCGTTGAGGGCGGCACTCCTGTAGACGTCGGGAGAAGATACCCTTCCCTCCCCTCGCTGTCAACAGGACGTGTCAGCCGGTTCGCAACACCGTCTCGAGGCCGGTGGAGAAGCGCCGCCAGCTCTCGAGTTCCTGGCCGAGGGCGCGCCGGCCCGCCGCGGTGAGGCGATAGTAGCGCGCCCGCCGATTGTTGTCCGTAGTGCCCCACTCACTGGCGACGAGACCGTCCTTCTCCAGCCGCTGGAGGGCGGGATAGAGTGAGCCCTGATTCACTTCCAGCACGCCTTCCGAGAGTTGCTGGATGCGCTGACTGATCCCCCAGCCGTGCATGGGCATGAGGGAAAGCGTCTTGAGCACCAGAAGGTCGAGCGAACCGCGGAGGACGTCGGTCGGGGTACGGCGTGCCGGCACGGGCGGCTCCGTCATTGGAGTTCCAGGGAACATCGAGAGCGATAGATGAGGCGGGCTTCTATAGCTGTCAAGAGGAGGGCTTGGTTCAGGGTGGACGCCGACAGCGCCAGACTGCCTGGACGAGGACATGCAGACAGTGACTGTTGCCTGTCCTGTAGTCGAACCCAGTCGGTTGCGGTCGCCGCTCGAGTCTGCGCGAGAGACCAGCATGGGTTGGCCGGGGAGCTACGTGGATCGATCGAAGCGCCACCCGCCGAGAGTCTACCGTGCGAGGCCGAGACGCTGGCTCGTCGTCGGCAATCGGTGATCGTCCATGATCGCTTCTACGTGGAGGCGAAGTTCGGACGTGAGGTGATGGGCCTCCTCGTCCGTCTCGACGGTACCTGACGAATCGCGAGCGGCCGTACCTGGAGAGACACGCGATCGACGTCGATCAGGGAGCTCAATCGCATGGCCTGCGGCGTGCGTACAAAGCCCGCTTCTTCCCTGAAATGCGAGCGACATGGCCCGGACATACCTGAAGAACCAGGAACAATGCGCGTAGGGATTCCCATCATCGCAGCGATAGTGGCGTTCTTCTCGTTGTGCTTGCTGTTCTCTGGCGCACCGGACAACGCGGGACTGCTTGCCTCACTTGATCCAGTTGAGGCAATAAGCGGTCTTTCCTTCGCCGTGTCATTTGCCGCTGGCGTGCCGGCCACGGCTGCGGTTGTTGCAGCCATCGCCGTGTTCGTCTCGGTTCCTGCAGCAGTGGCTCTTATCACCCACCGTATCGTTCGTCGTGAGCGGCGTGACGGTTAGATATCTACAGGAAGGCGTTGGTCCCCAAGGCTCGGAGCCACCGAGCGCACCTGGGGAGTTCTGAGGCAGGCGGGTAGACGGCATCCGGCGGCAGCGCCGGTGGACTGCCTCGTCGCCGGCAGCTACAGCTGGCTGATGGCAATTCCCGGGAAGGCGATCTTCTACAGTGGCGCCGCGCTTCATCCAGCAAGTCACCCCTGACCCGGTGGGTCATGCTGGGGTGAGAGACCGGATCAAAGACACAAAGCAGCTCGACTGACTCCCCGATGCCGCCTGCTATCAGGTAGGCGCGATGGGAACGCCGTTCTCGACGGCGCAGCGGCCGGCGCGCGTACCGATCGCGCTCAGCACTCGGCCTCTCAAGCGACGGGTTCAGGCTCCAGCGCATTCTCCGATACGTCGAGACTCTCGATAATGTCGCCGCCCATCAGGACTGCCATACCTCGCGTCTGCGGGTGACTGGCCAGAACGATCTGCGCCATGATCGTCAGGGGCACGGCCAGGAACATGCCCACCGCGCCCAGCGCCCATCCCCAGAACACCAATGCGGCGAAGACCACAAAGGTGGAGAGGTCAAGACCCTGGCCCATTATCCGAGGCTCTACGATGTTGCCCATCAGCGTGTTTATCGCCAGGAAGAACGCGCCAACCGCGATCGCCGAGAGCGGGCCGTACTGGATGATGGCGAGCAGCGTGGGGGGAACCGCGGCAATGATGGAACCGATGTTCGGGATGAAGTTGAGCAGGAAGGCAAGCAGCCCCCAGAGCACCGGGTAGTCGATTCCCATCAGCGTGAGAAAGAGCCAGACCGGGATACCCGTTCCCAGACTGACGAGAGCCTTGAGCGCGAGATAGCGCTTCATCTTGCCTGCCATCACATCCAGGTCAGCCAGGACCAGAGAATCCCGTCCGAAGGCGTGGCGGAGTTTGGCGGGCAGACCGGGCGCCTCGAAGAGCATGAACACATAGGACAGCAGGCTGAGCAGGACGTTCGCCAGCAGCACCCCCAGGCCGGCCACCAGGGTGCCAGTGGCACTGAAGATGGCCGCGCCATCAACGAGATCTTCGATGTTCGGGATGGGAACGCTGATTCCGCTGTGGTCGAGCCACGTCCTGCCCTGGGAGATCTGCTCGGTTAGCCGCTCTTCATAAAAAGGCAGATTGGCAGTGAAGTTCCTTACCGACTGGCTCACGATCAGGCCCAGCCCGCCGAGCAACGCCACGGCGACCAGCAGCACCAGGGTCACAGCGATGACAAGCGGCACCCGGCGGCCCGTCAGCCACTCCACCGCCGGGAAGCTGATGATGGCGAGAAAGGCGGCAAACAAGAACGGCACCAGAATGGGCCCGGCCTCCCGCAGACCCGCGATCACCACGACCATGGCTGCCAGGTTGATCCAGAGGTAATTACGACCGGTGACGTCCACTTAGCCTCCTCTTCGCGGCTCTGATTCCGAAACATTCATGGGTGAAAACGCCGGCGGTCCACTGCGTGCGACCCGAAAGTAGAACAATCTCGCTAGCATCACGACAACAGCCATCAGGCACATGCGATCAGGCGATTCCCAGCAAAGGTAAGCGAGGCACGCGATGCCGGGGCGCTATGCGTAAGGAAGCTGGGGGTGCTCGCGGTCGACGGCGAACCACGGCGACGCGAAGCGGGGCGGTGTCGGCCGCGGAAGGGCGGACACGGTTGAGCGCGGCCACGTCGTCTTTTGATGCGCATAGTATGCCGACGCGAATGCAGCGCTTCTCACGGATATATGTCCGCACTTCTCTCATCTGGCCCATCGGCGTTGGCGGCGTGTCGCTGAAGACCAGGCCCCTACCCCGCCCCTTCCAGGTCCAGTGCCGTGCCGCCACCTTCGGCGCCGGCATGGTGCTCATCCTGCTGGCAGCCGTCGCCGTCGCTCACGGCAAGCTGGCTGGCTCGACATTCTCGGCCGGGAGCAGCGTCAGTAAGTTACGCACCCAACTGCGACTGACGTTCTCGGAGAAGATTGAGTTGAGGACCTTCCGCTCAAGGACGTGATGGAAGCCGGTGGTTGGTCGGACGTACAGACGCACGTTAGTCGTCCCTTGTCGGCTCGAGTCAGGACTCTTCTGCTCCAGAGGCGCGGGTCCGGAGGGGCTCATCCGTGCAACTTGCTCGGTAGCAATGGGTTATGATGGGCATCGGCAAACCATAATTACCGAAAGGCGCCCGAAAGTGTTCGCGAAATGGTAGCAGTCGAGGCTTGATGCTGTCCGTCTATCGCGCGCGGATCTCGTGCACTGAGTCGGATGCCTTTTACTGGCGTCTAGAGTGCTACCCGGATCTGCTCCTGGTCATGGCGCGACGCAACCGCACCGGGTTTCCAGCAGGCTGGACTGATTTGGTAGGTGTGCCACTGAGTTGCCGTCAAGTGACATCGTAAACTGGCCCCGGGCGACACCAGAACTGACGGTCAACCCGGCGTCTCGAGTGCGTCAGGCTGGAACGTGCACAGCGCGACCAACTTGGCGCAGGCGATTTTCGATCGACTGCCTGAGCGAAGCGCTCACGTCGAAATGCGGTCGCTTGGCTCTCGGCTGGCCCCTTGAGGCGCACTCGACTGTTTGGTGCGCAACGTTGCGAGGCAGCCTTCGACTCGGCATGCCGTGTAACGGAGGTTTAGCAATGCTTCTAACGGCTCTTGCGGACCGAGCTGAACGGCGGGAGCTTGAGCGAGGTCAACGTGAGCCGGGGTGTGGCGAGCGGCTTTCAGTTGCGAACTGAGAGGTCGTTACCGTCTGTCGCCGGCCACGTGTGTATGCAGTCCCATAGGCGTTAACCAGCAGGCACCACAACAACTCACAATGGCAAGGACTCTCCCTGAGCTGCCAATAGAGCCTCGCGACTTCATCACGATTCGGGAGATCGAACGCGCCATCGCCAAGCTTGAGCGGCGGCACTCCGAGGTCGAGGCGCTTGACGTCCGTGCCGCTGTCTTCGAAGACAGCGGAGACGATGACGTCGTTGAAAGCAACGTTCGAGAGACAATTCGCGAAGTCTTCGGATACAACTCGGCGGAGTTCCGAGAGCATCGGTACATCCGAGTTTGGGCTGGCCCAACGTCGACGGGCATGTCCAAGGAGGCAGTTGCTGAAGCGAAAGAGCGGGGCAGGAAGCAAGTTGCCACCATCTTGCGCGGCCTCGTGGCACGGCTCAACGAGAAGAAGGAAGAGTTCGAGTCAGAAGAGTCGGGCGGACCGACAACCTACTTTGAGCAACTAAATCTTCATCCGCGCATCGCTAGCGTCGCGAACGATCTCTACCTTGATCATTACTATTTCGAAGCAGTGTTTGCAGCCGCAAAGGCGCTCGTGAACTTCGTGAAGGAAAAATCTGGAAAGCATGATCTCGACGGCGCCGCGTTGATGCGGACGGTGTTCTCCAGAAAGGATCCGGTATTACTCGTCAACGATCTTGCGCACCAGACCGATGAGGACGAGCAGGAGGGAGTAATGCACTTGTTCGAAGGAGCGGTTCTCGCTCTTCGGAACCCGGGCGGTCACGCGTTCCCACAGGGCGCTGCTCAGCGAGCGCTGGAATACATTCAGCTCCTAAGCCTGCTCGCATATCAGGTTGATGAATCGAAACGGCGTCCGCGCGCCAAGCCTGCTGGCTAACGAACGTTGAGCCCGGCGAACGAGCTATGGATTACTGGCTTCGCTCGCCTCTATTGATTCGTTCGCGGGCTAACTTGGGCGTCAGGCCCTTTAGGAGATCCGCTCTTGCCCCTTCGAGCCCACTTGCGATGAAACATCTCTGGCGGAACAGGATCGTCGCTGGATCGAGCGCTCAACTTGTCGAAGGTGTGATGGGAACGCTTGCGGATCCTGAGGAACATCCCCTCGGCAGCTTCTCGGGATCCTCGACGGCGATCCTTGGAGGTGCAAACTATGCGGTCATGTCCCGCATAGATCGCACCTCTGCCGAGTGGATGATCGATCTTGAGTTGGCTCCGGCCGACATGGTCCTTCGCGTCCATCTGGTTGTCGCATGTTTACGGCACTATGGGGGCTGTCACTGTCAGACACGGAACCAGAGAGCGCGTGTTGCTCTTAACGGCGTGCCAACGGAGCATTTCCGCCTGGCGACCATCCCACCGACTCATGACGTCTATTTTTACCGTCCTCCGGTACCGGCAATTCCGCTGCCGCATGAGATTGCCGTCTGTCAGACTGTATACGTCTGACCAGTGCTCTCGGAACGGCTGGCGATGCGGGGCCCTCAGGTGGTAAGGATTACTATCGATCCGATGGTACGCTGGGATATTGACTACATCGGATTTGTTTACGAGGTCGAGCCGCAGCCCGATTACGATTTTGCACTCTCCTTCGCCGGGGAAGATCGCGCGTACGTGGAGAAAGTTGCGGAGCTGCTGAGAGAGAACGGCACGACGGTCTTTTACGATCTGCACGTTCAGGCGGACTTATGGGGAGCGAATCTCTATGAGCACTTGACTGAGGTATATAGGGACCGGGCTCGCTTCGTTGTGCTGTTTGCCTCACAGCATTACCGAGCCAACGTGTGGCCCAATCTTGAGAGGCGTGCCGCGCAAGCGAAAGCACTCCTGACTAACGCGAGCTACATCTTGCCGGCCAGGTTCGATGATACGGAAATCCCGGGTCTCTTGGATACCGTCGGCTATCTGGATCTGAAGCGGTATAGTCCCGCTCAGCTTGTTGGACTTCTCTTGGAGAAGCTTCGTTCGCCAAAGCACGGACGATAGACTCGATAGCTCCCGGCTAGGCTATGCTCGTGACCAGCTTCCCGCTGCAGCATCGTCGCATCGGTGCCACACCATCGGGTTCAGAGCAGTCTGAATAGCCGGGAACATGGGTAACAGTTAGACCGGGAGCATAGGTGACACTCGCATCCACTGCGGATACCGTCCGATCACGGAGGTACCCCATGCCCTGGAGTGTTCACTCGCCTATGTCTCGGCGCCTGGGGTTCGTGGAGGAGGCGTAGCGCGGCCTCTACTCGATGACCGAACTGTGCGCTCGCTACGGGATCGGCCGGCGCGTCGGCTAAAAGTGGCTCGCCCGGTACGAGGCCGACGGGGTGGACGGCCTGGTGGATCAACGGCGGGTCGCCAAGTCCCACCCGCACCGGATGCCGAGGATGTGGCCGCGCGCCTGCTCGCCTGCCGGTACCCGCGCACGGCGTGGCCGGCAGCTCGGTTTACGTGCTGCGCAAGCGCGAGGGGCTGGTGCGCGCGCGCCGCCGGCGACCGGGCACCCTGGGCCGCCGATCGCCACATGGACGGCCGAATTCAAGGGGCAGTTAAGCACGCAGAACGGAGCGTACTGCTATCCGCTCACAATCTGCGACGGCTACTCGCGCTACCTGCTCGTGTGCCATGGGCTACCCTCGGTCGAGACGGCCAGTGCCCGGCGGGTGTTAGAGCAGCTGTTCCGCACGTACGAGCTGCCGACGCGCATCCGCAGCGACAACGGCTTGTCGTTCGCGACGAGCGCGCTCGGGCGTCTCTCGGCGCTCTCAGCGTGGTGGATCAAGCTCGGGATCACGCCCGAGCTCACGGGCCCAGCTCGCCGCAGCAGAACGGGCAGCACGAGCGGATGCGCCGCACGTTCAAGGCTGAGGCCACGAAGCGGCCAAGGCCACGATCCGAGCGCAACAGCGCTGCTTCGACGCATTCACGCGCGAGTACAATGCCAAGCGCCCCACGAGGCGCTGGCCAATGCAACCCCGCGGATTGCCACTCTGTATCGCCCCGCCGGTATCCCCGCCGACTGGCGGATCCGGAGTACCCGAGGCACTTTCAGGTGCGCTACGTGAGCCGTAGCGGGGGAGTGCGATAGCACAACCAGTGGGTGAACGTCAGCCATGTGCTCGCCGGGGAGTCCGTCGGGCTCAAGAAGGTCGCCGACGACGTCTGGAGCGTGTACTTCGGGCCAGTGCTTTTGGACCGCTTCTACAAGCGCGATCTCCGACTTCACGGTGCGCACAACCGCAATAAGCTGGGCCGCCGGTAGGGTCCGCTGTTACCCATGCTCCAGGCCTGATGTGTTACCTATGCTCCCGGTCTGTACCGCAAACCAACTTGCCGCTGGACCACACATCCGAACTGATTTTGCCGCAACACTGAACTCTCACACAACCAAGTATGGGGCGCTTAGAACGTCGAATGGCACGGCGACGCCGGGCGAAGCAGAAGGAGCAAGAACGTAAGCGGCCAACGAGTGAGCAGTGGACGCCGGCCCACGCCCACCTCTCCACGTTAGTGACGCGGCCGACTCCTGCGCCGAGGCCAGATATCACCTTCGACCGTTGCGCCGTCGACCTGGGAACCGTTTCGACGAGAATACACTCAGAACAGTTCACCGGTGCCGGACTCCAGCCTGCCTCAGGTTTCCCAAGCTTGTACAAGTATTCGGACCCGGAGTTAGCCGAGCGAATGGCTCAATTCGGTGCCGTGCGAGTCGGCACCCTGGAGTACTACCGGGCGTGGGACGATCGGGAGCGAGGTGACAGGGAAGAGGGAACGCTGACGTTCTCTGGAGGTGGCGGCGTTAACATCGGGCCCTCGATGGATCCGCTGACGCGTGCAGCTGCGCTCGGGCTCACCGGACTGGATGGTGATGCGCTGCGACGTGTGGCCGTGCTGAACAGCAGTATCGTTGCTCATGAGACGCATACAGACTGTTGGGTCTACTGTACCGCGCACGAGCTGTCGCGGGGAGCGACAGGCGGTAAGCTAGCGTCCGTTGAGATTCTCAACCCTGACGAGTTCTTCCGCCTCGTCGGGTTGGCCCTCGAGGAGGAGGTGGGTCAAACCTTGGAGACACACGCTTACGGGGTGGTTTACCGCGAGCGGATGGCGCGAGGGCAGGAGTTCGGTCAACTTCCGTCGGCCTTTGTAAAGCCTAAGCGGCTCCGATTCGAAGCAGAGGTGCGTGGGGTCTGGTTGAGCACCGCCGCGCCGGATCGGCCTTACGTCGATCTGAGTATCCCGGAGCTAGCCGACATTCTACGCTTGGTACCTATTCCAAGCTAGGAAAAGTCAAGAACGGATAGTTTTATGCACCGGTACGACCTGCCGAGGCTACTGCACCGCTGCCCAACGTGGCGCTGCACCAGACACAGCGGCCAGGGCACTATTAGCAGGCCCGAGCTTCGCATCGGCGACTAAGCAGCTGAAGTGTGGTGTTAGACGGTCCACAAAGGATCGGTTTTGCCTGCGCGAACTCGACGACGCGTTGGGGGAGCTATCGCCACTTTCTAACGCTGTACTTTCGATTTCGCCCTAAGCACGACTCTCGATCGGCTTGTCAGTTGAGAACGGCGATTGGTATCACTCCAGTCATTTGAGGTACGCATGCGGCTCTTGCTTCGCACGATCAGCGCCGAGCAGCTCGCCCAGCGCGCGGTTCTGAAGAGTCCCGACGAAAGGCCAATCGTAACCGCGCAAGATGGGAACATAGACTACGCGTGCCCGAGCTGCGGGCGGATTCTGCTCTGCGGGTTCGATTCCTACACGCACGGCCAGCTGCAGCAACTGGCACTCGAGTGTATCTGCGGGGCGCTCCTATCAGTGCCAAAGGACTGACGGATTATGCCGACACACAGGAGCGAGCCGCGGTGAGTGCCATAGAACGAGATATCTGAACGGCCCCTCAGGAGGCTTGCTTGGTTGAGTACCCTGACGCCCGCGTCAGCGATGTGGAAGAACTGCTCCTCCAATTCCGCGGGCGGAACATAGCCCCGAGGGTTCGATCAGACGCTGCTGCTTGAACCATGCGACCCACTCGAACGTCGCGTACTCCACATCATCGAAGACGCGCCAGGGGCCGCGACGATGGATCAACCTCAGCCTTGTACAGCCCGATCACCCACTCGGCGAGGGCGTTGTCATCCGCCGGGAGGCGCCGAGCCGGCCCAACGCCACGGACCGGGGTAGGTAGGCCTGGCCGAGAGTACCGGTCGGCGCCGGGGCGCGATCGCGAAGCTCCGTCGGGAGGACGTCGACTGGGCGGGAAGCCGGGCTCTCTGGCGCGGGCAGCACGACAAGGAGGGTAAGCAGCGCCTCGTGCCCGTCACCGGAACCGTGCTCGAACTGCTCCGAACACGGTGGGAAGAGGACGGCCGACCACCGGCTGCCTGGATCTTCCCTACCAACGACCAGATGCGGTCCTACCCGGCCGACATGCTGGACGACCACCTCCGACTGGCAGAGGAGGTGGCCGGCCTCGAGCCACTTGTCGACACCCTCTGGCACGCGTATCGCCGGAAGTGGATAGCCGAGCGTAAGGATCTGCCGCTAAACGACACAATGCAGGCCGGTGGTTGGTCGGACGTACAGACTGCAATGACACGCCACCACCCACCCGAAAACGACAAAACGCCCCACGGCACCTAAGTGCCGTGGGGCGTCAAAACTATCGCACGTTAATTGCCCCTCCTGGGCTCGAACCAGGACTCTTCTGCTCCAGAGGCAGAAGACGCCATATCTCCCGCGACTTCTCCGGATTCCTAAGTACCTGCATTGACAACACTTTAGACGGGCTACAGATTCCTGGACGTTGACTTGGGTTGCTTCCCACTGCTTCCCAAATGCTTCCCACTGCTTCCCATATGCTTCCCACGGCGACTTGGGAAGCACCCTCACCAGTAGCCCGGATACGTCATGGCGAAGCTCACCAAGCGCGTTGTCGATGCCCTTCAGCCAGAGACGCTCGCCAGTGGCTATTTCGTATGGGATGACGACCTAGCGGGCTTCGGTGTGCGCGTCCGACCGAACGGCCGGAAGACATACGTCATGCAGTACCGTGACGCGGCCTCCAAATCGCGCCGGATCATGATTGGCGATCATGGCGACCTCACCGTGGCGGAAGCCCGGAGCAAAGCGCAGAGCCTCCGCGCCACGGCTTACGAAGCGAAGCGGGATGAGACCAAGCCTGATCCGGCACGACAGCGCGCGCAAGCACGCCGGACCGCCAAGGCGCGCCACGAAGCCCCCACCGTCGCCCAGCTCGCAGACGAATGGCTATCCGAGTGTGAAGCGCGGTTGAAGCAGCGCACCGTTACCGACTACCGCCGCATGTTGGGTGTTACGCCAATCTTGCGTGGCGCGGATCGCGGCGGCGAACGCATCGGCGAGCTACGGGCCACGCTCGGCCGCTTCAAGGTCGCCGACGTCGCCCCGTCGGATATAGAGAAGTTGCACACGTCGATGAAGCAGCACCCAATCAAGGCTAACCGGGCTGTCACCGCGCTCGCCGCTCTATTCAACTACGCGGAGCGGCACGGCTACCGCCTCGAAGGCTCCAACCCATGTCGGCGCGTGAAGCCGTTCCGTGAGTCAGGGCGGGAGCGTTACCTGGACGATGCCGAATACGCGGCGCTAGGAAGCGCGCTCCAACGCGCCGAGCGCGAAGGGCTCCCGGTGCCACCAACCAGCCAGCGCCGACGCGCCACGGCCGATACAAAAAAGCATAGGACCAAAGACACTGACGCCACGGGCGCGCGCCGTCCGGTGCCCCTTTCTCCAATCGCTGTTGGCGTGCTCCGGTTCCTCATGCTCACCGGCTGGCGGAAGGGTGAAGCGTTGTCGCTCCAGTGGTCTCAGGTGGACTTCAAGCGCGGCGCTGCGACGCTCAGGGATACGAAGACCGGCCAGAGCGAGCGCGAGCTAGGCGCGCCGGCCGTGGAGCTTCTGGACGCCATGCGCGCGTACCGGAGGCGGGGGAACCCGTACGTATTCCCGGGCGCGAAGCGCGGCACCCATTTCCAGGATGTGGCGCGCGCATGGTATGCCGTACGCCACGCGGCCGGCCTTGACGACGTACGGCTACACGACCTCCGGCATTCACACGCGAGCGTCGGCGCTTCAGGTGGCCTCGGTCTGCCTGTCATCGGTGCGTTGCTTGGCCACCTCGATAGCGCAACCACGGCGCGCTATACCCACCTCGCCGACTCCGCAACGAAGCGAGCGGCGGACAAAGTGGCGGGCGACATCGCGGCTATGCTTGCAGGCGACTCGCCGAGCGTCACACCTTCGCCCGATGTTCTGCCCTTCCCACGGCGCGCTGGCCGTCATGCTTGATATGCCGGCGCCAGCGCGCCCGGCAATTCACTCCAGAGCGAGACGTAGACCCATGGCCACAATGCAGAAGTCGCGACCCCACTGCGTGCCGATCAGGCGCCCCGTCATCGTCCGAGCTACCACCACAGAACCGGGAGTGCCGGCAGAGCGCATCGAGACCGTTGATGTGTCGATGGCGTCCGTACGTGTGAGCGTTGAAAGGCTAGAGGAAATCGGCACGACGGAAGCGCCGGCTTTTTACCTTGGCCTGTCTACAGGGACGGACGGTGAGCGCGAACATACCGCCGAATTAAGCCCCATCTCACTTTCCGATCTTCTGAGCCTGCACCGGGCGCTGGGCTACGCGTTGGGCGACCTACGCCGGCGCGGGCTCCTGTCCGCGCCACCATTCGTTGATTAGATGATTGCGGCACGCTCCGATCGCCCCCCGCAGCGCGCTGGAGCGCCTACAAGCACCGCACGCCGGCCAAGGGATTGCCCCGGCCGGCGTGCGCTCTTTGCGTCGTGGCTCCGTTAAGGGCGGAGGGCGTTGGGTGCGGCCGCCCGCTCCCGATTCCGCGCTAGCAGGTCGTCCACCATGTTGGGCCCTGGCCGGCTAGTCGCTGCCTCGGTCTCCGTAGCGACAGCGAAGGCCGCCACGATCTCGGCGGGCGGCGCGTCACCGCGAAATACCTGCTCACCGCTGGGTGTTTGCGCCGTCACCACGCCACCGTCGCCACGGAAGGAAAGCTGCGCCAGTAGCCTGTTTGCGTCCGCGTCGGGGTCGATTGCTCCTGCCGCTTCCGCTGCCTTGAAGGCCGCGAAGTAAACGCTGTTCGCGATCATGCCGATCGGCACTACCTTGTCATCGCTGTTTGTCATGGTCTTCTGTGGTCAGGAGTTGGATGAGCCGCGCGGCGCGGCAGAGTATCGGGCGTATGCGGTGATAAAGCGGGCGAGCTGGTGGAAGTCAGTTTCCCTTACGCGCCCGTCAGGGTCGAGCCCGAACAACGGCAGCTCGAAGGGGTCACGGAACGCCCGATCTTCACCGGCTAGGTCGAGTGCTCGCCCTTGCGCCGCCTGGGCGGCGTGTGAGGCTTCCACGGCCGCGTTGTAGCGCGGAACGAACGTCTTGCGCGCCCAACCATGGAGCACCGTCTCGAGATCGCGTAGCGCGGCCATGGCGGCGTCGCTTGTCTGCTCGGCCGTCGTCTGGGCTTCGGCGAGTTCCTCACGCGCCGCTGCCTCGGCTTCGACCGCTGCCTCGGCGCTCAGTAGCTCGATTGCGGCGGCCAATTCCTGGACGGTAGCCTCGGCATCGGCGAGTTCTGTCCGGTGCGTGACGCGCTCGGCGATAGGAAGCCCGGCGGCCGTTGCCTGGGCGAGCTGGCCGCGTAGCGTGGTGGCCAGAGCAAGCGCCGCCTCACGCTCGCGCGTGGCATTGGCGAGCCGCTCGGCGGCCGTGGTACGTGCTGGTGTCGCGGTAGTCATTTGACGGTCCTTTCTGTTGAGTGATGGATCTCGCGCAACCGTGCGCGCTCCTGGTTGACTGGCTCTAGCGCGCCCACGCCGTCAACTCGCCGTCCAGCTCTTCGAGCGCCCGTTCCAGGTCGGCCATAGCGTCAGTAAAGGCGCTCATGCGGCCTCCGGTGGGGTGTCCTCGTCGTCCTCGCCGAAGAGAGCGCGCACATCGTCGGCGACGAACACGAGTCCCGCGCGTTCGATCAGGGCGAGCAGCTCTTCCGCCTGCTCGGCCGCGGTGAACTTGCCCGTCAGGCGGGAGTTCTGGCCACAGCAGCACGGACAGCCGCCGGTGCAGTTGAACGCGCCGGTGAGTCGCTCAAGCACCCGGACTCGGGAGTTCTGCCTCATGCGGCCTCCAGCGGTGGAGCGGGGCGCACGACGCTCCGTGTGAAGCGAACCTCCATCGTTTGCCGCCTCGGCGCGCAGGCCGGGCACTCCGACACACGCGAGCGGTCTGGGTGTGGCTCCCATCCGCGCGACGTGCCGTCCGCATCCACGATCTGCCGCCACGACCGGATGTTGATGGATGCCACGTGGCGTCCGCAGTCGGGACACGTGCTCGGAGTGGCCTTCGCGGCCAGCGTCTCCAGGCGGGTGATGCGTTGTCGTCTCATCGGGCTAGCCTCAGGTTGTTGTTGTTGGATTGTTCGCTTATACGTGCCTCCAGAGCGGCCAACCGCTCCTCTACCTCGCCGACCTCCAGGCACTTGAGCGCGAGCGTCAGGAGCGCCACAACGGACCGCGTGCGGCTGTCGGAGTTCTCGCGCTTGAGGGCATCGGCAAGCTCACCCTCTAGTCGCTCCTGAATCGTGGGCACGCTCCGGATTGCGACGGCGCCCGGCGGTGGCGGTGGGGCGCTACGTGGCGTCCGTCGATTGAGACCGCCACGGCGCCTAGCCTCGGCCCGAACGCGCGCGCGCGCCGGGTCGTGGACGTTGCACCACTGAGAGTTGACCAGGCGCGGGGCCGCGCACGGCGCGCCCGCGCGGTTCGTCGCCGCGCAGCCATGTTTCACCTCTGGTGGCACCCCGTTAGCTGGCTTAAGGCCGTCGGTCACGGTTGTCCCTCCACCACCCCTAGACAGCGCTCACACGACTCGCCGCAGCCGTCGCATGGTGGCCCTAGCGGTAGCGACGCCAGGGCTCGGCGGCACCAGTAGCAGTTGAAGTCAGGCTCAGAGAAGGCGAACCGGCCACACGACGCGCAGCCGTAGACCGGGGGCGCCGTCAGGTACGCGACAATGGCGGGCTTGTTGTCGCGCAGAAGCTCGAGCACCTCCGGCGCCGGCGCCCCGCTCCGGCACTCCACCCGGAGCCGGTCGCCATCGGTGCGGATGACCACGCCGGCCGCCGAAGCGCGGGCCAGTACATCGCGCGGGGCCATCATATGACCGCGCTCCAAGGCTCACCGGCGGGTGCGGCCGGCTCAGCGACAAGCGACAGCTCTGGCGCCGCCAGTTGGCCAGTTGACTCAAGATTCGTCCAGTTGACTCCAGTTGGCTCAGTCTCAGAACGTGAGTCAGCTTGAGTCAACTGCACTCCGGCTGAGTCAACTGGCGACAGTTGCCAGACCGACGCGGACGGGAAACCACTACGCGTGACCATCACCTCCAGCCGATCGCGTGCGCGTCCCAACGTCGCGGGCTTGATGCCTTCATCCCTGGCCAGTCGGAGCAGTTCTTTCTTCGAAATCGGGCCGTTAGCCAATACATCGCTCAGCCAATCAGTAGCTTCGGCCAGCGCGCCGGCCGTACCACTCTCAGCGCCGGCCGTGCCGTCGTCCCGGTACGCACGCTGTAGGTCATGCGCGCTCCGCTCATCGACTCCATGCCACTCAATCCGTGGCGGGCTGTCTTCCCCGGTGGACACTAGAGAAAAGGCGAGCGTTGCGGGTGGCGGCCCTAGGTTGGACTTGGCGCCGGCTAGCAACAGCAGCCCCGTGTCATCGTCGCGGTAGACTTGGAGGATGGACCGCGCCACAGCTCCGAACGCGACCGATCCCAGCCCGGCCATGCCCGCATGACGATTGCCCGACTTCCCGAAATGGCGGGTTGCGACCACAGCAACGCCGGTATCCTCCGCCAGCCTCACCAGAGGGCGGAGCGCGGAGCGCACTTCGCCGTCATCGTTGATCCGCGCCCCCGTCAGTAGGTCATTCAGTGCGTCCAGGTAGATCAGGCGCGGCGCCTCACAGTGCTCTATCGCCTCCCTCAGCCGTTCCACGTCGCGCGGTAGGAGGAGGGGCTCAGACCCGCCGTCCGGGGCACGCAGCTCCACCAGGTGAACCCGGGTGACGTCGGCACCGGCCGCGTCTAGCCGTGGGCGCAGCACGGTTGCCGCCGCGTCTTCAGGGCCTACGACCAATACGTCGCCGCCCGGGGTAGGCGCTCCATCGGGGAAGGCCTGTCCCCGGCTCACCCGCGCGGCCAAGTCAAAAATGACGGTCGATTTCCCGATCCCCGGCGCGCCCTCGATAAGCGTCAACGTCCCGGCCGGTATCCGGTGGCGCCAGAGCCAATCCACCGGGCGCGCCTCGATACTTGAGAACGGGGTTACTTCTACGGCCGGCAGTGACCGCTCGGCGCGCTCGTTAGCGAGTGCTACCGCCGACGATACGGGGGCACTCATGCCGCACCCCGATGGCGACCGTAGCGGCCGGCGTTCGCGAAGATGCGCGCCAGCGCCGACTCCGACAGCGGCGGCCGGTTGTCTCCGTTCCACGCGTCCAGAAGGTCGAAGGCGTCCCGCTCCGGTAGCCCGATGTCATGGACCAACGCGGCGCTAAGACGGTAAGCCGTCTGCTTCCGGTCATCGGCCAGCCCGGACGGCACACGCGCGACATATGCGGCCGCACGGCGCCACGTTAGCGCGTCCGCCGCCTCGCCGGCGTTGAACGTCGGACCCCAGCGCTTGCCTGTACTCACCGGCTCGAGTCGGGGCGCGGTCAATAGCTCCAGGATATGCTCCGGGAGCGGAAGGACCGCGCCCGGCTCCCACGCAGACGCACCGCGCCAACGATAGACGGCGCCGGACGGATGGACACTTGGCGGAACGAGCACGTAGCCGCCCGTATGCCGCACGTCCAGCCCCGGCGCCGGTGAGCGGTTCCCAATCGCCAGCCCGGCCGGCGCGTGGAAGTACCTGTGCTCGCCACCCTCTGGCCGGCCGGTAGTGACGGCCGCCGTATCGGACGGGATGCCCAGCTCGGCGGCGGACTGGCGGCCGATGGGCCCGTCCAGGTCGAGCACCAGCAACGTTCCGCCGCCCCGCAGTTCGCACCGTCCAGGCACGGCGCCGATATTGGCATTCGGCCAGCGGCGCCACCATTCGGCTACCTGGGCGCGGTCAGTGGATGCACGGTGAAAGCCGTTCGCCACCATTGGAGCCTTGCCGCGTGGCTGGCAGGGGAGCACCGCCCAGCCGTGCCCCACGTACTTGAGCGCCGCCAGTGCAAGCGACCTCTGGCCACTGTCGCGTTCAGGGGCTATATTTCCTTCACCTTCTGTCGTCTTGCCCCGGTCCGCGCTCCAACGCTGGCCGGGGCTGTTTGTTGTCGGCATGGGTCTATGCCGCCTCGGCCGTCACCGGCACGTCGCTAGTCGAGCGGCGTCGGCCGTGCGACTCAACCCACGCGTCCAGGTCGGCGGAACGGTAGACGATTTTTGCCCCTAGGCGGATAAACAAGGGGCCACCACCATGAACCCGATACTTGGCGAGCGTCTGCCGGGCCAGTCGTAGCCGCGCGGCTGCTTCCGTCGTGTCCAGTAGTTCCATTGACTGTCTCCTTGTGCCTGCACCGGACCACCCGGCGCTACAGGGAGATTGCCATAGCCCGGATTTCCTCGGGAGTGTGCGCTATGTTACTTTCCCAGCACACGCTTACACAGGAAAGTGATATGGCAGATTCGAAAAAGAGGACTGGGCGGCCGCCGGTCGAGCGGCCAGAGGGGAAGGCAGGGACGCGAGCGCTTCGCCAGCGGGTGGAACTGAAAGACCGGGAGCCTCTACCAATGGAGCCCGGCGATTCGCCGCAACTGTCGGAGCGGAAGCAGTTCGCCAACCGGCTATTAGCGCTCGCTCAGGCGGAGGGCCTGACGCAACTGGAGTTCGAGAAGGAGACTGGGATTGCTCAAGGGAAACTGGCTGCCTATCTCACCGGCCTTCATCAAACGAGTCTCGGCACCCTCCAGGGGATAGCGAAGTTCACCAAAGCCAATCTCTACTGGCTTCTGTTCGGGGAAGGCGGGACCGGCCCCGCATATCGCGAAGTGTCGCGAACGCAGCCGAAATTGGAGTTAGAGGTAGCCGCCCATGTGCGCCGTGAACTACAGGCTTCAGGCCACTCACAGTACGCCGTGGATCACTACCTCCCCAGCCCGGATAAACTTCTGGCGCTAGCGGCGGAGGCGGCGCGCAAGGCGGCGGTGGACGAGTACGCCAGACGCCGCACGGCCTACTTCTGGGAAGTGCAACGGATAGCAAGTCGGTACGCCCATGGCTTCCAGCGCGCCGATGGCTTCGTGGCCATAGCCGCCGCCCCCACCGCTGCGTCGAGCATGACGTCGCGGTGGGCGGAGATCCTAGCCAATGGCGCCGCTGAGCCAGACAGCGAAGAATTCCCGCTATATGACGCCGGGGAGGCTCTACCCGCGCTGGCGGAGCTTCTGGCGAGCCTGTCGCCGGCGGATAGCCCGGCCATCGCCATTGTCCTTCAAGGCGAATCTCCGGGCGCCTTCTTCTGGCGCATGAGCGGCCACCCGACGCTCGAGGGCGACGACGATGACGTGCTCGCCCACCGCCAGGAACAGCCAGAGGCGCCAATCTACGCGCGTGCGGCCGAATGGTGCCTAGCCCAACGATGGGAGAAGTCGCCGGACAGACACTTCCAAGGTCATACCCGTTGGGTATGGAGCGGCCCGGTAGACGCGAGCGCCCCGGTAGACGCGAGCGCCCCGGCCGCCGGGGGATTTGCAGTATGGGCACGATCGCAACTGGCGGGCGTGCCGGATAAAACAGACTCGCGCGGGCCGAATATTGCGAATTGTGCGAAGGTCGCCGGCCCACCAGACGAGCCGGGATTGCTGGCCGGCTAATCCGCGAATTGTCGCCGCGTGCTTCCCATATGCTTCCCACGGCGACTTTCACAACCCAAAAGCAAAACGCCCCACTGCACCTAAGTGCAATGGAGCGTTGGATTTACGTTAATTGCCCCTCCTGGGCTCGAACCAGGACTCTTCTGCTCCAGAGGCAGACGTGTTGCCAGTTACACCAAGGGGCAGCAACAGAATCTTTTCCGCCTGCGCGGAGTATCCCGAAATGTAAAACAGAAGGCAACCGATGCAACCCCTGAACACCTAGCTTGACCACCAACTCAGCTCACCCATCCAACGGCGCCATGCACACCCGGCGCCGTTTCATTCCGCCCCGAGCCGCCCGGCAGGCCGCCGCCGCGTTCGTCGCCGCCGCGGTACTCGCCGGTTGCTCGGCGGCGCCGGCGGCCTTCGGCAACGACGCCGCCGCCGCTCACGCCAACAGCAGTGCCTTCTTCGGCGCATGGGCGTCACGCTTCACCAACGTCCAGCGCACGGAGAAGTTCGACGACGCTCGCGGCAAGCTCTCCCGCTATGCCCTCGCCCCCTCGGGTGTCTTCAACGATCCCAGCGTCTGGACTGCCTCGGCCGGTGACACTCGCTCCATCACCATCAGCGCGACGTGCCGCGGCAACCGCTACGTCTTCGACGCGTCACCCACAGCCACGGCGCCTCAGCGGCCCGGGGACGGGCTGCACCGGATGCAGCTCCGCCGGCTGGGTGACGACCAGTGGCACTGGAACACATCGGTGGACTTCGCCGTCGGCGAGGCCTCCCCGGATAATCTGCTCGCCGTCCAACGAGCCATCTTCGCTACCGCGGCGGCCAACCCGCAACCGGTGCTCCGAGCGCAGTATCGCACCGGTTTCCCGCGGACGACCGCCGTCATGGGCCAGTTGGCCAGCCTCGACTCCATCGGGCGCATGCCGCTCCGCGACGGGAGCGCGGTCCTGGAACTCCACATGACGCTCCAACCGGACCGACTGAAGGCGAACTACCCGCACTTTGCCCAGTACATGGTCAAGTACTTCCGGCCGGCTCGCTACCAGGTCAGTTTCGCCGACCGCAGCGGCGCGCGCTGGATGACCAGCTCGATGCGCGACAACAGGCTCTCATTCCGTCTCCGGGCGACGGCCGACGGCCGGCTGGCGCCGCTGGACGGCGTCCCTCGGCCACTGCCCGACACGCTCGTCATGCGGGGGGATTTCTCGGCGAAATTCTCCATCTTCACCGTCGGCGTCACCGGTCTCACCGCCGACGTCGCCGTGCTCGGCAGCAGCGGCGAACGCGGCTGGCAGTTCCGCTTTCACGAAGAACCTGACTGGCACTTCCCGCTCGCCGTCAACACGCTCATCCGCACGGCCCTCCGTCGTCCCTTCGCGGGCGACGGCATCATACTCCGCCTGTCGGCACGACGACGCCCGGACGGACAGACGATCATCTCGCGGCGACTCGACCTCGACGTCCAGGAGGGGGCTATCGTTCGCTGGCTGGGCGGGCTGGGCGCGGGTGCCATGAGCGACTTCTCAGGGCGCGCCGAGGAGGACGAGAATCGCTTTCTGGCCAACCTGTTCAACGCGCTCCAGGAGGACTTCGGCCGGCACTGACCGCCATGCGCTGCGGAACGACTCCGGCCAGCGTCGAGCGACGTGGTTGACCGAGACCTGGGCCAGCGTCGAGCGACGTGGTTGCCCGAGACCTGGGCCAGCGTCGAGCGACGTGGTTGACCGAGACCTGGGCCAGCGTCGAGCGCGCTCAGGCGGGCGGACACGGAAGAGCCGCCATTCCCCGGGGAATCGCGGCTCTCTCATCAGGACCAGCCTGCTGACTTGCTGCTGGATTGCAGTGTCGCTCTCCCCAGATTGCCGCGCGCGCCGACTTTGGAACTCTGCGTCCTACGGAACAGCGGCGGGCAGAAACGGGGGAGCGAAATATATGGAGCTGAGGGGAATCGAACCCCTGACCTCTGCAGTGCGATTGCAGCGCTCTCCCAACTGAGCTACAGCCCCGCACGTCACATGTGCGGGGGGCGCCCCGTCGCACACGAAAACGCCACCCATCGCTCACCTGCGTGGCGATGGCATTGGTTCAATATTAACCGAGCCAGACGGGAAGTCAAGCCGATCACTGGCACGGAACGCCTGACTGCGGTGGCATTGACGGACGCGATGTGGCATCCTGAGACAGCCTCGATCGCCTCAGTACCGACTCTCACTCCCACCCGGAACAGCACCGATCCGGGACAACACCGCCCCGAACGACGCCGGCCAGGCAGCACCGCTCCAGGCATCCCGGAGTCAGGCCACACCGCCCCCGAAGGCCCCGAATCGCCCACACTCACAACCACCGCCTTGCCACTTCTCCCTCCTGTCCAGATCTACCGGGCCGCGAAGCGCATCCGCGACGCCGCCGTCCGCACCCCGCTCCGCCATAGCCCGGCATTGAGTGCGATCGCCGGCTGCGACGTCTACCTCAAGCTGGAAACGGAGCAGATCACCGGCTCCTTCAAGCTGCGAGGCGCCCTCAACACCCTCCTCTCCATGGACGAGGACTCTCGTCGACGGGGGGTCGTGGCATCTTCGGCCGGCAACCACGGTCTGGGAGTCGCCTATGCGGCCCGGGCTACCAGCGCTCCAGCCACGCTCTTTCTGCCCAGGGCAGCTCCGCTGGTCAAGAAGGAAGGCATCGCCGCCCTTGGTGCGCATGTCGACGACTCGGCGCCGGACTACGATGCGGCGATGGTCCTGGCCAGGGCGCACGCTCTCGAGCATGGCATTCCCTTCATCAATCCATGCCTCGGCGACCCGCTGCTCGCCGGACAGGGCACGGTCGCGCTGGAGATTCTCGAGGAACTGCCCGAGCTGCGCACAGTGCTCGTCTGCGTGGGCGGCGGCGGGCTGCTGGGTGGCATGGGTGCCTTCCTGCGACCGGTTGCGCCCGACGTGCGGATAGTGGGTGCCCAGGCGGAGAACACGGCGGCCATGTCGCGCTCGCTCGCCGCCGGGCGGGTGGTGGACATACCTCACCTACCCACCCTCGCCGATGGTCTCGCAGGTCAGATCGATGACGAGGCGCTGGAGATTGGCCGTGCCACGCTCGACGAGATCCACACGCTCTCCGAGGCCGAGATCGGCGCGGCGATTGCCTGGCTCCACGACAACGAAGGCGTCACTGCCGAGGGCGCGGGCGCGGTGGCGGTAGGTCTCATCCTGCATGGCCGCCTCACCAGCGCCCCCGGACCGATCGTGGCCGTGGCGAGTGGCGGCAACATCGACCGCGGCGTGCTGGACGGCCTGCTCGCTGACTCCGGAAGGTGAATCCGGACTCGGCCGGGCATGAAGAACGGGCGCGGTGGGCGCCAGGGCTTCCTGCCCTGGCGCCCACCGCGCCCGTTGGAGCGGCGTGGCGGCCGGCTGCCTGAGAGGTTAGGGCCTTGACTCGTCGGCGCCGCGAGGGGCGTCGTGTCTGGAGGGAGGACGATCACTGCTTGCGTTTCCACGATCGGCAAGATCGCGCGCGGGTCCGTTGTCGGAATGGTCGCCCATCCCTTCACGGCTCACCCTGAGCGACATCTCGCGCTCCCGCGGCACACCGCCACGTCCGGCGGCCGACGAACGGCCCTCCTCCGAACGCTCCGAACGGGCGAGTCGTGCGTTCTGTCCGCGCGCCTCGCCGCCCTCGCGGCCAATCGCCGCCATGTGCTCGCGATCCCTGCTCACCACCTCACCGCCCTTCCGGCCGGCGACGCGGGCCTCCTCCGAGGACCACTCGTGGGCCGTTCCCTTCGCGTGGGCGGCCCGACCGCCCTTGCTGGCGATCTCCTTCTGCCGCGCCGGGTCCATCGACGCGAAACCCCGTCGGCTCTTTCCGTTGCCTGCCATCCTACCTCCTCACTGTTCCGGGGCATCCTACCCCGGCGTCCGAGGGTGTTGCCCGACCTGTCGCGACAGACGCACCACTGAACAGCCAGCAGGACACCAGCCTCGTGGTCGGGATGAGTTTGCCACGTTCTGCAAGGGGCGCGCCGAGGTCGCTTGGATTGCTCGGCGACCGCTACCGTGGACCACATCTGCACAACTCTGTCCCTCATGCCCTGCTCGTTCGGCCGTCTCCCTGGCCAACCCTGAACTCACGAATGCCCGCTGACACGCACATCGATCACGGGACCGGCCCTGCCGTTCTATATTCCCCGCCATGTCGCTAACCATTCGCTTCCTCGGCACCGCCGCCTCCAGGCCCACCGTCGAGCGCAACGTCTCAGCCCTCGCTGTCGTTCGTGAAGGCGAGACCTTCCTCTTCGATTGCGGGGAAGGCACTCAGCGCCAGATGATGCGCTACGGCGTCTCCTTCAACGTCAGCGACATCTTCTTCTCGCACTTCCACGCCGACCACTTCCTGGGTGTGATCGGACTCATGCGGACGATGGGGCTCCAGGGGCGCGAGGAGCCGCTGCGCCTGTGGGGACCGCGGGGAGCCATACGGATGCTCCAACGGGTCGAGCACTTTGGCGCTGAACGGTTGGGATTCCCGCTCGAGATCACCGACATGTCGCCGGGAGACGCGGTTCAGCGCAACGGTTACCGCGTCGTGCCCTTCGCCGTCGACCACCGGGGGGCATCAGCGGTCGGCTGGATGCTGGATGAGGACGACCGCCTGGGTCGCTTCAACCCGGATATCGCCCGCTCACTGGGCATTCCCGAAGGGCCGCTCTGGGGGCGAATCCACAGGGGTGAAGCGGTGACCCTGGCTGACGGCAGGACGATCGAGGCGAGCGAACTGGTGGGGCCCACCCGTCCGGGTCGGCGCCTGGTCTACAGCGGCGACACCCGTCCATGCATCGGCACGCTGGAAGCGTCCCGCGGCGCCGACGTGCTGGTTCACGAAGCCACCTTCGCCGAGGAGGAAGCCGCGAGAGCCGCCGAGACGGGGCACTCGTCCGCCCGCGAAGCGGCCAGGCTGGCCGCCGAGGCGGGGGTCGGACGGCTCTTCCTCACCCACATCTCGGCGCGTTACTCCCGGGACGCCGGCATCATCGAGCGCGAGGCCAGGACCATCTTCCCGAACACGACAGTGGCGCGCGACGGGATGGAGGTCGAGATCCCCTTCACTGACCCCGCCTGACGACTCTCGTCGGGCGGGGATCAGCAGTCGTTGCAGTCCGACTCCGCAGCGCCGGCCCTGGATCTTGAACGGCCGGCCTCGGCAGCCTCGTCGGCGGCGGCGCTTGCCTGCACCGCCTCCTCCTCGTTGCGCTCCTCCAGCCGACGACGACGACGCTCCTGGGCGGCGGCATAGCGGCGTTTCTGTTCTGCCGTCTCCGGGACCAATTCGGCCACTTCCATCGGGCGGCCATTCCGATCCACCGAGACGAAGGTGAGATAGGCCGAATTGGTGTGTCGGCGCAGGCCGCTGATCATGTCCTCAGCTTCCACCCGCACCCCGACCTCCATCGAAGTGCGACCGGCAAAGTTGACGCTCGCCTTCATCACCACCAGGTCGCCGACATGGATCGGCTCGCGAAAGTCCACCCGGTCGATGGACGCCGTGACGCAGGCGCGACGCGCATGGCGAAAGGCCGCAACTGCCGCGGCCTTGTCCATCATGGCCAGCATGACGCCCCCGAAGACGTGGCCGAGGTTGTTGGCATCCTGCGGCATCATGAGCTGGGATGTCTCATGCCTGCTCTCGCAGACCGTGCGGGAAGATCGCTTGCTCACTGGTTCTGTCATCGGGATGGAGCGGGTGAAGAAGAGCGAAAGGGCAACGGTCGGACGGCACGGCGGACAGCGGACGCCTGTGTCGGCGGCCCGGTGAATGACGCCATCCGCGCTGCCACAGGAGCGGCTCCGGGGCGTGACGGGGAGCGCGCCGCAGTCAGCCGCGAAGAGGTCGCAACCGTGCCACCAGGATGGGGACTGGAGCGGTCGCCCCTGGCGCTGGCCGCCCTCAACGTACCGTCATGGAACGCCGATTCGTAGAACGCCCGCGCGATGGCGCGACGCTCCCTCTCACTCACGCCCCCGCGGTCCAGCCAGTATAGTCGCTGCGCCGACGCACTGACGGAGCCCAGCGGCCACTCGCGGCCGCTGGAGTCGCGCAGTGTCAGCCGCTGCGACGAGATCGCCGTGCCGGATCCGTACCCGGATGTGGGAGGCCGGGACCGACTGCCGGGTGGAACCGATTGCTCATCGTCGGGCGTGGCCATGACCGAGAGTTCGCCACGACGCCAGCGTGAGCCCGAAGCTGCAGTTCCGCGGCCGCGACCCGATCGTGAATCGTCAGCCACGGGAAGTTCGACCCGCGCCGAATCCCACCATGCACCGCCGGTGAAGGCAATCGGTGAGAGCGGCAGCGCGAAGCCATCGGCGGCATCACCCCGCCCCACGGCGTAGAAGACCACTCCCGGCTGGTCGGCCACCTGGGTCAGGGCAAAACTGCGGTCGTCGAAGGTGAAGCGATCGAGAGCGGCCGCCGCCGCCGCGTCGAACTCACCGGCCACCCGCCGCGCCGAATCACGGGACGCGACGAGGGCAGCGCGGCCGCGACGGGCAATGTCGACGGCAGCGCTCTCGCCCACGAGGGCGGCGAGCCGGACCTCCGCACCCCGGCCAATGTCGACCACGGCCCGCCGCAGTTCGTGTCGCTCGCGGCGGCGCGGGAGGTGAAGATCGCTGTAGCGTTCGACGCTCGCGTACCGTCCCTGCACATCGAGCAACGACAGTTCGGCCACGGCAATGATGGACGGATCGTCGTCCTCAGGCTCGTCTGGCGCGAGCGGCATCTGGTCGGGATTGGCGCGCGCATACTGAGCGGCCAACGCCGGCACCAGTGAATCTCCAAGGACCAACGCCGAATCCTGGCTCACCAGGTCGCGCCGCCAGAGTTCCTGGACAATGAAGATCGCGTCGGGAAAGGAGTGATCCTCCTCCACGAGGTAGAGCTCGTGCCACCGTCCGCCAACGCGGGTGAGGGCCAGCGGCGCGCGACGGACACTGAGGCCAGTAGGCCCGGCATCGGGACCGGTCACTATCCAGAAGCTGGAGTCGACGCCGGTGAGGAGAAACTCGGCCGATGGGGCGCCACCACCCTCCAGGGCGCCGCCGGACGCGGCCTCACCGATCCACACCCGTCCGTCGCGCTGGTCGCAGGCGGCCAGGAGCAGCGCCGTCGCCAGTGGCAACGCCAGCCGTGACCTTCGGAGAGCGTGCCAACGTCGGCGCAAGCGGAGCCTGGTCGGGTGGGTGGAGGAGAGCATGAATGTGCGCGGCATCAACCATGAAATATAGTGCTCCCCAGGGTCATCTGGCGTGCGCCGGACGGTTCCCCACGCGCGCCACTGCTAGATTGAGCCGTCCCCATCTCTCCGTCCGCAACTGTCTGTCCAGCAATGCATCTGCGCTTCCCCTCCCTCCCGCCCCTCCTCGTTGCTGCCGTCGTGGCGTCGCTGGCAGCTTCGTCACTGGCAGCCTGCACATCGGACGATCCTTCTCCCGCCAGCTCGGGCACGACCGACTCGGGCACCGTCGCGGCGGCACCGGCGCCGCCCGGCGAGGTGGCCGGCATGCCATCCAATGGCGACGTGCCCAACGGTGCCGTTGTTGGTCAACCGCCTGCAACCAGGCCGGCGACGGGAGAGGCTGCTCGGGGCAGACCGCTCGCGGCACCGGGCACCGACGCGGTCGTGCGGGGTCTTTATGTGAACCGCTTCGCTGCCCAGAGCACGCGCAAGCTGGCACAGTTGCTGGCCATTGCCGATTCCACCGAAGTGAACGCGCTCGTCATCGACATGAAGGACGAGTTCGGGCTCAACTTCCGGTCGGATGACCCGGAACTGCAGCGAAACGCTGGCACCATGGGCAAGGTCCGCGACGTCCGCATCCTCCTCGATTCGGTACGCGCCCACGGACTGATGCCGATCGCCCGCCTGGTGGTGTTCAAGGACTCCGTCGCGGCACGGATGAACCCGGACCAGGTGATTCGAAAGGCCGACGGCTCGCCCTGGCGGGATGGTCAGGGACTGACATGGGTGAGTCCCTACAGCCAGAAGATCCGTGAGTACAACATCAGGGCGGCCGAGGAGTTGGTGCGGCTGGGCTTCGAGGAGATACAGTGGGATTACATCCGCTTCCCCGAGCCGTACAAGTCCCTTCCTGCACAGCACTTCCCGGGCAGTGACGGAGTCAGCAAGCCGGATGCGGTAGCCGACTTCCTGAAGGAGGCGCAGGCGCGCATGCACGCCCTCGGTGTTCGCAGCACGGCGGATGTGTTTGGCCTGGTCACGACTGTCAACGGACCGCTGGAAATAGGCCAGCATTGGGAGAAGGTGGCTCCCGTGTCCGACGTTCTGCTGCCGATGGTGTATCCGTCGCACTACCCTTCCGGCGCGTTCGGTATCGCGCGCCCCAACGCCGAGCCGTACCAGATAGTGCTCAGGGCAATCAGCCGGGCCCGCGAGCGCGACACTGCACTCGGCATAACCGGCGAGCACGTACGCCCCTACCTGCAGGCCTTCACGCTCGGCAAGCCCGAGTACGGCGCCGAACAGGTACGCGAGCAGATTCGCGCCGTGAAGGATGCCGGCTACCAGGGCTGGGTGCTCTGGCACCCTGGATCCAGCTACCTGCCGTTCGTGGACGCGATCCGACGGTAGTCGTCACTACCGGCTGTGGGGAGAGTGGATCGACCCATTCTCCGCACAGCCGTACTGATGGCCAGGCCGCGATTCATCAGGCCAGTTCGCGCACGCCCTCCACCAGCCTGGCCACCTCGTCCTCGCTGGTATAGCAGGCGCAACCTGCGCGCACGAGTCCATCGTCGGCATGACCGAGCCTTTCCACTATGGTGCTCGCGTAGAAATCCCCGTTCGAGACGAAGATGCCGCGATCGACCAGTCGACGGGCGACATCCCCTGATGATACGCCGCGGACGACGAAGGAGACCGTCGGAGTGCGGGGCCTGTCGGGGGAGGGACCGTACAGGGTGACGCCGTCGATGGACTGGAGGCCTGACCAGAGCTGCTCGAGCAGCGACTGGCCGCGGCTGTGAAGGGTCGAGAACGCGCTCTCCAACCGGCCGCGACGGTCCGCGCCGACGCCGATATCGGCCAGGAAGTCGACGGCTGCCGCAGCGCCCGCAATTCCCTCGTGATTCTGCGTGCCCGTTTCCAGCCGTTCGGGCGCGCTATCCGGTGAGGGGAGGAGCTTGGGTACGTCCATCCGCTCCACCAGCTCCCGCCGGCCATAGAATGCGCCTATGTGCGGCCCGTAGAACTTGTAGGCGGAGCAGGCCAGGAAGTCGCAATCGATCGCCTGCACGTCGACGAGGTTGTGGGGTGCGTAATGAACCGCGTCCACGAACGAGAGTGCGCCGACCTCGTGCGCGAGGGCCGAGGCGGCGGCGATGTCGCTGATGGTACCCAGGGCATTGGAGGCGGCACCGATGGCCAGAAGTTTCGTCCGCGACGAGAGCTGAGCCTTGAGGTCGTCCCAGTCCAGCGTGCCGTTCGCCGTGTCGGCCTTCACCATGCGTACAACCAGTCCGCGCTCACTCGCCACGGCGAGCCACGGATCCACGTTGGCCCGATGATCCAGCTCCGTCACCACCAACTCATCGCCGGCCTTCCAGTCCCGGGCAAGGGCGCGCGCGACGTGGAAGGTGATGGTCGTCATGTTGGCGCCGAATGATATCTCGGTCGGGTCGGCGTTGACGAAGTCGGCCACGGTCTGTCTTGCGCGGGCAATCATCTCGTCGGTCTCGACGCTCGTCGGGTACTCCCAGTGCGTGTTGGCGTTGTGGTTGTACAGGTAGTCGTTCATCGCCTCCACCACCGTCCGCGGCACCTGCGTGCCACCCGGCCCATCGAAGTAGGCGACGTCGTGGCCGGAGTGCTTGCGGGTGAGGGCGGGAAAGGCGCCGCGCAACTGGGCGAGCGCGGAGTCGTTGGCCGGTCGTGTCATGGTGGACAGGGGAGTCGGTTGGCGTGGGGAATGAGGCTCACTGCGCCCGTCGGCATCAGGCATCGCTGGCCGGGCCGCGCACCTTCACATCGGCCCACTTCTCGATCAGCCTCACGGCCTCCACGTGGTCGGCGTCCTCGCCCAGTTCATGGTGAGCGATGCGGACGAGCTCCGAGGCGAGCTGCAGCAGGGGCGCCGGAACGCGCTGTTCGCGGGCCACGCCGGCGGCGATGCCAACGTCCTTGTCGAGCAGTGCCAGCCGGAACGTACGCGGGAACGCTCCGTTCAGCACGCGTTGAGGAAACAGGTTCTCGCTGGCGTTGGAGCGGCCACTGCTGGCGTTGATCACTTCCAGGGCGACGCCGGGATCCACGCCGGCGCTGGTGAGTGCGGCCAGCCCCTCGCCCGTGGCCCACATGCTCACGGCGAGGAGAGCGTTGTTGACGGCCTTCACGGCGTCACCTGCACCTACCTGGCCGCAGTGCACTATCCTCGCGGCGAACGCATCCAGCAGTGGACGGGCACGCTCGAGTAGAGCCGCCTCTCCACCGATCATGACCGTGAGCTTGCCAGCGATCGCACCGTTGACGCCACCGCTCACGGGTGCATCGAGGAATCCGATCCCGCGCTCGGCCAGCCGGGCCGCCAGACGGCGGGAGGTAGCCGGGTCACCGGACGTGCAGTCCAGCAGCAGCGCCCCTTCCTGCATCCCGGCGAGCAGCCCGTCGGCTCCGTCGAGCAACTGCTCGACATCCTGGGAAGTGGGCAGGCAGGTGACGACGATGGCCGATCCATGTGCCGCATCAGCCGGAGTCGTGGCGTGGCGGGCGCCGGTCTCGCCGGCGAAATCGGCCGCCCGGCTGGCAGTTCGGTTCCACACCGCGAGACTGAATGGCGGCCGGCTTAGGTGCACGGCCATCGGGCGCCCGATGGCGCCGAGGCCGAGGAAGGCAATATTCATGAGCAGCGTGGGTTGCTGGTGGAGTACGCGACCACTTCCTCCCGGGATCCTGTCGACTAGCATAACATATGTACCCCGGGCAACCCTGCATCCCCTCATCCGCCCCGATTCCCGCTTCCTGGAGTCCATGACCACGATCCTGACCATCACCGGGATGCGATCCGTCCACTGCGCCCGCGCCGTCTACACGGCGCTGGGTATGGTGGCCGGCGTGACGACGGCGAAAGTGGTCATCGGCGAGGCGATCGTGGAGCACGATGGTCGGGCGTCGGCAGCGGAGCTGACGGCAGCGGTGGCCATGATGGGCTACCAGGTGGTGGACATCGAGGATAGAGGCCGGACGCTGCCAGTCCTCTGACGACGCACAGCGGAGGGTACGCGCTTGTACCTCCGGGGCTCCCGCTCTAACTTGCGCGCGCGACGGCCGCGAGGGCCGTCGAACCCGTCCGCCTGTCGCAGGACGCCGTCATGACGCCACCACCGCCAGACGCCAGCGATCGCCCGATCGCGGCCCTACTCGCTCCGGATCTGCTGGTTCTCCTTGACGACTCCCCGGGCAGTGTAGCCGAGGAGACGGAGGAGATGCATCCGCGCGACCTGGCGTCCGTGGTCGAAGCGATTCCCGAGAACCGCGTGGCGGAGCTGCTCGCCGCGCTGTC
This sequence comes from uncultured Gemmatimonadota bacterium, assembly GCA_937906875.1. Taxonomy (GTDB): domain Bacteria; phylum Gemmatimonadota; class Gemmatimonadetes; order Gemmatimonadales; family Gemmatimonadaceae; genus CALCHX01. The sequence continues at coordinate 54,928 of CALCHX010000124.1, read as the reverse complement.
GGCGGAGCGGGCCGCCCAGGTGCTGGAGTACATGGACGAGGAGCTGCGCACGCAGATCCTGGAGACCATGTCTGCCGGGGACGCCGCCGAACTCCTGGTCGAGATGAAGCCGGATGATCGGGCCGACGTGCTCGACGAGCTGACGGAGGAGGCAGCCGAGGGAATCCTTCGCGCGATCCCGATCGAGGACCGGCTGATCACCGAGCGGCTGCGGGCGTATGAGCCCGATTCGGCCGGCGGACTGATGACGACCGATTTCGTCTCGGTGCCCCAGACGATCACGGTGGACGACGCCCTGAGGCGGGTGCGGGCACTGGCCCGCGAAGGTCGGAAGGAGACGCTGTACGTGCTCTACGTGACCGACGAGGCCGGTCGATTGAGCGGCGTGATATCGCTCCGCGAGCTTCTCGCGGCGCCCGAAGGGACGCCCATGGAGGATGTGGCGTGGGAGGAGGTGATGAGCGTGGTCGCCACCGCCGACCGCTCGGAGGTGGCCCGCATCACCGCCGAGTACGACCTCATCGCCGTCCCCGTGGTGGATCACGATCGCCGCCTGCTGGGACTGGTCACCGTCGACGACGTGATCGACGCGATCGAGGAGGAGCAGACCGAGGACATCCAGAAGATGGGAGGTATGGAGGCGCTGGACGAGCCCTACACGACGATCGGCTTCTGGCGGATGCTCCAGAAGCGATCCGGCTGGCTCGCGGCGCTCTTCATTGGCGAGATGTTCACGGCCACGGCGATGGCCGGCTACGAGGACGAGATCAAGCGGGCAACCGTGCTCGCCCTGTTCGTACCGCTCATCATCAGTTCCGGCGGTAACTCGGGCTCACAGGCGACCTCTCTCATCATCCGCGCGATGGCCCTGCGCGAGGTGACTCTGCGCGACTGGTGGCGAGTGGCCATGCGCGAGCTGCCCGCCGGTATCACGCTGGGAATCATCCTTGGCATCATCGGCATCGCCCGCATCCTCATCTGGGAAACGTTGGGCTTCACGGAATACGGCGAGCACTATGTACTGGTGGCTCTCGTGGTCGGTATTTCACTGGTGGGAGTGGTGACGTTCGGTTCGCTCACCGGCTCCATGCTTCCCTTCCTTCTCCGACGTCTCGGTTTCGACCCGGCCAGTGCATCCGCACCGTTCGTCGCGACGCTCGTCGACGTGACCGGGATCATCATCTACTTCAGCGTCGCTGCCGTGTTGTTGAGCGGCACGCTGCTCTAGCACCAACGGAGCACGACTCGGGGCGCTCCCTGAGGGCCCGCAAACCCACAATCCCCTGCGCATGATCCGCCTGTCTCTGCTCTTCCTGCTTGCCCCCGCAGTCGTTGGCGCGCAGTCCTCGTTCCCGACGCTCACGCCGCTCGCACCGCTGGGCCGCAATGCACTGGAGCAGGCGGACATTGCGTGGGACAGTGGCGATTACCCGCTGGCACTTCGGGGCTACCTGTCGCTGATGCAGGGAAGTGAGGCGGAGCGATCGCGGCGGGCGATCGCGCTCACTACCGGGGAACTCCATCACACCATCGAGCTGACTGACGATGGGCGGGGGGTGCAGGTGAGCCCGGCCGGCACGTACGTCGCTTACGAGGTGGGCGCGGGCGCCGAGCGGCGCGTGGCGCTGCATCGGGCGAGTGACGGCACGAAGGTGGGCGAGATCACCGGACATTCAGTGGCCTTCTCGCCCGACGACAGGCGGCTGGTGGTGATGCGCACGGGCACCGATGCCAGGTTGGTGGCGGCGCAGGCGGCAGCCACCAGGGCAATGGGTGCTGGCGATCGAGCGGCGTACCTGTCGGCGCTGCAGGCAGTGGGACGCGAGGAGGCACGCCTGACCCGGCTGGTGGTTCGGGATGTGGCCGGCGGTCGTGAGCAGGCGCGCTCGCTGTCCGGGCTGACACTGGTCGGAGCCCCCCTGTTTGCCGATGATGGACGAACCATCTACGCCATGGCAGCAGCGGGGGAGAATCCTCCCCGGCTCCACGCCATCCCCGAGACCGGTGCAGCACGACCACTCGGCGAGGGCGACGCGCTGGCCGGCGCACTGACGCTCGCTCCCGGTGGGCGGACACTGCTCATTGCTGAAGGCGGCCGGCAAACGGCCGCACGGCCGGGCACCACTGTACTCCTCGACGTGGCGAGCGGGAAGACGCTGCGGCTGAACGGTGGCCTGGCCGCCGTGAGTGCGAATGGCGCATCGCTCGTCTACCTGTCGCGCGACCGCGACACGACGCGCCTGGAGATAGTCGACCTGCGCGCTGGCGGCCGGGCGCGCACCATCGTCGCCAGCACCGACCGCATCGACGCACCGGCCATCTCGCCCGACGGGCGTACGGTGGCGTACCAGCGCATGCTCGTCCACGACTGGGAGATCTTCCTGGTCAACGCCGACGGCACGGGTGACCGGCGCCTCACACGCGAGATCCAGCACGACCTGATGCCCCGTTTCCTCAGCAACAGCCAGTTGCTGGCGGTGATGGGCGAGGGCCGGCATCGTCGGTCGTATCTCTACGACGTGGCGAGCGGCGAGCGCACGCGCCTCTTCCACAACAACACCATCCGGACCATCGCTCCGGAGTACGAATGGGCAGTCTCGCCGGATGGCAGCCGGGTGGCCATGGTGTCCGAGCGGGATGGTGACACCATCTCGCCTGAGCGAGGCGTGTACCTGGTGGATCTCACGCGCGAGGTGACGACGAACGAACTGCTGCAGCGACTGCGCGAGATGCAGGCCGCCGAGGCAGAGCTGCGCAGTCGCGGCACGGCGATGTTCGCGCCGATCGCCGATTCGGTTCGGGCCGCGGTGGGCGAGGTCTCGACGACCAAGCTCTACGAGTACCAGAAGCGCCTGAGCGAGTTCGACTCGCGCCATGTGAGCCAGCCCGGCAACGGGCCCGCCGGTCAGTATCTGTTCGATGCCTTCGCCGCGATGGGTTACCAGCCGGTGATGCAGTGGTTCGAGCCCCGTGGCCTGCCGCGCACCGCCAACATGGTGGCCACGCTGCCGGGTACCACTCATCCGGAAGTGATCTATGTGATCAGCGCGCACTACGACTCGCACGCCAGCGGTCCCGGCGCCGACGACGATGCGTCGGGCACGGCAATGCTGCTCGAGATGGCTCGAGTGCTGCGCGACCGTCCACTCCCGGCGACCGTCATATTCGCCGCCTTCACCGGCGAGGAATCAGGGTTGCTCGGAAGTCGCGAGTTCGTGCGTCGCGCGGTCGCCGAGTCGCTTCACGTGGCGGGAGCGCTCAACAACGACATGTTCGGCTGGTCCAACGACCACCGCCTGGACAACACCATCCGCTACTCCAACGTCGGCATCCGCGACGTGCAGCATGCTGGCGCCTTCCTCTTCTCCGATCTCATCACCTACGACGCCAAGTACTACAAGAGCACCGACGCCCACGCCTACTACGAGGCCTACGGCGACATAGTCGGTGGCATCGGCTCGTACCCGGTGCTGGGCAACCCGCACTACCACCAGCCGCACGACCTGCTGGAGACGGTGAACCAGGCGCTGGAGACGGAAACGACGAAAGCGACGCTGGCGGCGACGATGCTACTCGCTTCGAGTCCGGAGCGGCTCCGTGATGTCGCGGTGACACGCGACGGTAACGCCGTCGTGGTGCGCTGGCGTCCCGCCGTGGAGCGCGACGTCACGGGATATCAGTTGCGCTACACGCGGCGCGACGGCACGATGGGCACGTTGGATGTCAGTGAGCCGACCGCCCGGCTCAGCGACCTGAAGGCCGACGCTGAAGTGCAGGTGCGCGCGGTCAACCGACGCGGCCTGGGCGGCTGGGACTGGGCGACGGGCCGGTGATATCGGGGGGTGCCCCGGCGTGCGCCGGGGTGCCCCGGCTTTCGCCGGGGTGCCCCGGCTTTCGCCGGGGTGTGCCCCGGCGTGCGCCGGGGTGACGGGCTTTCGCCGGGGTGCCCCGGCGTGCGCCGGGGTGACGGGCTTTCGCCGGGGTGACGGGCTTTCGCCGGGGTGCCCCGGCTTTCGCCGGGCTGACGGGCGTACGCCGGGGTGACGGGCTCCCAGATTCGTCATTCCCGCGAAAGCGGGAATCCATGGCCGCGCGACGTCCCCTTCCCGGCGCTCAGACGCTACGCGCGCGGCAACTCCGGCGCGGGCGGTACGATACGTTGTTCGCGGTCCTCGCGCCGGCCCCACCAGACCGCGCCGGCTCCACCAAATGAGATGAGGGCGAACGAGAACCACTGTAGCGCGTAACTCAGGTGTGGCCCCTCGTCCAGCGGGGGCGGCGGCAGACGCACCGGGACGCTGTCGATTGGGCCGATCGGTGGGCTGACCGCCATGACGTAGTAGTCGGCCAACGGATAGGGGAGCGCCGCCGCCAGCGCCGCCTGATCCAGGCGGCGGTAGACCCCCGGGTGGTCCGCCATCTCGGCCACGCCGGTCCCCGGATCGTGAAAGCTGTTGACGATGCCTTCCAGTTCCGGCTGATCGGGCTCGCGCCAGCGGGCCAGGTCGACGGTCATGGCGTCCGGAGCGTAGACCCAGCCGCGGTTGATCAGTACCGCGGTGTCACGCCCCGGCATCCTGAACGGGGTGAGGAAGTTGATGCCCGGCGACCCGTTACGGGTCCGTCCGCCGAGCACCAACTCGTGCTCGTAATCGAAAGTGCCATGTAGAATGACGCGTCGGTAGCGCGACTGGGATGTGTCGGCGGGAAGCTGATCGAGCGATACGGGGGGCGCGTCGATCCGGCCCGCGACGAGGGCGTTGGCCGCCCTTCGCTGGGCAAGCCGATCCAGTTGCCAGAATCCCAGCCGCACGCAGCCGATGCCGATGATGACGGCGATGACGAGAAAGATCGTGAGAGTGCGGCGAGCCAATGTGCAATCGCTGCTGCTGGTCTCCGGTCGGTGGTCGTCGGACAACGGCCCGGGACCATCACGGCCAACTTCATCCAAGATAGCGGAGTATGGCCGACCAGCGCGCCGAGGGGGGGTCGGGCTGACGCTTCGGGTGCCGGGATCAGAACCACGGTTCCCCGCATCGCGCTGACCTTACCACATCTCGAAGGCGCGGCAGGCCACACTCCGCCCTCACGCATGCACGGCCGCCACGTGGCGACAGTCAGCGTGGAGCGCGACGTCACGGCATACCAGGTCCTGGCACATGATCCTCCGCTCACGGTACTGCCGGGAGGGGTGCCCCGGCCGGGAAGGGAACGAACGCCGGCGTCGGATTGCTTGCGAAGGGGAGTCCGGTGCCCAGTTGGCCCTGGTCGTCGCTGCCCCAGCACATGAGCCGCCACCGGGTAGTGAGACCGCACGCATGGTACTCCCCGGGCGTGATCAGGAGGAAGCTCTCGGTTGACGCGAGGGCCGTCGGCACGTTGCGGTCGACGGTGGTGCCATCTCCCAGTTGCCCCCAATCGTTCGCCCCCCAACAGTAGGCCGGGCCTCCGAATTCTGCAGCCGAGGCGGCGATCCCACACGCGGTCTCCACGTCATCGTCGCCCGAGTCGAAGACGGTGCGAAAGACGTTGTTCGGACCCACGACGGCCACCGGCCGCGGCCGGCCTGACGACTCCGACATACCGATGCCCAGTTGCCCCCGACTGTTGCGTCCCCAGCACCAGGTCGCGCCAGTGCCGGACTCGACTCCGCAAACGAACCTATGGCCGATACCCAACCAACTGAACTCGATCGACGGCGCCCCCTCTACGGGGCCCTGGACGAGGGTGGGCAGCAGACGGTCCCCGCCCTTGGTACCGTCACCAACGGCGCCAGTGAAGTTGTCGCCCCAGCACAAGGTCGCCCCGAGCGTCGTGATTCCGCATACGTTGTCCTGGCCCGCTCGCAGGAACGTCCAACTGTGGTCGCCCGCCACAGCGACCGGGCTCGACCTGCTCTGACTGTCACCGTTACCGAGCTGCCCGTCGGATCCCTGTCCCCAGCACCAGGCCAGGCCGGCGGTATCGACGCCGCAGACGAATTCCTCGCCCGAGGTGAGCGCTACGAAGTGGTGGCCTCCCTGTACCAGTACCGGCCTGGACCTTTCGATGGAGGTGCCGTCGCCCAGTTGGCCATAGCCATTGTCACCCCAGCACCAGGCCGCTCCGTCGGGGGTCAGAGCGCAGGCGCGCGAGTCTCCTACCACCAGCAATTCGCTGGCGCGTCGGCTGGGGTCTGCCTGGGCGGGGCTACCGCCAAAAACACCAGGGAACTCCACCCGCGTCGGCGAGGAGCGGTCAATGTTCGATCCGTCACCCACCTGACCAACTATGTTGTTGCCCCAGCAGTAGACCGCGCCCTGGTCCCGAGCGTCGAGACGGCCATCTTCGACCAGCGCGCAGCTAAATCTGCGTCCGGTTCCGACTGCCACGATCCGCGACGGATCGACGGTGAGGTTGCCAACGCCCTGGGCCTTCCCGGCCGGGCCGCAATCGGCGGTGGCGGTGACGGCGGTGGTGCCGGCGGCCATTGCCGTTGCCGACCCTGTCGCCGAGACCTGGGCGACGGCTCCGTCACTGGCAAGCCAGGTGATTGCGCACCCGGTCACTTCGGCGCCCGTCGCCGTGCGCGGCGTCGCGACGAGCTGGGCCACGCGACCCACCCGCAGCGTGGTCCCGGGCAACGACACGTCTACCGCTGACACGGGCGGTCGCTGGACCACGACCGTTGCGACTCCCGACACCGTGCCCAGTGAACCACGGATGGTCGCGGTACCGGGCGAGACGCCGGCGACGCGTCCCTGCGCACTCACGGTAGCCACGAGGTCGTTGCTGCTGGTCCAGGCGATGGAGGCAACCGAGGCCGCCGACCCCGACTGCGTTCGCGCGGTGGCCTGGAGCGAGATACCCTCCCCTACCAGGATCGTGTCGACGGCGGGTGACACCACTACCGCAGCGACAGGATCGGATGCGGGCGGAGCCGTCGACGACGAGTCGCCCCCGCAGCCGTTCACGAACAGGAGCGCCAACGCGAGCGTGAGCAGTTGAGAGAGCCTCGACATGACCGGCCTCCGAAACCTGTGACAAGGGGATGATGCCTGCCCCCTCACGCGCAGAAACATCCTGCCAGGGATCATCGGCCGGGGGTCGAACGCTCAGAACAGCGACATCTGCTCCCCGAGCTGGTCCGGCTCCACGGCCTCCTGCCCGAGCATCCGCTGCAGGTCACGGGCGGAGGCGGGGCTGTGGCCGGCGAAGTGGTTGTTCACGTAGCCGTACACGGTTCGCGTCCGCTTCGACAGCCCGGACAGCGCCTGCGTCCAGGCCTCCAGTTGCGGCGTCCGGTCCACCTGGATCCGGGAATAGTCCACGATGCCGCGGTCGGGTCCCATCCAGCGGACGTAGGCGAAATCGGCAGTGGGCTGGGCGGCCAGGGCGAGCATCTGCCGGCGCGGGATCCAGCGAGCGTCTGTGAGGGCCAGCGCGACGTTGTGCTCGGCGAGAAGCGCCAGCAGTCCCTCGTGGATCCAGCCACGATGGCGGAACTCCACGGCCACCTTCAGGTCTCGCGGCAATCCGGGGAGGAAGGCGACCAGCGCCGGTAGTTCGGCCGGGCCGAAGTCCGGGCCCATCTGCATCAGTACCGGACCGAGCTTGTCGCCCAGCTCACGGGCCCGGTCAAAGAAGACCGCGGTCGGCTGGGCGGCATCCCGGAGCCGACGCTCATGCGTGATCTCCTGCGGCAACTTCAGGGAGAAGACGAAACCCGGCGGGGTGCGATCGGCCCACGCGCGCACCGTCCGGGACGGCGGCGTCGCGTAGAATGTCGCGTCCACCTCCACCGTGTTGAAGGCGCGGGAATAGATGGTGAGAAAATCGGCTGCACGCGTCCTGGGCGGGTAGAACGGCCCAACCCAGGCGTCGTAGTTCCACCCCTGCGTGCCGATGCGGATGTCTCCGGACATGCGCGGAATCGGCGGCCGTTACCACTGCTTGTCAAGCGCGTCCCCAGTGCAGGTGACTACCGTCGCAATTTCTCCCACCCCCTCAAGTAACGTGCGCCAGATGCCGATCCTCGGAAGTCTGATGACGTCACCCGAAGATTCCACTCGCGAGCTCCCCAGCCGCCTGCTTCACAACTGCCACGACGCCGACGTCGTGACGCCCGCCACCCTGACGCGACACCATCAGCGGTGACCACGTCACCCCTCAGGAAGGACAGCAGCCACCTGCTCAGGGAGAGCACGCTGATCAGCTCGCTCGCCTGGGGCCTGATCGCCATGGCCACGACGGTGCTCGGCATCATGCTCGTAGGTGGGCTGTCGATGGAACTGACCCGGCCCCTGATGGGGATGGCCGGCCTTGCCATAAGCGGCGTGACGGTGCTGCTCGTCCTGCGCGTCGCGTCGATGTCGGCCGAGCCGGCCACCGCGCGCGCCTGGCGGTGGCTGGCGACGGGCCTGTTGCTGGTCATCGTGGGAGATGGAGCGGGGCTCATCGGGGGCTCCGGGAGCGGGTGGCTGACGATGGTGGGGGTGGGCAGCATCGTCCTCGCCTATCCGAGCGTGATGATCGGGCTACGGTGCTTCCCGAGCACTGCCCGGTCCACCATGCAGCAGTCGATATTCTGGCTCGACACCCTGACAGTGATCGTGGGCGCGGGCCTGTTGCTCTGGTACCTCGTAGCTCGCTTCACAGACGTTCAGGACGGCGCCATCGCGCTCGAGCTGGTCTACCCGCTGGCCGACCTGATGCTGGTCGCGGCGGCGATCACCGCTTCGAGACGTGCACGACACGCCGTCTCAGGCACGGCTCTGGCCATCGTCGCCGCTGCCCTGCTGGCCCAGACGGCCGCCGATATCGGGCACACCCCCCTCGTCAACGCACCCGAAGGCGCGACCAACCAGTGGCCGCTGGCCGCCTGGCTGGTCTCGCGGCTTCTGCTCTGCATCGCCGCCCAGGTCCAGGTCATCGGCTTGCCTGAGGGAGTGGGATCCCCCAGGAGCCGGAACGCCGTGATGGCGTGCGGACGCTTCATCTGGCGCTTCACGCGCCCGATCGTGCGGCCGGGACTCCTTCCGCTCGTTGGGCTCATTCTGGGAGATGGACTGCTGCTGGCCGTGGCGCTCGAGCAGTGGCCGTCGTCATTGAGCCTGCTCTCCCTCGGCGCCGTGGTCCTGACCATGCTGGTGGCGGCTCGACAGTTGGTGGTCGAGCGAGAAGCCAGCCAGTCGGAGCACCGCTACCGGTCGCTGGTGCAGCACTCGTCGGATGTCATCACGGTGGTGGATGCGGAATGGCGCATACGCTACGTGAGCCCGGCGGCGAGTCGGGTCTTCGGCCACCTGCCGGGCTTCATGGTCGGCCTTCCGGTAGCGGATTTCCTTCATCCCGGTGACCTGGCCCGCACGAAGCAGATGCTGTCGGAGTTGACGAGGACATCGGCGCAGTCGGCCAAGATCGCCTGCCGCGTGCGCAGGGTCGATGGCGACTGGTGCCACACCGAGACGGTCATCACGAATCAGTTGGCGCTCGAGAACATCGGCGGCTTCGTGCTCAACACACGTGACGTAAGCGAGCGCACGGAGCTGGAAGCGCGTCTCATCCACCAGGCCTACCACGACCCGCTCACCGGACTGGCCAACCGGGTACGCTTCCGGCAGCGAGTGGACCGGGCGCTCAGGCGTAGCGGTCACCCGGCATCCAGCGTCGCAGTGATGTTCGTGGACCTGGACGACTTCAAGCGCGTCAACGACAGCCTCGGACACGCCGAGGGCGACCGGCTGCTGGTCGAACTGGCGGAGCGGCTGCTGAACGCCACTCGCGGCTGCGACACGGTGGCCCGGTTGGGTGGCGATGAGTTCGCGATCCTGATGAAGAATGTGAGGGATGTGCCGGATGTGCTCACGGTCGCCGACCGGATCACCGGCGCGATGCGGCAGCCGTTCCCGTTGAGCGGACGCGAGGTACTCGTGGGCCTCAGTATCGGAATCGCGCGCGCTCGCGATGGCGACGGTCCGGACGACCTGCTGCGGAACGCTGACGTCGCCATGTACATCTCCAAGAATCAGGGGAAGGGGCGTCATCAACTCTTCCGACCGGAGATGCACGAACAGGCCATGGAGCGCCTGGAGCTGGAGGCGGACATGCGGAAGACTCTGGGCGGCGACGATTTCGGCCTGCATTTCCAGCCCATCGTGGAACTCCAGACGGGGCACATTTCCGGGTTGGAGGCGCTCGCCCGCTGGCATCATCCTGTGCGCGGCAACATTCCACCGTCCACCTTCGTCCCACTGGCCGAGGAGACCGGGCTGATCGTGCCGCTGGGCTACTGGGTGCTCAGGGAGGCATGTCGACACGCCGCTGGGTGGCAGGCGGAGGCGTCCGCAGGCGCAGCGCCGCTGTCGATAACGGTGAACCTGAGCGGTCGGCAGTTGCACGAGGAGGGGCTGGTGGACGAGGTGCGGGCGGTGCTCCGATCGTCGCGATTGGTGCCGTCGAGTCTCATTCTGGAAGTCACGGAAAGCGTCATGATGCAGGACACCGAACTGACGCTCAACCGTCTCCACGAACTGAAGGAGCTGGGGATACAGTTGGCCATCGACGATTTCGGCACAGGCTATTCCTCGCTCGCTTACCTGCAACGGTTCCCGATCGACATCATGAAGATCGACCGCACATTCGTGGATGGCGTGGCACGCTCGCCGAGCGACCTGGAACTCGTGCGGTCCATCCTGAGTCTGGCCGACAGTCTGGGGCTGTACACGGTGGCCGAGGGAATCGAGGACGACGCGCAGCGCTCAGCGCTGCTGCGACTGGGTTGCCAGTTGGGTCAGGGGTATCTCTTCGCCCGGCCTATCGAGGCCTTCGAAGTGGGTCCGCTGCTGAAGCGCATTCCGGGTTCCATGGTAGTTGGTGGCAGGCCGAGGCTGGCGGTCGGCATACATCGTCTCCCCCCGGCAGCGTCGGCCTGAACCGTTCAGCAGCCAGCGGGTTGGCGAAAGGGCGGCCTGCGCTCACGAGTGACGACGGCCGTCCTGACGTACTGCCAGGTTGCGTTCAGCGGCCCAGTTCCTCGCGTGCCCAGCTCGTCGTCCGCGCTACCTCGGCGCGGGTCTGCCCGAGGGTATAGGAGTCCGGCTCGCGGAATTTCGCGCTGGCGTGGCGCAGGAAGAGAGCGCCGACCATCAACTCCAGGCCGCCGGCCACCAGGGCACCCGCCCACATGCGGCCGGTGATGCCGGCGGCAACCACTGTCAGCAGCACCGTCAACGCCGCCAGCGCCACCACCACGGCACCGAAGGCGACCGTCAACCAGACGGTGCCGCGCGTGCCGCTGCGCACGGCGTCGCGAGCCTCCAGGCGGGCCAACTTCAGTTCGCCAGCAACGAGCTTGCTCGAATCGCTCTTCAGGCTGCGGACCAGGGCCGGAATGCTTGCGTCGACGTCGTGGATGGTGCTGCTGCTCATGAAGGGCCTCCCTGCGGCCTGCGAGAACGCGTTCCAGTGCTGAGGAACGGGCAAGTAGTGTTCCCTCAGCCCCTGTCCGGCACTCCGCGAACGAAGAGCACCGGAATGTCGGATTCATGCCGCACGGCGCTCGCGGTGCTGCCGCGGAAGATATCCTGCAGCCACCGATGGCCATGGGTCGCCATGGCTATGAGGTCACAGTTCTCTCGTCGCGCCGCGGCCACGATCTCCTTCGCTGGATCACCCGTGGCGAGCAGGGCCTCAGCCTTGAAACCGTCGGCCAGCAAGCCGTTCACGATCCGCTGGATGTACGCCCGATCCCCTCTCATCTCCTCCGAGTCACGGAGGGCGAGCTGGTGGAGGTTGCGTGCCGCGAAGCCGTCCGCCACGTGCAGCAATACCAACTCGGCGCCGCAGTGCCGGGCGAGTCCGCGCACATGCTCCAGAATGAACACGTCAAACCTGGAGTGTTCGATAGGAACGAGGATGCGGCGATACATGCGATCGGGCTCAGGCGGTCCACTCGAAGAACGTCTGCATCAGCAGCCAGGCGTTGAGGACGACGATCAGTGCGGTCACCGCGTAAGCTAGCGTCTTCACTACCGGACCGTTGGCGAACTCGCCCATCTTCTCCTTCTCCGACGTGAACATCACCAATGGGACCACGGCAAAGGAAAGCTGCAGACTGAGAATGACCTGGCTGAAGATGAGTAGCTGAGCCGTGCCGCTCTCACCATACAGGATGGCGACGATGGCGGCAGGGATTATGGCGATACCGCGCGTGATCAGCCGCCGCAACCATGGCCGGATGCGGATGTTGAGAAAACCCTCCATGACGATCTGGCCAGCAAGCGTGCCGGTGAGCGTGGAGTTCTGACCCGAAGCCAGCAGGGCGATGGCGAAGACCGCGCTCGCTCCGCCGCCAAGCAGCGGTGTGAGAAGCAGGTAGGCATCCTGAATCTCGGCTACGTCGTGGCGGCCGGTCGTGTGGAAGGCCGCTGCGGCGACAATCAGGATGGCCGCATTGATGAACAGGGCCAGGCTGAGGGCGATTGTGGAATCGGCAAAGGCGTAGCGGACGGCCTCCCGCCTGCCCTCGGTGGTCTCATCGTAACGTCGCGTCTGAACGACCGAGGAATGCAGGTAGAGATTGTGCGGCATCACGGTCGCACCCAGGATCCCGATGCCGATGTAGAGCATCCTGGGGTTGGCCAGAATCTCCCTGGTGGGTATGAACCCGGCCATGACCGCACCGAACTCGGGGCGGGAACGGATGATCTCGAAGAGGAAGCCGATTCCGATCGTCGCGATGAGGACGATGACGATCGCCTCGAGTAGACGGAATCCCTTGTGCTGCAGGAAGAGTACGATGAGGACGTCGACCGCGGTTATCCCAACTCCCCATGCGATCGGGATGCCGAAGAGCAGGTTGAGCGCGATCGCCGAGCCGATCACCTCGGCGAGATCGGTCGCCGCGATGGCGATCTCGCAGAGCACCCAGAGAACGAAGTTGACCGGCGGCGAGTAGTGGTCGCGGCAGGCCTGGGCAAGATCCCGCCCGGTGACTATGCCCAGCTTGGCGGCAAGACCCTGCAGCAGCACCGCCATCAGGTTGGAGAGCAGGATGACGAACAGCAGCGTGTAGCCAAAGCTCGACCCGCCGGCGATGCTCGTGGCCCAGTTGCCCGGGTCCATGTAGCCCACCGCGACCAGATAACCGGGCCCGGCGAAGGCCATGAGCTTTCGCCACCACGGCCCCTTGGCGACCGGTATGGAACGGTACGCCTCGGCCAGGCTGGGCGACTCCCTGACGCGCTGCCAGCCGGCGCCGCCCGCGGCGGGCGCCGATTCATCAGGTTGCTGCCGTTCCGGCCCGGAGCCGGTCGCATCTGGACTTTCCACGATAGCAAAGTCTAATTTAGACAGATCTAAACATCCAGCGGCAGGACGAGAAAACGGAGGCGATCGACCGGCCGCCTCCGTGTTCGCTACCCGTACTGACTCGTTTGTGTGTCGGGCTCAGACGGCGTCGGACAGGCTGGTGAAGTTGAAGTCCCGTGCCTTGAGCGCCGGCATCACCACGTCACCGCCCGCCTCGGTCCCTGCCAGTCGCTCGGGCGCGCCCAGCGCCTCGAGGTTGTTGAGCATGAAGAGAGGCGAGTCATTGAAGCGGAAGTTCTTGACCGCGTGGGAGATCCTGCCGTCCTCGATGAGGAAGGTGCCATCACGCGTCAGCCCTGTGTACATGATCGTGCGCGGGTCCACCTCGCGTAGATACCAGAGTCGGGTGACCAGTATGCCGCGCGGCGTCGATCGGATCATCTCCTCCACGTTGCCGGCACCACCGGCCAGCTTCACCGAGCTGGGTTGGCCGGTGGCCGTCTTCCCCTGCTTCTTCGCCCAGAAACGGGTGTAGGACAGCGCCTTGAGGATGCCGTTCTCGATCCATGTCTGTCGGCCGAGCGGCATTCCCTCACCGTCAAAGGGCGTGGAGAGCAGTTGCGGGTCGGAGGGGTCGGAGAACAGGGTCACTCGCTCGTCGGCGACTTTCTCCCCGATCTTCGTGCCACCGCCCTGCTTGCTGAACGGACTGCGTCCCTCGTCGGCCTGCCTCGCGTCGGCGTAGAAGGCCACCAACTGCACGAGGTCACCCACTGCCTGCGGCTCCAGTATCACGGTGTAGCGGCCTGGCTCGACGGCCCGGGGTGTGGCCGACAACCGGGCCTTCTCGATCGCCTGGGTGGCCACACGTTCGACATCGAGCCGTGACCAGTCCTGATGATCTGCCGCCGCCCAACCGGAGCCGGTGCCGTCCGCCGTCCGAACCGTGAGCGTGTAGTTGCAACTGGTGGATGGGTGGTAGGCGAAGAGGCCCTTGCTGTTACCCAATCCGCTGACGCTGCTGCCGGTGACGATGAAGCCGGCCGCCTGGAGGTTGTTGGACTTGCGCGTCCGCTCGAGGACGGCGAGCGCTGCCCTGGCCCGATCGCCAGGCGTGAGCTGCACGGTGCTCTCGAAGTAGCTCGTCACCGGCTCGTACTCCTGCGGCCCCAGTCGCGGCATCGCTTCCGGGTCATCGGGCGCAAGCTTCGCCAGCGCCTCGGACTCCTTCACCGCGCGGGCGAGGGACTCCGGCGAGAGGTCGTTGGTGGTCACGACGGCCGACTTGGGGCCGAAGCTGCTCTGGATGCCGACGCCGACGTTCTCGATCACACCCGAGGTGGACATCTGGTTGGCGGCAAACCGCGTGTTGCCAACGTGCGAGGCGTTGAAGTTGATCTCGACGACGTCGGCGGTGGACAGTTTCACCACGCGCTCGACGAGCGCCTCGGCGTCGCTCCGTGAGAGCAGCGCGTCACCTGGAGCGGCTTCGCGGCGCAGCAGCCTTCTGGGGGCGCTCATGCCTTCCTCCCGGTGTTGATGACGTTGATCTGGCGGAAACGCGCCGGCACGGCGCCATGGCTCACCGCGTTGGACTGGCCCGGCTGACCCTTGCCGTCAAAGAAGCTGCCACCCATCTCGTAGCCCTGCTTCCCGCCAATCAGGTCCATCGCGTTCCAGAAGTCCGGCGTCCGCATCTGGTAGGCGACGTCCTTGAGCATGCCGACGATCCTGCCTCCCCTTATCTCGTAGAAGAGCTGGCCGCCGAACTGAGCGTTGTAACGCTGCTGGTCAATGGAGAAGGAACCGTCGCCGATGATGGCGATGCCGCGATCGGTGGCGCTCACCACGTCATCCCAACTCAGGTCCCGCTCACCTGGCATCAGCGAGACATTGGGCATGCGCTGGAACTGCACGTTGTCCCAGCCCTGCGCGAAGCTGCAACCGTGGGACCGCACCGGTTCGTTGTTCTGCCTGTACCACCAGTCCAGCCAGGGTGCCTGCTCACGGGTGGTCTGGTAGTCGTTGACGATGCCGTTCCTGATGATGTCGAAGGTGTCCGGCTTCACGCCCTCGTCGTCGTAGCCGATGGTCGAGAGGCCGCCCTCCTGCGAGCGATCGGCCTGGATGTTCATGAAGTCAGGACCATAGCGGAACTTGCCGAGCATGTCCTTGGGCGGGCTGAGAAAGCTCGTGCCGGCGTAGTTCGCCTCGTAGCCCATCGCCCTGTCCAGCTCTGTCGGGTGAGCCACCGACTCATGGATCGTCAACCAGAGGTGTGATGGATGCAGTACGAGGTCGTAGCGGCCGACGTCGACCGGCTTCGCCGTCAGCTTCTCCGCTGCTTCCTCGCCCCACCGGCGCGCGTTGCCCGCCAGGTCACAGCTCAGCACGTACTCCCAACCACGACCCATGGGAGGAGCGACGTTGGTACGCGTCTGGAAGTCGGAGAAGTCCGGCGAGACCGCGGTAATCGCCATCACCGGCCAGGATCGCACCACCACCTGGGTTATGACCGAACCATCGGTGCTGGCGAAATTGCGATCATCCTTCACGAAGAAGAGTCCGCTGTTGACGAACCGGACGTTGGGCACCTTGAGCGCCTCGGCGTTTGCCTCGAGCAACAGCCCGACCTTGTCGTCGATGGAGACATCCCACGGATCGGTCTGGAAGGCACCCTTCCATGTCGCATCGGGATGCGCGGTGGTGGGAGCCAGTTCGACCATCCTGTCGCGGGCGACACGGTTGGCCTTTGCCACCGCCACGGCCTCCCTGGCAGCCGCCGCCACCCCGTCGGTGGTGAGTCGCGGCGAGGCCGCAAAGCCCCAGGTGCCGTCCACCAGCGCGCGTACCCCGCAGCCCAGCGAGTCCGTATCGACGACGTTCTGGATCTGCTGCTCGCGTGTGAAGACAAAGTTCTGGCGCTGACGCTGGATACGAACGTCGGCGTAACCCGCGCCAGCCATCCTGGCGGCGTTGAGCGCTTCCATCATCAGTTCCTTGATGGATGCGTCGGACGGCATGACGGCGGAACTGCGGGAACCGACAACCGACTGGGCGCCCAACGGGGCGCGCCAGCCGCCTGCGAGTGCCATGGCCGCCGCTGCTGCGGCGCCGGTCCTCAGGAACTCTCTGCGATCGGTCATGCGGGGACTCCGGATGCTGCGGGTAGATGTTGGGCTTCCGCCTCCGAGTCATGTACGCGTACCGCTCCCGCAGCACTCAGGCGGCGATACCGCGACTATGACAGTTCATCTACGACCGGAGGACGCATCAGGTTCCAGGCGACGCTGGAAGTCGCGGAAGATGCGTTCCGTCATCCCCCATATGGTGTAGCCGGCGTGACTGACGCAGGGAACCACCCGCGACTCACCGCGCACGATCACCGAAGCGTTCACGCTGGCGTCCGGTGAGCAGAGTTCGTCGACCGGGGCCCAGAAGGCGCGGGCGACCTCATCCGACAGGGCCAGCGACACGTCCGCGTCGACCACCGCGACATATGGTCGGACGACTATTGGCGGCAGGACGGGGGTGAGCGGGGGGAGCTCATCCAGCCTGCCGAGTATCAGGCCGTCGTCCTCGATATCGAAACCGAGTTCCTCACGCGTCTCGCGGACGGCAGTCTCGCGAAGGCTGTGATCCAGCAGTTCGCGCCGCCCGCCGGGGAAGGCCACCTGCCCGCTCCAGGGGTCGCCCGGGTAGACGGCGCGTTCGATGAAGAGGAGTTCCAGGCGGTCGTCGAATCCGGCGCGGAGGACGAGGGCGACGGCGGCGCGACGCACGTCGGGACCGACGTCGGCGACGCTGCCAGGCCGCTCGATCAGGCTGTGAGCGAGGTGGGCGAGGGTTGGCGGCGCGAGCAGCCGTCGGGCAGCCGGCCTCCCTTCAGGCCGGCCCGTCGACGGCTCGCCGCCGCGGGGGCTCACCCCTCTACCGCTCCGCCGGTTCCCACCCACTCGCGCCACCCGCCCGACATTGACGCGACATTGTCGTAGCCCATCTGCCGCATCGTGTCGGCCGCGAGCGCCGAGCGGCTGCCGCCGGCGCAGTAGACGACGATCTCCCGGTCCCTCGGCAGCATCTGCTCCACCTTGCCCTCCAATGTGCCGCGCGGGATGTGGATCGCCCCGGGCAGGTGTCCGAGATTCCATTCGTTGGGCTCACGCACGTCGAGCAGCACGACGTCGCGCTCGTCGGCAACCATCTCCTGGACATCCTTGGGGGTGACCTCGCGGATACGAGACTTGGCTTCCTGGACGAGGTCGGTGCCACTCTTCTGCGTCATGCATTCCTCCGGTGTCGGCCGGTTCTGGTTGAAGCTGCTGGAGCGCGAGACGATGCGATGATCAATCCCGAGGTCCACGGAGACGGTCGCGCGGGCCGCGCCGGCCAGCAGGACGTCCAATCGACGTGCGGCGACATCGAGCACGGCCGGCGCGCCGAGCGGGACTGTCCACTGCTCGTCCACGTGCCCGATGGGAAGACCGGCGATGCACGGAATACGCAGCGAGTCGGCAACCTCAATGAATACATCGTCCGCGCTGCGCCCGTCAATCCCGCCCTCGGCAGGGCAGTCGGTGAACTGCCCCAGGGCAATGCCACGCACACCCTCCAGCATCCCGGCCAGCAGGAGTTGCTGCAGCATCCGGTCCAACCTGTACGGAGCCTCACCCACGTCCTCGAGGACGAGAATGGCGCCCCGCAGGTCAGGGGCAAAGGGTGTTCCAGCAAGGGCAGCGAGAACGGCCAGGTTGCCGCCGGCCAGGATCCCCTCGGTCACGCCTTCGCGAAGCGGATGCGACGCTGGCGCGGCCCCACATGACTGTGTGCCGGCCACGACGGCGGCGTGAAGGGAGCGCCGGGAGAAACTCGGGAGCGGCGCTCGGGCCATCGGTGCGTGAAAGCTGATCGGTCCGCCGCGTCGGCCGATGGCCGCATGAAGCGCCGTGATGTCGGAATAGCCGATGATCGCGCGCGGTCGCCGGAGCAGGGCGTCGATATCGATGCCAGGCAGAATGCGCATCGTGCCATAACCCCCGCGGAGACACCAGACACCGTCGACGCCCGGATCACGAAGGGCCGCGTTCAGATCCGCCAGGCGATCGGCGTCGCTGCCAGCCAGGTAGCCAGTACGATCGAGGACGTGATCGCCCACCCGGGTATCCCACCCCAGCGATCGGGCGTTCCCGACGGCGCGCTCGATGTCGGTCTCGTTGCTCAACGGTCCGGCGGGCGCGACGAGCGCCACGCGGGCACCGGGCGCGAGAGGGGGCGGCCAATGACGACGGTTCATCGGCTCACCAGGGTGGCGGCCACTGCGTCGGTTGTCGTCGGAGTCCGGCCACGGAGCGGCATGCCATGCAAGCCGCTCGGGCTGGCCCCGTCGGCAGCTCAGTGCTGGACGGCGGGAGCGGTGGCTGCGCTGGCAGCGGGGGCCTCGTGGACGGCCGCGGGCCGACTGAGGTCGCGGGACCTCGGGTCCGTGAAGTCCTCGTATGTCTTCACGTGAATGACATAGGCCGACAGCGCCAGCGCCGCGGTGAGCAGGCAGATGAAGATCGCCGCGCCCCAACCCTCGTTCGTCCTGGCCGGCGTGTAACCGGCTACGTGCCCTTCTCCGTGCGATGCCATCCGTTCCTCTCCTGGTTGACGCGCCGGCCGCGGTCTCCCGCCGGCAGCGAGACGAGTCGTAGAGCGAGCCGCTGCTGGTCCCCACGCGGCATCCAAGCGACCGGGAGGAAATGTACCCCGCCGCGCCCCGCCGACAAGCGGTTGCGAAAGTCACGCCTCACGCCTTCCATCAGTCCGGACGTCTGTGCAGTATTGGCGCGTGTCTCTCACTGCGCGCGTCCTCATCGGCCTCCTGGCCGGCCTTGGCCTCGGCCTAGTCGTTGCCCGTAGCGATATTCCGGCCCTCACCGCCGCCGCGGTAGCCGTCGAACCGCTCGGGACCCTCTTCATCAACGCCATCCGCATGACGGTCATCCCGCTCGTCATGGGAAGCCTGATCGTTGGCGTTGCCTCCAGCTCCGATACGCGCACCATCGGCCGGCTGGGCGGTCGGGCACTGATCGCCTTCCTGGTGGTGATGGCGGCAGCGGTGCTCTTCACCGCGCTCGTCGCCCCGCCCATCCTGGCACTCATCCCGGTCGACCCGGCGGCGGCCGCCTCCCTGCGCGCTGGCGCGGCGGCCACGGCGGACGCGGTCAGTGGCAACGTGAGCCAGATACCGTCGTTCAGTAGCTGGTTGGTGAGCCTCATACCAGCCAACCCTGTCAAGGCGGCGGCAGACGGTGCGATGCTTCCCTTGATCGTCTTCGCGGTGCTGTTCGGAGCGGCGGTATCGCGGCTCAACGGTACCCGGCGAGCCTCCGTGGTCACGCTCGCTGAGGCAGTGGCCGAGGCCTCGCTGACGCTGGTGCGCTGGATTCTCGAACTCGCCCCGATCGGCGTCTTCGCGCTCGCCCTGCCGCTGGCCGTCCGGATGGGAGTGGACGTGGCCGGCGCGGTGGCCGGCTACGTCGCCTTCGTGGTCTTTGCCTCGCTGGCTTTCATGGCCCTCGTCCTCTACCCGGCCGCGGTGATACTGGGGCGTGTCTCACTCGCGGATTTTGCCCGTGCCAGCCTGCCGGCACAGGCAGTCGCCTTCAGCTCCAGGTCGTCGCTGGCCGCGTTGCCGGCCATGATCGAGCAGGGGCGCGACAGGCTCGGGATGCCGCGCGAGATCACTGGCTTCCTGCTCCCGCTGGCAGCGTCGACCTTCCGCGCCGGCGCTGGCATCGGCGTCACTGCCGGCGTGTTGTTCATTGCCCGGTTGTACGGAGTGGAACTGGCGAGCACGCAACTGCTGACGATCGGCGTGACGGTGATACTGACGAGTTTCAGTATCCCCGGAGTTCCGGCGGGATCGGTGATCGTGATGGTTCCCGTTCTACTGGCCGCCGGGCTGCCGGCCGAGGGGATCGGCGTACTGCTGGCGATCGACACGATCCCCGACATGTTCCGCACCACGGCGAACGTCACGGGCAGCATGACGGTCGCGGCCGTCCTCGCCCGTTCAGAGCCGAAAGCGGAAGACGCGGGTAGCGGCGACGTGCTGGAGATGGTGGAAGCGGCCGGATAGGGGTCGTCGACGGCGGCGATGCGCCGACCGCGGACAAGGCGTGCAATCGCCACTGACGGCGTGGGCATGGTGACGGTGACGGCACCCGTCCCGGGCAGTTTGGCGGCGTGCTCCCTCTCCGTATCGCCGCCCGGGCTCTCTCCGACGCCGTCTCGCTGGAGACGCTGACCCCGCTTGCCACACTGCTTGGCTTCACCGCCACGCCGCTGGAGCTGAACACGGAGCTTGCGGAGGCGGCTGGGCTGGCGAGTGCTGGCGAACGCGCCGCAGTCGTACGCGGGCCGGGAGCGTTACGGGCTCTGCTCGTGGAGGTGGCTCAGGGCCGGGCCGTGCGGGAGACCGTGGAGCGGTTGGCGCGTCGCCTGGCCATGCGGGCGCCACATCCGCTCTGGGTGATCCTGGCTACCGCTCCGTCCACACACTCGCTGGTGATCGCTGTCTGGGACGCCGCGCAGTCGCCGCCGCGCGTGCATGCCCTCACCGTGGACCGACGGAACGTCCTCGACAGCGATGCGTCGACGTTGCGGGAGATGCATGCGGTGGCTCGAGCATCGCTGTCGGTGAGGGCAGACTCAGCCTCGACCGCTGCCGATGCCGCGGCGCACACGGCCTGGCTGGACCTGCTGGGTCGCGACTCGTTGACGCGTCGCTTCTACCGGGAACTGGCCTCGCTCGTGTCGACCCTCACTCACACGCTGCACACGCCCTCGCGCACGTCGACAGGCGACCGTCGCACCTTCGCGTTGCTGCAACTATCGCGACTCCTCTTCCTCTCCTTCGTCGAGGCCAAGGGGTGGCTGGACGGCGACCCGACATTCCTTGCCCGCACCTTTGACGACTGCATGGCGAGGGGCGGCGACTACCATCGCCGCGTCCTCCGGCCGCTCATCTTCGGCACCCTGAACACTCCGCGCCAGCGGAGGGCGGCCGCGGCACGCGCATTCGGGCGTGTGCCATTCCTGAACGGCGGCCTTTTCGCGCGCACGGAGCTGGAACGACGGCTGGGCGACGCACGGTGGGACGACGACGCGTTCGGCCTCATCTTCGGGCGGCTGCTGGGACGGTACCGCTTCACCGCGCGGGAAGATCAGCCCAGGTGGACCGATGCAGCGGTGGATCCGGAGATGCTCGGTCGCGCATTCGAGTCGCTCATGAACGCGGACACCCGTCGCGACACCGGCGCCTTCTACACTCCACCGGCGCTGGTCGCGCGCGTGACGCGCCATGCGCTCGCCTCGGCGCTCGCTTCGGTGCGCACCGGCCTGTCGCCATCCGTGGTGGAATCAGCGCTCGACGGCCACGTGCCCGCCGAGCAGGATTGCCTGGCAATCCGGAAGGCGGTGCGGGGGCTGCGACTGCTGGACCCCGCCTGCGGGTCTGGCGCCTTCCTGGTTCATGCCCTGGAGTCGCTGGCCAGCCTCGCCCGACTCGCCGGCGACAGGCGGCCGGTGGCGACGGTGCGGCGCGAGCTGGTGGCCACGGCGATCTTTGGCGTGGACGTGAGCCCGATGGCTGTCTGGCTCTGCGAGCTGCGGCTGTGGCTCTCCGTGATCATCGAGAGTGACGAGGAGGACCCTCTCGGCGTGCAGCCGCTTCCCAACCTGGACCATCATGTGCGCATTGGCGACGCGCTGGGCGGTGGCCGACTGGATGACTGCGTTCACATGGCGAAGGGCGACGCGACCGCGCTGGCTGCGTTGCGCGGTCGATATGTACGTGCATCCGGCGCGGCGAAACGCACGATCGGACGTGCGCTGGACCGGCGCGAGCGTGAGGTGGCCGTGGCCTCACTGGACAGGGCCGCGAAGGTCATGCGGTCACATCGACTGGAGCTGTTGGCGGCCGTGCGCTCGCGAGACCTGTTTGGCGGTCGCGCCCGACCGTCGGCCGCCCAGGCTCGCCAACTGTCCCTTCTCCGGACGGAGATATGGCGCCTGGACGGTCGCCGCCGGGCGGTCGCCGGCGGGGCTGGACTGCCGTTCTCATTCGCCACGCACTTCGCCGACATGGCCGCCAGCGGTGGCTTCCATCTCGTGCTGGGCAACCCACCATGGGTACGACCGCACCGCCACGCGCCAGCCGAGCGCCACCGACTGCGCCAGCTCTTTCGCGTAGCCCGTGAAGCGCCATGGCGGGCGGGTGCGGAACTCGCCGGTGCCGGCGCTGGTTTCGCCGCCCAGGCCGACCTGTCAGCGCTGTTCGTGGAGCGCGCACTGTCGCTCCTTCGTCCGGGCGGCACGGTTGGCATGCTGCTGCCAGCCAAGCTCTGGAGAGCCCTGGCCGGCGGGGGCGTACGTCGGCTTCTGGCCACGGAGGCCGTGGTCACGACGTTGGAGGATTGGTCGCGGTCTCCGCACAACTTCGACGCCGCTGTCTATCCGTCTCTCCTCGTCGCCACCCGCACCGTGCCGCCGCGGGATGGACCGGAACGCCCGCCGGGGGAGGACGAGCGAACCGTCATGACCGGGGCAGCAGTCCGTGCCGAACTGACAGAGCACGGAGCTGCCGACGCCGACCAGGCGAATCATCGTCACGCCGTTCCGCCTGACGACCGGCCCGGCACGACATCGAGGACGACGATCCGACTCGCCGAATGGGTCGGACGAGAGGAACGTCACTGGTGCGCTCCGACGACGACACTTCCGTTGGGTGGCGACGACGGTGCACCGTGGCTGCTGCTGCCACCGGACGCGCGTCGCGCGTTCGACCTGCTGCGCGACCGGGGAAGTCATCTCGCCGCCGGTCCCGCTGGCCGGCCGCTACTGGGCGTGAAGAGTGGTTGCAACGAGGCATTTCTCTTCCGCCACGAGGCGGACGGCAGGATTGGTCCCTATTCAGGCGGCGCGACCTCCGCGGCGCAGGCCCTCGCAGCAGCGGTGGAAGCCACGTTGCTGCGACCACTGGCACGCGGCGAAACGATGCGGCCATGGCAACTGCAACCCTCTTCCGGGCTCATTCTCTGGCCTTACGACGCCCAGGGTGCTCCACTCGCGGAGTTGCCTCCCGGCGCGCTGCGCTGGCTGGAGCGGTGGCGCGGCCGCCTCGACCGCCGTGCGGATGCCCGGCACGGCCGGCCCTGGTGGAGCCTCTTTCGCACCGAGTCAGCGGCCCACGACACGCCGCGCGTGGTATGGGCCGACCTGGGCCTCACACCCCGCGCCGCAATGCTCGAAGCAGGTGATCCGACGATTCCGATCAATAGCTGTTACGTCCTCCGTTGCACCAGCGATGATGACGCGCTCGCGCTCACCGCGCTCCTCAACTCGCCACCCATGACCGCATGGCTGGCAGCACTCGCCGAACCTGCGCGCGGTGGATATCACCGCTTCATGTCGTGGACAATGGCGCTGTTGCCGCTTCCCACTCGGTGGATGAGGGCACGCGCCGCGCTGGCACCACTTGCCCGCCGTGCGCGGGCTGGCGAACTGGTAAGTGACGAGGAACTGACCGACGTCACCTGCTGGTGCCACGGGATTCTGGGATCGGCGGTCACGCCGCTGTTGCAGTGGGCGCGCCGATGAGATGGCGCCTTCATGGGCCCGCCATCAGCATGCGGACAGCACAGAGCGCTGCTCCTGCCGACCGTACGTCGTGGTCGCGGTTGCGGAGCACGATCCACAGCCGGCGCGGCAGGATCGGCCCAACCGCATGACACCCGGAACGAGCGGCGTCCAGAGAGGCATCGGCAGGGGGCACGCGGCTGAGCACGACACCACTGGCGGTGCAGCGGAGGCGCGTCGCCGATTCGCCGCGCTCGCGCTCGCCAACGACTGGTCGGAGGCCCTGACCATCGGCGACGTCACATTGCTCCCGCACCAGGTTCACGCCGTGCACCGATTGAGGGCCGCCATGCAGGCGCTGGGTGGCGCGCTCCTGGCCGATGAGACGGGCCTGGGCAAGACCTACGTTGCGCTCGCGCTCGCGGCCAGTGTGCGACACGCGCTGGTGGTGGCACCAGCGGCGCTGGCGCCCATGTGGGCGGAAGCGCTGCGTCGTACTGGAGTGCGGGCGTCGTTCCGTACCACCGAGAGCCTGAGCCGCGTCGAAACGGTGGACGTGGGCAGGTCGACCTACGACCTGGTGGTGGTGGACGAAGCACAACACTTTCGCAACCCGGCCACGCGCCGCTACGATCGGCTGGCCCGCCTGCTGGGTGGTACGCCGGTGCTACTACTCAGCGCCACGCCGGTCCACAACCACAGCGGCGACCTGCGCAACCTGCTGGCACTGTTCGCGGGCGCGGCCGCATGGACACTGGACGCGGCGACAGTTGCCCGCTGCGTGGTGCGCCGCGATGCCGCAGAGGTGAGCGCACCCTCGAGACCGCCCACGATCTCCCCACTCGTCTGGCTGCCCGGCGGCGACGAACCAACACAGAACGACCTGCTCGACGCCATCCTGGAGCTTCCGCCGCCACTGCCTACGCGTGACGGCGGCGACGCCGGCGCACTCCTCGCTCACGGTCTGGTACGTCAGTGGAGTTCAAGTATCGGTGCCCTGACCGGCGCACTACGGCGACGCCTCGTGCGCGCCGAGGCGCTGTTGGCAGCGCTTGATTCGGGCCACCACCTTGGCAGTGCCGAGTTGCGGCGGTGGGCGGTCGGTGACGACGCGGTGCAACTTCCGCTGCCCGGCCTGTTCGAGGTGGTGGGTGAGGTGACGCCATCGCTGCGAGAGGCACTGATCGCGCATCGCGACGGCGTGCGCGCGCTGCTGCGGCAGTCGAGCCAGTGCGACGACAACGGGCGCGCCGATGCCCTGCGTGCAGTGCGTCACCGCCACGACGGCGCGCATGTCGTCGCCTTCTCCCAATATTCCGACACTGTCGACGCACTCTACCGGCTGCTGGAGCGCGACGGCGGCGTCTGCGCGCTGCATGGCGATAGCGCGCGCGTGGCAGGCGGCATGCTGACGCGCGACGAAGCGCTACGCAGGTTCGCGCCACTGGCCCACGGCGTCGCGCCGCCGATCCGTGCCGAGCGTATCACGATGCTCATCGCCACTGACGTGGTGAGCGAGGGAATCAACCTGCAGGATGCTTCGGTCGTTGTCCATCTCGACCTGCCGTGGACCGCCGCTCGCCTGGAACAGCGAGTAGGCCGTGCAGCACGTCTGGGTTCGCCCCATGCGTCGATCCAGGTCTATGCACTATCCCCTCCGGCGCGCTCCGAACGGCTGCTTGGAGTGGAGCGACGACTGAGGCGCAAGTGGCGCGACGCCGGCCGGGCCGTTGGGGTGAGGGGAGCGATCCTGCCTCCGCTTGCCCCACCTGGCGACAGTTCGTCCGGTTCATCCCCGGCCAGCTCTGTCGTGACCCGCGCGAAGGCGCCGCCGGTGTACCACACTGCGCTTCATGCCCGACTCAGACGTTGGCGCGACACCGTCGGCGTGCGCGGCGATAGCTGGATCGGCTGTGCCTGTTCCAACGATGACGGGGACGCACGAGCCGCGGCTCCGGTTGCTGGCGACGGTGGCGCCGACGACGGAGCAGGCGTGGGCGCGGACGGCGACGTCACCGTGGCCGGCGCCCTCCAGGCGCCACCTGATCAGGCGGACGCAGCGTTCCTGGCCGCGATAGTGATGGACGGCCGGACCAGGATACTCGCTGGCCGCTCCGACCGTGGCCCGGCCAGCGACGACCCGGCGCTCGCGGCCGCGGTCGCCGACCTCATGGATCGCTCCGGACCCGCTGCCCGGCCGGATGCGGCGTCCGTGAGGTGGGCACACGAGGCAGTTGCAGCATGGCATCGCGGCCGGGCTGCGGCAGATGCGCTGGCTATCGTTGCGCCCGGCGCAGTCCCGCTACAGCGCCGACTTCTGGCCCGGCTGGCCCATATCGTACGGTCGACGCCGCTCCACCAACGGTCAGCCATCCTTGACCTGGCCGCCGCTGCTCGTCGGTCCCTCACGCGTCCGTTGGGTGTCGGTGGTGAACGGGTGTTGGCCGAGATCGTGTCGGCACCCATGGCAGACGCCTTCTGGCTGCGGACGCTGGCTGCATTCGCCGACAGCGAAGGCCGCCGACCAACGCCTGGGGACCAATCCGTCGCAACGGCCATAGGCGACGGACCGGAACTGGATGGGGCGGCTTCGGTGGCCCGGACAGATCCCGCGGTGCCCACGGTTCCCAGGATCTCCGCTCTTCTGATTCTCGTCCCGCCGGCCCGCGAATAGCCAGTCGCAGGGCAGCCGACCGACCATGACCGTGGCCCTTGCGACCTGCTGGGGGGCCGGCCGCCGGCTACCGCCGACCGCTCAGCCTTCCACCCTGTTCAGGCTCCGCTCGACGGAGAATCCTTCCGGGTAGCGTCGGCGCAACTTGTCTATGTTCTGGGCACCGATCTCTTCCAGGCTCACGTCCAGTACGGTGGCCATTGCCGCAACGTACCAGAGACAGTCGCCCAACTCCTTCACCACGGCGTCGCGGTCCAGCGGGTGGGCGTGATAGAGATGCTTCTTGAGAGTGTCGGCCACCTCACCCGCCTCTCCGGCCAGGCCAAGGGCGGCATTGGCGAGTTGTTGCTCGTGGCTGCGTTCGCGCCCGAGAGTGCGGGCGGCCAGTTCCTGGTACTGGTTGAGATCCATGACTCTGGAGTTTGTCGGTGATGGTTGGCACACGAGACGAAGGTAGCACCGCGGGGTGCCCGGTGGTGAGGAGGACGCTGGAGGCACGCAGGCGCCCGGGTCGACCGCCCCCATGTCCTGCTCCTGACTCCATTTCCGGTTCCACCTCGTAGGGCATTCAAACCATTCCACGACTGGTGCTATCTGACCTGGTGCGATGCCGATGACAGCCAATGATCCTGCCATACCAACCCGGCCCGGACAACCTCTGCCGTCCTCTCCTCTGTACGCTGAGCCTGACATCGCGCTCGCCGCAGCAGGCGACAGGCTGGCATTCGAACGGCTGTACCGGCTGCATTCAGGTCGCGTCTTCTCACTCTGCGCCCGCATGGTCTCCGATCGCAACGAGGCCGAGGAGTTGACCCAGGATGTCTTTGTACGAGCCTGGGAAAAGCTCTCCCTGTATCGAGGGGAGAGTGCCTTCTCCACCTGGCTGCATCGACTGGCGGTCAACCTCGTGCTGAATCACCGGAAGACGATGGCGCGACGGCGCGGGCGGGAACTGGATGACCAGGAGCAGATCGACGGGCGGGCGCAACACTCGGTCCACCCAGGTATGAGGATGGACCTCGAACAGGCCATAGGTACGCTGCCGCCGGGTGCGAGGCAGGTCTTCGTACTGCACGATGTGGAAGGATACAAGCACGAGGAGATCGCCGACCTGCTCGGTGTCACTGCAGGCGGATGCAAGGCACAGCTCCACCGAGCACGACGGCTCCTTCGCGAGGCCCTGAACCGATGACCCAGGACATGATTTACCAGCCAGATCCAGTCACCTGCGAGACGTTCGAGGAATACGCCTCGGCGATGGTCGACGGCGAGGTAGCCGGTGCGATCCTCAGCGCTCTCGAGTTGCACGGATCCACCTGTGGTAGCTGCTCAGTGCTGCTCACGGAGCTATTGAAGATCAAACACGACGCCGGGCTGCTTCCCGAACTGACGCCCTCGCATGACCTGTGGAACGGAATCGCCGATCGTATCGGAACACCGGTGGTCCGGTTCCAGCCACACAGCCCTCCTTCCCGGTCGCTGAGGGCTGGAACTCATGCGACCGCCTGGTATCGTCGGCCGTGGCCGGCGGCCGCGGCCGCCGCAGCGGCGGCGCTGCTCGTGACCTCGTCGGCATTGCTCACCTACAGGCTCGTGGCAACTGACGGGTCAGCGGACCCGAATGCATCCGTGGTGGCGGCAACCGCTGCGCTGCCACCTGCTGGCGGACCAGCGAACGCTCTCCCATCTGCCAGCCTGGCCGCCAATCAGCCGATCCGCTCCAGCCGCCCCGACGTCGTGGGAGCCTACGCTCCCGAGATCGCGCGCATGAAGACGCTGCTCGACGAGCGACGAGCCGTACTGGACACCGGCACCGTGCGCATCCTCGAGACGAATCTCCTGATCATCGACCGCGCCATTCAGGAGAGCCGCGCCGCGCTCGAGCGCGACCCGGCTAGCGGCCTTCTCAACCGACAACTCTCCGACGCACTGGACCAGAAGCTGGAACTGATGCGCACCGCCGTCCGACTTGCCAGCGGCACCTGAACACCGGATGATCGAGCCATGCCCACGACGATCATACGCGACTACTCCCGCGCCCTCACGAACGCTTTCCGACCCTCGGCCTGTCGCCTCTCAATCCCGCTGACCATGCATCATCCTGGACCCCGCCTCCCGCTCAGGTTCCTGATTGCTGCGCTCGCAGTTGTCGCTGTCAGCGGCGACGCGGGAGCGCAGCGCAGTCGTCGGGACAACGCTGACATGCGCATCGTCGTCGATACGACCTACCGCTTCGCGAAGGGTGGGCTGGTGGACGTCGAGCAGGTATCCGGCGACATCACCGTTACGGCCTGGGACCGGGCGGATATTCGAGTGCGCGCCTGGGTGGAGAGAGGACGGGTGATCTCCGAACTCTCCAGCAGCCGCGTGAAGCTCCGGGTGGAGGGCGAACGGAACTGGCGTGGCAGCCGCGACCTTGGAGAATCCCGCTACGAGATCATGGTGCCGGTGGGCACGCGAGTGCGTGCGGTCAGCGTCTCCGGTGACGTGAGTGTCGCGAACAGCGGGTCCGAGGTGGACGCCTCCAGTGTGAGCGGCGACGTGGAGGTCACCGATGCCGTCGGGCTCACGAGTGTCGCGAGTGTCTCGGGAGATGTGCGTGTCACGCGGGTTCGGGGCGACCTGTCCGTCCGCTCGGTAAGCGGAGATGTGACGGTTCGGGAGGCGGAGGGCGACGTGCGAGCCAACTCGGTGAGTGGGGAACTGTCGTTGACCGGACTCCGTTCGCGCAATGTGACAGCCAAGACAACGAGCGGTGACATCGATTTCGACGGCACGCTCGATCGGGACGGCCGCTACCAGTTCAACAGCCACTCCGGCGAGGTGCAACTGACCCTCCCCGAGAATGCCGGCGCGGAATTCTCGCTGCGCACCTTCAGCGGTGAGCTGGACAGCGCCTTCCCGGTCACCCTCGGTGGCCGCAACCGCAGCAGCTCGCGATCGATGGAGTTCACGCTTGGCAATGGTGGCGCAAGGATTACCGCCGAGACGTTCAGCGGCAACGTCACGCTGCGTCGCGCCAGCGGCCGCACACGCCGACCCTAACGCACGGAGATATATCAGATGCTCAGAACCAATCGGCGTGGCCGTCACTCTGTGGCCATCGTGATGGTCACCGGAGCCGTACTCATGCCGGTCAACCTGGCCGGTGCCCAGTCATCGGGCGACGAGTTCCACTGGCAGGGCGCCGTGGAGAGCGGGCGCACGGTCATCGTCAGGAACCTGAACGGCGGAGTACGCGTGGAGCGAGGGAGTGGCGACAACGTGGTCATCGACGCGCGCAAGAAATGGCGCCGCGGGGATCCGTCGGCAGTGCGGATCGAGGCGCTCGCCATGAGCAACGGCGACATACTGGCCTGCGCGCTCTGGAACGAGGACGCGCGCTGCGACGAGGACGGTTATCACAACGGTTCGCGTCGCGGTCGCAACGACAGGTCCAACGACGTCTCGGTGGAGTTCGTCGTGCTCGTGCCGGAGCGGGTGAAGCTGGACATGAACACGGTCAACGGCGACCTGCGAATCACCGGCGCGACTGCTGCCGTGGATGCGCACACCGTCAATGGCAGTATCGACGCGAGTTCGATGGGCGGCCCGGTGCGCGCCGAGACCGTGAACGGCAGTGTCCGGGCAGAGATGGGTAATTCGGGAACGGATGACCTGTCGTATTCGACGGTCAACGGTTCGATCACCGTCATCGTACCGAACCCGCTGAGCGCCGACCTGCGCATGGAGACGGTGAACGGAACGATCGAGTCCGACTTCCCTCTCACCGTCAGCGGCCGCATAAACCCTCGGCACGTGAGGGCAACGGTGGGCGAGGGTGGCCGGAGAGTCTCGCTGAAGACCGTGAACGGCAGTATCAAGCTCCGTCAGGGCGGGCTGTGAGGAACCGCTCCACCCCGAAGACGTGGCGCGGCACCTCGTCCGCGTCACTCCATCCGCAGGTCCGGGATCGCTGACGCGAGCTCCACGTCCTTCGCCGTGATGCCGCCGGCGTCATGCGTGGTGAGGACACAGCGCACCCGGGTATAACGGATGTCGATATCCGGGTGGTGGCCGGCGGCTTCGGCGGCCTGGGCCACGCGCACGACGAAGGCGATTCCCTCCAGGAAAGTCGGAAAGGTGAATTCCTTGACGAGGGCGTCGTTCTCGCGCTTCCAGCCGGGCAACGTCTGCAGGGCTTCGTTGATCGCGTCGTCGTCGAGCCGGTCTGCCATGATGGATTCTCCAGATCGAAGGTTGCCTGGCGCGCGTCACGGTACAGCCGCAGGGAATGGTCGGCGTCAGGTCGTACCCGAGACCCTAGCCCGTCGACTCCGCTGCACGCAGTCGGGATGTCGGGCCGGCCGGCGGCCGCGCATGTCGCCCTGATCCAGCGCAACATGCGGGCCGACCGACGACTGTCCCGGTGCTCCTACTGTCTGGGATCGCGCGCGAGCGCACGGTAGTACTCGGCCACGAGTTCCCGGTAAGCGGCCGGTGCCGCCGCGGCGCGACCCAGGACGGGCCGCCCGTCCTGCTCGCCAACGAGCGAACGCCGGAGGGCGAACTCGAGCGCCCTCACCTGATCCAGCGCCGCCTGCTGCATCCGGCGCGTCTGAGCGGGGTCGCTGTAGGCACTGGTGGACTCGAGCGCGCGAAGTCGCTCCAGCATCGTCGCCACCGATGCTGCATCCATACCGAGGGCACGCATCTCCTGGCCCAGTGCCTCGGCCTCCCGCCGTCGCTGGCCAGCCTCGCTGGCAAGCTGACGGACGGTGGCATTGTCCAGCGGGGCCCCTCGGCCGCCGGCGCCCTGGGGCTGGGCATTTCCGGACGGGGGCTGCCCGCGTTGCCCGCCGGCACTGGGCTGACCCGGCATGCCCTGTCCGCGCCCTCCGCCCTGGCCCTGCCCTCCGCCCTGCGCCTGGCCTTGCTGGCCCTGCTGACCGGCCTGGCCCTGTTGCCCAGCCTGGCCCTGCTGACCAGCCTGACCCTGCTGACCAGCCTGGCCCTGCTGACCGGCCTGGCCCTGTTGACCGGCCTGACCCTGCTGACCGGCCTGGCCCTGCTGACCGGCCTGACCCTGCTGACCGGCCTGACCCTGCTGACCGGCCTGGCCCTGCTGACCGGCCTGGCCTTCCTGCTGACCGTCCTGCCCTCCCTGCCCTGACGTTCGCTCCATGCGCGATTCCAGCGCCCGTGCCAGCTCACCGGCACGGGCCAGGGCGCGCGATTCGCGGCGCTGGGAAGGGTCGTCCATTGCCCTGGCCGCGTCGGCGATGGCCTGACGGACGGCCTCGACGTCCTCGCCAACCTGTTCGTTGACGTTCCGCGCATAGTCCGGCGAGCCGCGGCCGAGCGCCTCTCCGGCGAAGGCGAGCTTGTCGGCCAGGCGGCGATCGCGAATCTCGGCGGCGGCCCCCTGAAGCCGGCGAGCCGCCTCCGGTTGATCGGCGCGGGCGGCACGCGCCGCCTCGCTCACCCTGCTCTCCAGCGACCGGGCGGCCTCCGCCAGTTGGCGTGAGCGCTCGGCGATGCGGGTACGTTCGGCGCTGCCCTGCGCGGCGGCCTGGCCGGACAGACGGTCCACCTGATTGGCAACCTCGCGCTGGCCACGCGCCAGCTCCTCCGCGCGCTGGACAGCCTCGTTCACCGATGCCTCCAGTCCCCGCTCACCGGACTCCTTGAGGCCTCGCTGCGCCTGCGCCAGTCGGTCGAGCGCACGCGAACCTTCGGAGAGACCTCGTTGCCCGTCCCCGGCAGCGGAGCGACGCATGGCGTCGGCCGCGTCCCGGAGTCCACGGGCAGCGTCCTGCATGGCCGCCGATGGCTGCTCGCGTACCAGCCGCTCGAGTTGCCGCGCCAGTGCCTCAGCACTGTCGGCAAGCTGGCGCTGGGCGGCACCGCCCTGGCCGCCACCACCCTGCTGTTGTTGCAGCCGCGACAGTCCCTGCTGCAACCGCTCGTTCTGCTGCTGCTGACGCCGGGCCAGTTCGCGCAGCCGCTCCTGCAGCTCGTCGATCTCCTCCGCGGCGCTCTCCGCATTTCCACGAGGAACGGCCTCATACTGATTCTGGAGTCGGTCGTTCTCCAGCTCGAACAGGTCGGCCAGTTCGTCAGCCGAGGCGCCACCGCCTCCACCGCCCCCGCCCCCGCCACCGCCCTGCGCGATCTGCGTCTCGCGGAAGGCCGCTTCGGCCCGCTGCAGGTGCTGTAGCGCTCGCTGCTCGGCGGGTAGCGCTCTCGCCGCGTCCCGCCGGCCAAGCGCCTCTTCCGCCTCACGCATCGCCTCCACCGCCTTCGGTATCTCGTCGCCGATGATGGCGAAGGAGGAATCGGTTGCCAGCACGCCGCGCTGTACCAGCTCGCGCGACAGTTCCTCCGCCTGTTCTCTCACGCGTCCCTGGGCAAGCACCAGCGTGGAGACGTCCTGGCGGTAACGCTCACCACCGTTCGCGGCGCTGTCGCGCCTCGTCTTGAATGTGGCTGCCACCACGTCACGCTGCTGCCGGGAGAGTGCGCCGGGCGGAGCCTGACCACCCCCACCGCCCCCGCCGTCACCCTGCTGATCGGCGGCGGTATAGTCGCGGCCGAAAGGGCGGACCTGCATGAAGTAGATATCGGTGGTGGTGGTCTTGGCGCCGGCAACAGCGTCGGCGTCGGTGGCGCGAGCGTAGTACGACACCAGGTCACCCGGCTCCAGCCCCAGCTCCTCCAGGTAGAGGGTATGTCCAGCCGTGAGTTCGCGACGCGGCGTACCGTCGTGGAGTGCAACCACCTTCTCCTCGCCGCCGTTCACGCTGTAGACGAGTTCCAGCCGGGCAACGCCATAATCGTCGTCGGCACGGGCCTCCGAGAACACCTCCTCGAGCGATGTGGGGCGGGTATCGCGGCCGGGCTTGGTCAAGACGACCGTCGGTGCGCGATCGGCGAGCACGTCGATCGCGTAATCCAGCGAGCCACGCACGTAGCTACCGCCGGCTGCCCCCAATTCCACCATGTAGAAACCCGGATCGCGGACGACGAGCGTTCCGGCCAGCGTGCCATCGGGCCGCGGGGTGAGGGTGACGGTGTCACGCCCCTCCATGACCACGCGGCCGCCGAGGGCAGGCATGGTCGTGGCAGCATTCATGTGCACTCGCGTCCCGGCCGGCGCCACTATGTCACCGCCGTTCACGATCGTGTCCGGGGACAGGCCGGTGTAGGCCGGATACTCGTAGATGAAGGACAGCCCGCTCACGTACGGCAGGTCGGTAACACGTATACGGAAGGTCTCCGAACGCAGGCCACCAGCTTCCACGTAGTACTCCGTCGGCGTGGCAACGTCAAAGAGCCGGAGCCCGAACTGGCCGGCGCTATCGCCAACCATCATCAACTGACGCTCCCACTCCCCGGGCGGCGTGACACTGTCGCCCACCGTCCGCAGCATGAGCACCGCCGAGTCACGGTCGCCACCGAAGCCTATGAGGCGGGCCCTGAGCTGCACGTCCCCACCACGTGCGACATCCGCATTGCCGGGCTCCACGGCCAGGCGGCGTACACCCGGCAGCATCGCCGGATCCACCGCGGCCGCGGGAAGCAACACCAGGCGCGCCGCCTGGCGCACTGCCGTCGGACCGATCAACGTCAGCCCGACCAGCGTTGCGGCGAGCACGGCCACCAGCGCCGCGTGAAGCTGCAGCGGCCGTCGCTCCACGCGACGCCCGCCTTCCACATCGCGCAGTCGCGCTGTCGCCTCGCTGGTGAGCCTGCGGTCGAGCACGTGAGCTCCGCTGTCGGCAGGCAGCGTCCGCACGTCCACCGCGCTCAGCAGGGCAGCATCCAGCGACGGCTCATGGTCCTCCAACAGGTGCGCGATCTGAACATCTGAAGGATGCTGAGCCAGCGGTCGCGCCAACCATAGCCACGCGGCAAGGCTGACACTCACGATCGCCACCAGCCGCACGACCATCACCGTCGTTGCGCCCTGGCCAGCAAGGGCAAAGAGCGCCGCTCCGGCAAGGAGAAGCGCGATGGCCGTAGCCAGCACCGTGGAAGCGCCCTGCAGCACGACGCGCCAACGTCGGCGCGCTCGCACACGTCGGAGCGAGTCGTCCAGTTCGCGGTCTGCCGATCCCAGTGGCAGCGTGGTAGCCATATCAACCTCTCCTGCGTTGCCTGCGTTTTGCCTTCCCATCCCGTCCATCCGGTCGTGACGGCTCGTGCGTCGTCATCTCGTCATCCATCATCGCGTCCGCGTGGCCAGTCGGTTGGCGAGCAGTGGTTCCCCGGCCAGCAGCAGCGCGGCAAGTGCGAGCAGCGGCCACCAGAGACTCTGCCTCCCTTCGCGTTCGGCGTCGGTGAGGGCGGTGCCGGACGCGCGCAGCATATCGTTCACGGACGCCGCCCCTTCCTCGGCGCGCATGCCCATCGCTGCCGAGTCGAGCGGGGTCAGGTCTCCCTCAGCCGGATCCACGTTCACCGCCAGTGGTACCGCAGGTCCAGCATCCGCATCCATGGGCCGCAACTCGTATACCCCAGACTCACGCGGAGAGAGCGCGCCGCCATCGGCAATCTCCTCGCGCGCACCGGAAGGCGACACGGCCAGCCAGCGCCCGGTGGAAGATCCCACGTCGCCGGCACCGGCAAGTTCCGCGGCGTAGCGCCCTACCCCGATCCGCTGCCCCACCTGAACCGAGGCAACGGACGCCGTCCCGCCGGCCGCGTATCTGGCCAACTCGTGCATGAAAGGAAGGAAGGCGGGCTGCAGGGGCAGGTCAGTCCAGTCATTGTCCAGCGAGCTTGTCCAGATCAACAGCCGACCGCGACCAACCGCGCGCTCCACCAGCGCCGGAGCACCGTCGTCGAAGCTGGCGAGTACGCGAGCAGCAGTGTCCGGACGCAACTCGCGATAGCGCAGGATCCGTGCGGCAATACCGCCATCCCGCGCGTCGCGGAAGGGAGCGAAGATCACATGAGCGCGATCCACGCTCCCAACGCTGCCGTAGCCGACAGCGCCACCGGTGCCGAGGTCCCGCACTGCACCCAGCTCCAGCGGTGCAACATCGGCAACCGGGCCAGTCCAGCGGGCACGTCCGCTGCTCTCACCACTGGCGACGACCATGCCACCGCCGGCGGTGAGGTGGGCCGCCAGGCGTCGTCCGGTCGCACCCTGCGGTGGCGCAACGTCATTGAGGATCACCAACGCTCGACCTTCCAGGTCCGCCGGAGCGAGCGCACTGGCCGAACGAACGGTCACGTCGTAAGCTGGATCCTGGGCGAGGTCCAGGGCACGGCCCAGGTACAGGCTGGTACGTGCGGCCGACGCCGTCGGCTGCACCACCAGCACACTCAGCCGGCGCGGGCGGGCGGTGACGAAGTGAGCAGTATCGTTGATGGCCAGGGCATCGCTGTCCAGGCGGACGACCCCGCGCAACACACCAGGAGGGAGCGCGACCGGCGCGAAGTTGGCCACCGCAGTGCCGGTCGCCGGAAGCGCGACCTCCACCGTCTCCATCGCTCGTCCGTTGAGTTCCAGCGTCGCACTTCTCGTGGTCGGCTCGGGGAAGGTGGAATGCAGCCGTGCGCTCACGGTAAGCGCCTCCCGGCCATCGAGCTCGCTGCGCGTGAGTTCAGGATTCGCCACGGCCACATCGCCAGCCGGGCCCGAGAGGTCCACCCGCTGCACCACGGTACCCGCGGGAAGGCGCAGGTCGTCGGCAGAGCCGTCCCACCCGGCTCGCTGGAAATCGCTCACCACAACCACCTCCCGTCGCGACCGGTCGGACTCGGTGAGGATGTCGCGCGCCATGCGCAGGGCTGGCGTGTATCGGGTCGCCGCCGCACCTGGTCTGGCCCGGGAAAGTTGTGAGCGCAGCAACGCTGCGTCGTCGGTCGGACTGGTTACAGCCTCGGCAATCTCGTCGAACAGGACCAGGGTACCCCGGTCGCCACCACGCAGCCCGTCCACGGCCTGGGCGGCCGCCGCGACGGCACGCGACCAGCGGTCTCCATAGCCCATGCTGTACGACCGATCGAGCAGGATCACTACCTCGCGTGATTCACGAGTGACCGGAAGGGCGGCCACCCGGTCGCGGAGGAAGGGTCGGGCGAAGGCAAAAGCCAGGAGAGCGAGGGCAAGAAGGCGAAGGGCAAGCAGAAGCGGATGGCGGATGCGCCGACGGCGCGTTGTCTCCTGCGGAATGCGTCGCAGGAACATGAGCGACGGGAATTCCACCACCTGCCGCCGTTCACGCTGCAGCAGGTGCAGTACGATGGGCACGGCGAGTGCCGCGAGCCCGGCCAGGAGCGCCGGCGCCAGCCAGCCGAGGGGCCCCATCAGCCCCTTCCCCGCGGCGCGCCGCGGCGGTCGGCGAGCCGTTCACGCGTCGCCAGATACGTGTGCAGCGCCTCGCCCAGCGGTCGCCGCGTGTCGAAGAGCTGATAATCCATTCCGGCGGCACCGATGCGGTGCGCCAGCGTTGCCGTGTGCTCGGCGAGAAGAGCGCGGTACCGTTCCCGGAGCTGTGACGGCACCGCCGGCATCACCTCCTCGCCCTCCATGTCCTGGAAGCTGGCGGCATCCTGGAAGGGGAAGTCCAGTTCCGCCGGGTCGAGAACATGCCACATCACGATTTCGCTGCCGCGTCCCCGAAGTGCGTGCAACGCCTGCATCACCTCCTCCGGCTCCTCATAGAGGTCGGAGATGACGATCAGGATGGCCCGGCGTGGATGAGCGGCGGCATAACTCCGAAGCGGTGCGCCGAGCGAACCGGGACGGCCGGCACGGGCACTGGCCAGCGAATACAGTACCTGCGACAGGTGTCTCGCCGACGGCGGCACGACGTCCACCAGCTTGTCGTCGAACAGCGCCAGTCCCACACGATCACGCTGGCGCCGCGAGAAGTAGAGCACGCAGGCGGCGAGCATTCGTGCGTACTCCAGTTTGGTCATCCCCGCGCTGCCGTAGTCCATGGAGCGGGAGACATCCATCAGTACAGTGACGGCCGCGTTCGTGTCCGCCTCGAATTCCTTCACGTAATAGCGATCGGTACGCCCCATCAGCCGCCAGTCCACGCGCCGGATGTCGTCGCCGGGCGCGTACGGTCGGTGCTCGGCGAAATCGGTACTGAGGCCCAGGTGCGGTGAGCGATGCAGCCCGGAGATGAAGCCGTCCACGACGCCGCGCGCGATGAGCTCCAGGTCGCCGATCCGCGACAGCACCGCCGGATCGACGAGATGGGGAAGCACACCAGTCGCGCCATCGCGGACGGCGGTAGTCACAGTCCGGACCTCGGTACCGCTACGGCGTCGACGATCTTCGCCACGACGTCGTCGGTGGTGACACTCTCGGCGCGGGCGTGGAAGTTGGGGAGCAGGCGATGGCGCAGCACCGGTCGGGCCAGCGCGCGAATGTCCTCGAATCCCACATGTGCTCGCCCCTGCAGCAGGGCCCGCGCCTTCCCGCCCAGGACGAGGAACTGTGCCGCCCTCACACTGGCGCCGAACGTCAGGTACTTGCGCACCGCTTCCGGCGCATCGGGGCCCGGACGACTGGCCCGCGCCAGCCGCACTGCGTAGCGCGCGACCGGCTCCACCACGTGAACCTGACGCACCAGCGACTGGAACTCGCGCAGCTCGGCTCCGGAGACCACCGCCTGTGGCTCCTCGCCAGCGAGAGCCGTGGTCGTCTGCACCACCGACACCTCCTCGTCTTCCGGCAGGTAGTCGATGACGATCTCGAACATGAAGCGATCCAACTGCGCTTCCGGTAGCGGGTAGGTGCCCTCGAGCTCGATAGGGTTCTGGGTGGCGAAGACGAAGAACGGTTCGTCCAGCTTGTAGGTGACCCCCTGCACCGTCACACGCCGTTCCTGCATCGCTTCCAGCAGGGCCGCCTGGGTCTTGGGTGGCGTACGGTTGATCTCATCGGCCAGGACGACATTGGCGAAGATCGGTCCCGGGCTGAAGACGAGCTTGCGCGTGCCACGTTCCACGTCCTCCTGCAACAGGTCGGTGCCGGTGATGTCACTGGGCATCAGGTCGGGCGTGAACTGGATGCGATTGAATTTCAGGTCCACCGTCTGCGCCAGGGTATGGACGAGAAGCGTCTTGGCCAACCCTGGTACGCCTACTATGAGCGAGTGCCCGCCGGCAAAGAGTGCCAGCAGCGCCAGCTCCACAGCCTCGTCCTGCCCGATGACGCGCTTGCGAACCTCACCCAGAATGCGTTGCCGGAGTTCGGCAACACGTTCGACGAGTGATTCGTCTACCTGTGCTGGGGCGTGCGGCGAGGAGAGAGTCGTCATGCGGATCGCGGGTTGCAGGTTGCGGTTCTGCCGATGGCGGACGGCGGCCTGTACGACCTGGCCGTCAGTGCGTCATCGCGTAGATGATGTAGTTGACGCCCAGCTTGTATGCGGTGTTCGACATCTCGACCGGGAAGAACCCCTGGTCGGAGAACTCCCAGTACTCGCCGACATCGTTGTTGTAATTGATGATCGCCACCAATCGCTGGCTCGGATCGTTGTCCGCGTATATGCCCCAGAACTCCGACGCGACGTTGTAGTACGGATGCCGGTATTCCAGGTTCGGGATGCGGAAGAACGAATCGAAGATGGGATGGGTCACATCCAGGCGTACCATCCGTACATCGGGAAGGACGCGGCGCATCTGGCGTTCGAAGTTGTACCAGTGACCGCCGGCGAAGTCGTCGAAGATCATGAAGCCGCCCTTCTGCACATAGGCCCTCAGCGCCGCCACCTCGGCATCATCCATATCCCAGAAGCCCGGCTCGCTGAAGTAGGCGATCGGGAACTTGAACAGGTCAGGATCGCCCAGCGATATCACGGTGCCGCCGTCCATGTACGGCTCCAGCGTCGTGAGTTCGCGCAGGAGTTGCATGAAATGCCGCTCGGCGCGCGGGTAATCGTGTGCCCACTTCACGTCATAGCCCGCTTCCGGGGTGAGTGTGAAGGCGATGCGGGCGAAGGTGAAGCGGCCATCATAGGGCACCTTGGTCGCCGTGATCGGCTCCCGATTGCGCCGTCCGCCGCCCCGTCCGCGCTGCGCCTCGACGGCCATGGCGACCACCGCCAGTGCCAGGAAGACGACCAGGGCGATGAGCAGGTGGCGCCTGTGCGACGTACCCGAGCGTGCTCTCATGGACGGCCTCCGCCGGAACGCAATGTCAACAGGAGCGCCTGGGCGCGCTCGAAGGCAGGTGCTATTTCCAGCGCCCTCAGCACCTCGCGACGGGCGCCTGTCGCGTCGCCGGCCACGTGCAGCGCGCGAGCCAACTGATACCGTGCCTCGGCCTCATCCACCGGACCGAGCGCCAGTACCGCCCGTCGCTCGCGGACGGCGAGCGCGGGTCTCGGAGCTCTGTCATACAGTGCGGCCAACCGCTCGTGAGTGCCGATATCGTATGGCGACACCCACATGGTCGCCTCCAGGGCCGCGATGGCGCCATCCGTATCACCCGCCTCCTGGTGCAGATCGGCAAGCTGCAACTGCGCCTCGTAGTCATCCTCGTCCACCGCCAGGTGGGCAGCGAGGGTAGTCGCCGCCGCGGTGCTGTCTCCCCTGCGCAGATGGAGTGCGGCCAGCAACCGCCGTGGCGCCTGGCTGCCCGTGGCACCAGGCGCCATCTCCGCCGCGCGCTCCAGTTGTACGCGAGCCCGATCGTCCTGACGCTCCGACAGTGCCGCCACCGCTTCGCGCATCGCATCGGCATAGGCGCCGCCCAGGACAGGGGCGGTCACGGTGGAATCCCCGCCGCGCCACGGCGATACCGCGGCGATCTCGGAAGCATGCAGACGCCGGATCCATTCGTCGAACTGCTGATCGAACTGCTTCGTCGTCACTCCCAACACCTTCTGGAAGGCAGCCGGCGTGTCCAACCCATCGCCGTACGCCTTCACGAGCCGGGGGAGTGCCTCGGCACCGTGATCCTCAGCGATCAACTGGCAGACGAGCGACGCCTCCACGTACGCGAACTGGACCTGCGCCGGATAGGCTGGGCGCATGAATGCGTCGGTGAGCCGGCTCGGCGGCGGTAGCGATCCACCTATGTATGCGGCGAGGAATTCCGGCGACACTTCCGAGCCCCAGCCCGTGCGCGCCTGCCGCTCCTCCCAAACCGAGAGCCCTTCTGAGAGCCAGCGCGGAATGCGATGGCGGCTGGCGCCAAGGGTGAAGGTGTGTGCTATCTCATGCCAGAGGGTGGACCCCCAGTTGAAGACGCCGGCGTCGCGTGCCGCCGGGGAGTCCATGGCCACCACCGGGCCAAAGCTGACACCGAGTGCACCGAATCCGGCCAGTCCGACGGTCCGCACCGAGAAATCGGCATGACGAGGATAGAGCTCGACGCGGATGGGGCCGTCGGGTTCCCATCCATACCGCGCGGCAAAGCGCGCGTATGCCTCTTCGGCGAGCGCCGTCGCATAAGGCGCCAGCAGGTCGGCCTCGCGTTCGTCCAGCACTATGCGGAAGTGAGGCGTCACCACCTCCCGGTAGCCGCGTACCGCGTCCAGCATGTCGAGCGTGTTCTTGGTCCAGACGTCATACGGATCACCGGCGAAGGCCGCTTCGAGCGCGCGCCGGCCGCCGGCCATGTCTCCCACGCGCAGCAGGTTGACGCCAAGCACCGCCTGAGCGCGTGCAGCGCTGGAGTCGAGCGAGACTCCCTGGCGGGCGAAGGTGACCGCGTCAGCATAGAGTCGATTACGGGCGGCGACGTCAGCCAGGGTGACGAAGAACGCCACCGGGCGCGACGTACGAGTAGTCGCAAGCTGGCGCGCCGCATCCACGCCGGCCGCATCACCGCGCAGGTGACGGACGGCAGCGAGGAGGGCGAGTGCGTCCAGCGACGCGGGGTCCACCTCGAGCGCGCGCTGAGCCTCCTTCTCGGCGGCCGGGAAATTCTCGACATCCAGCTCCAGTCGAGCACGAAAGACGTGTGCCGCCACAAGATCCGGAGCCTGCTCGAGCGCCTGTGCGACTAGCTTCGTCGCGCCCGGCTCGCCATCCGTGTATCGACGACGAGCCTCGGCCAACAGCGCCCGTGGATGGTTCGGATTCAGGCGCAGCACGCCGGCCAGCGTGGCGGCGGCATCGGGTCCGTTGTACTTCTCCAGGAACAGCTCGCCGAGCGCGATTCGCGCGTCAAGGTTGGTGGAATCGGCGGCGATCGCCGCGTCGTACGCACGTAGCGCGTCGCGGAAGAGACGCGGCTGCTCGTCGCCCAACTGACGGACCGCACCGGCAATGGCTGCCAGGTCAGTCGAGGTGAGCGTGCCGGTGGCGTTGTTGTAGACGTCGATGAAAGCGTCCAGCTCACGGCTTGCGCGCGCACGATTGCCGGACAGCAGTTGCAACTCGGCGAGGGCGAGTCGGGCGGGGAGCGAGTCGGGACCGGCGGCGGCGCGCTCATACCAGGTCGCCGCCTCGTCCAGTCGTCCTCGAGCACGCAGCGCGTCCGCCACCGGAAAAGCGACGTAGCGCCCGTCCAGCGAATCGCTGGCGTAGCGAGTGCCGAGCGTGACTGTCTCGTCGTAGCGGGCGAGTTCCACGAGCAGGCGCAACAGGTCGCGTCTGTCCGCTGCGCGCGCGGTCGCCGGCGGTTCCGCCGGCGCATCGGCGAGGGCGCGGTAGCCACGCAACGCGTCGTCGTAGCGACCGGAAACCCGTGCCCCGGCAGCCTCGCGCCGCTGGGTAGCCGGATCCACCTGGACGGCGCAGGCCGGTGTGGCCGCGATCAGGCCAAACAACGCCATTCCGACCACGATCGTGAGCACATTCCCGCCAGCGGATCGTGAGAGAGTGACGGTTCGACCGACGGCCTTCGCCTGGATCACGCGACCAATCACGCCCATCATGCCATCCCTCCGGGCACCGGTCCCCAAACCCTTGCGTCCGGCTCGGTGGCCTGGCGGTTGCCGATCGACAGGTCGGGCGGCGGCGCGCTCTCCTGGGCCCGGATGGCCTGTGTCCGCTCGGCGATTGCAACCAGGAGCCGCTCCAACTCGGTCTCGTAGGCAGCGTCGGTCATGGTTGCCTTGCGGGCCCGGAGGGCAGCCACAGCGCGCTCCAGCGAGTCGCGTTCGGCGACGAGACCGACGACGCGCGGATTGGTGGACGTGGAGGCATCGGTGCGGGCGGGGGTCGTGCTGCCGCGGGCGACAGTGCGAGCGCCGAGGACGAAAGTGCGCGCGAGCCTGCCATCCCCGGCAGTCGCGGCGGGTTCCTCCGTGCCGCGGCCGTCACCGTCGTCATCGAGCAGGGCATGCTCGGTGAGCAGGTGGCGCTCCCGCTCGTAAAGTCGGGCGACCTCGCGGCGGGCGAAGACGTACGCCTCGAGCAGGGAAACGCGCCCATCCTTGTCGGTATCCGCACCGTCACCGGCGTATGCCTGGGCAAAGAACTCGCCGAAACGCGTCTCGTTGCGTTCCAGGCTGGTCTTGGTGGCCGTGACGACGATACGGCCGCGAGCGGAGAGGACGGGGATGAAGTCGCCGCTGGCGCTGGCCGCGTTGACCACCGCCAGGCGACGATCGGCGAGCGGGAGGAGCGCCCTGGCCAGCTCGGCGGCCGTGATGTCCGGGCCGGGGA
Source organism: uncultured Gemmatimonadota bacterium (assembly GCA_937906875.1). Classification (GTDB taxonomy): domain Bacteria; phylum Gemmatimonadota; class Gemmatimonadetes; order Gemmatimonadales; family Gemmatimonadaceae; genus CALCHX01. Next base: position 11,769 of record CALCHX010000124.1, on the reverse strand, counting down.
GGTTGATGCGCGACTCCGGTCCCTCGTGGCTGCCGTGGCCGAGGAGAAGTATGAGAATCTGGTCGCCGGGCTTGCTGCCAGTGGCGAGGCCCGCGAGGGCCCGCTCGACCTCCACTTTCGTGGAGCGCCCCGACGCGCGGCCGCTGGTGCGCGCCGGGTCCTCGGCCAACCAGACGGCGTTGGCGGCCGGGAGGCCGGCCCGGGTGACGGCGTCCAGGAGGGTGGTAGCGGTGGTGTGGAAACGAGTCGCGTATTCGGGGCTGCCAGAGGCTCCGGAAATGATGAGCACGTGGTCGGTTGTGGCAGGCTGAGCCATGGCCGCGGCGCGGGGGCCCCCCCCCGAAAGGCACGTTGCCATCACCAGCCCAGCCGCCCACCACCGTCCCCGCCGTCGGCGGACCGAAACAGCGCCTGCGACCTCCCCGGACCCCTGTCCCCTCACCCTCGCCACGTCCATCAAACAGCCCCCCGCATCCGCCTGTACGCCCATTCCGCCGTCAGCAACCCCACCAGGATCAGCAGGATCACCGGCATGTCCCACAGATCCTTGCGCTCGACAACCGTGTTGCCGCTATCCGTGTACATGATCTCGCGCGACAACGCACCCACATTGGCCAACCGGTAGTAGCGCCCTCCGCTCTCCTCGGCCATCCGACGCATGAGCGGTTCGCGACGGCCGGCATCAAAGAACTCCTGCGCGCCATCGCTGGCCCGTACTACCGTCGTCCGTGCCTCCAGTTGCTCGCCGTCGCCGGCGTCAGCCAGCAGACGTACCTGGTGGGCCCCGTCCTCGGACGGACTGAAGGCCCCCCTGTACTCGCCATTCTCGCCGCCCGTCCAGGCCATCTGGACCGTCTGCTCGGCTCCCGAGGGTGCAAGGATGACGGCCGACACCACTGCATCGTTAACGCCCACGTAGGCCGAGTCGCGCACCGATGCGCTCAGCGTCACCGGGCCGTCGCCCGCTTCCACCCGATCAGCGCTCGCCACGAGCGTGGCGCGCGAGGTGACATCGCTCGACAGCCAGCGCAGCAACTGCCGCCAGAACCGCTCGTGCGTCTGGTCGTCGACCGCAATATCGGCATGCATCTGCCACATCCAGCTATCCTGGACCGCCAGCGCCGCCGCCACTCCGCGCCCGTAGCGCTGCCAGGCCAGGACAGGGACCGCGTCCGCACCGGTGTCGCCACTCAGGAGAACTGTCGCGCCCGGCTTCACACCACGCAGCCGATTGACCGACGTGAGCGGCGGCAACGTGCTCCACCGTGCCTGCGATGAATCAGCGGTGGAGGCCATCTGGGCGACCGGATGGACCCGGCCGGCCGTCGTGGGCGTCACCGTCAGTTCCACCACCTCCGGCTCGCCGGAGTCGCGCCGGTCATCGAAGAGAACCGGCATCACCTCGGCCAGCGACGTCCCCGCATAGCCGCCTTCGCCGAAGCTGCGGCGCCCACCCAGGAAGAGCAGAGCGCCACCGCGTTCACCCACATAGTCAGTGAGGAGGCGTAGCTGGGCCGCCGTGAAATGACTCGCCTCGATGCTCCCGAGAATCACCGCCCGGTAGCCGAAGAGCGCTTCCTTCGTGGTCGGGAAGCCGCCGAGCAACTCCAGGCTGTCCGAGACATCCAGGCGCAGGAACTTGTTCTCGGCCGTGCGTTGCAGCGCCACCAGTTGCAGGTGATCGTCGTCTGCCACGGCCAGGCGGGCGAACTTGAACTCGAACCGCGGCTCTCCTTCCACGTAGAGGATACGGTCCCGCCCGTCGCGCACGTCAACCATCAGGTCGCGTCCGTTGTTCTCCGTCAACTGCTCGCGGGCATGCGGCACGACGCGCGTCGTCAGCCGGCGTGAGCCGGCCTCGTCCACAGCCACCGGCACGCTCACCGTGCTCCTCACGCCGTCGGCCGGCAGGACGACCGTCTGGGTGGCCAGCATCCGTCCCTCCGATTCGACGACGAGCTGCGCCTCTTCCCGCGCCAGGCCGTGCTGCACGAGGGTGGCCTCGACCACCATCGTCCCGCCAGCGAGCACCGCGTGCGGTGCCTCGACGCGGGTCAGTTCCACATCCAGCTTCTGCTCGTCCTCCCCGACGCCCACCGTATAGACCGGCACTCGAGCCCCGCCCACGAGCACGCCGCGTCCACCGCCGATGGTGCTGTCGGCGTTATCCGCACCGTCGGTGACAACTATGATACCAGCGAGCGGCACACCGGCCAGCTCCTGTCGTACCTGTCGCACCGCCGCCTGGAGACTGCTGCGGCCGCCGTCGAAGGCCAGCGCGGACGCATCGGGAACGCGGGCAGCGTCGCCGGCAAAGCGATAAGTGCGCACCGCGAAGCGCTCACCGAGGGAGCGCATGAGCGGCGAGTTGGCGGCAAAGGCACGCTGGACAGCGGCGCCCCGGGTGTCGCCACCCACGTCGGCTATACGCATGCTCCGCGAATCGTCCAGCAGGACGGCGACGACGTTGCGCTGCGGTGCCGACGCCGACAGGAGGAGAGCCGGCCGGGCAAGGCAGACGAGCAGGATGAGAATTGCCGCACCGCGAAGCACGGCGAGGACGACGCGATCGCGACGACGCACACCGGCCCGAAGCCTGATCGTCCCGATCAGCGCTGGCACCGCCAGCAGAAGGACCAGGGCGATGGCCACCCAGGTGGGCCAACCGGCGTCAAAGACGAGCGTGCCACGCTCGAAGACAACCGGACGATACTTGAAGAGCAGCTCGAAGACGGACGCGAGCGATGCGGTCACTGCAGTGTCCCTCCGAGCAACTGATCAGCGTCGTTCTCCCTCCCTTATTGTACGCAGCGGACGCCAGTTACGCTGGACCGGATGTGTACGGCAGCCACTCCCTGCACCAGACCATGCCCGGTAGCTGGGCATGTCGCCTCAGCCGCATCCGCGTCCCGGCACTCACGGCCCACTCCCTGCGCAACGGACGAGAATGGCGTATTCCATACGTGACCCGCTGGTCACCCTGCTGCGCACGGTCATCCGGCGCGCGAACGACATCCGTGTAGCCCTCGGCGCGGTGATCATCGTTGCCGCGATGGCCACCGCGCTCGGGGTATGGGTCTTCACGATCCTGGCAGAGGAGGTACGAGAAGGCGACACTCAACAGTTCGATGAGGCCGTACTGCGCTACCTCCATTCCTTCCACGTTCCGTGGCTCGACCCGGTGATGCTGGAGATTACCGGGCTCGGCAACGCCACCACGGTGATGGTGATGGTGGGTGTGGCGGCGCTCTTCCTCTGGCTCACCCGACACCGCTATTCGGCCGCCCTCCTCGTCATCGCCACCCTGGGCGGGTTCCTCATCACGCTCATTCTCAAGGGAACCTACGACCGGCCGCGTCCACACGTGGTGGAATGGGGCACCCAGGTGGTGACGTCGAGCTTCCCGAGCGGACATGCGGCAAGTGCGGCGGTCGTCTACCTCACCATCGCCTATCTGGCGGCGCGCCTGCAGCGCCGATCGTGGGCGCGGTGGTTCACCATGTCGCTCGCCATCCTCCTCGTCCTGCTCATCGCCTTCAGCCGGCTGATGCTGGGAGTCCACTACCCTTCCGACGTGGCGGCGGGGATGGCACTCGGTCTGGCATGGGCGGCATTCTGCATGGCCATGCTGGAAGCCATCCAGCGACTGATCCTGCGCGGCGAGGCGCCGGGGGCGGAGCGCGACGAGCGTCCCGCGCCGGAGCTGGACAACGGTGATCGGTGACCAATTGAGGTTTCGGAGGGTTCCGCGCAGCACGGCTACAATCCTCGACGCCGGATTGTGACGCCACGCTACGGTGCTCTTGAGGCAACCTCCGTTCGGTAGACGACGTGCCACCGCTCATCGCTGCGCTGCGCGATGAGGTGTCACTCGTGCGCGGACACGCAGCCTGGTCACTCGGGCGACCTGGAACGACACTTGCGGCGCCCGCATCCTGGAGCGCGAAAGTCGGATGGCGAGCCTCACGCCGAGGTTCGTGCGGACACTATGGCCGCACTCCGCGCAATTCATGAGTTCCGTGAATCGCTCTCGAAGCAGCGAGGTCCGACGGCCAGTTCTCGACCCATTGGCCGTTCTGTCAGACCGTTGAATCCCGCGCTGATGTCGTTGCGGGCTGTTCTCTTGAGGTTGGCTGACCTCCCGGCATGCGCCCCGTCCTGGAGACGCTGAGCGCGTTCATCGTGGTAAATCAGGGCATGACGCCACGTACCCGGGTAGGCCCAGCCGCCGCTTCCTGACAACCAGCCCACGCACGACGTCTTTCCGACGATGGTACCGGTGGGGCCAGCCGACCCTGGCACAAGTCGGTCAGGGCGGTGTTGCAGTCCGAGACCCGACGGCCACCGGCGCCGGGCCGACTTCGAGGAGGCGAGCATGGGACCGAGTGTGATCCTGCACGATCAGCGGCTGGACGGCGCGATCGACAGCGGCGTGCACCCCGTCATCCGCGTCGACGAAACCACACCGCTCGTCGATGCGTTCAGACAGGTCGTCGCCGCCGTGACCCGGAGCGGCAGCGACCTGATCATCGCCTGCCACGGCTTCATGACGCACGAATACGGCGAGGCGAGCAACCTGGCGCCATGGGGCGGCCAGGGACTGCAGCTCTGCAGCGAGACGCTTCGGGTGAGGAACATTTCCGCCGTCGCACCGCTGCGTGGCCATTTCCAGACTATCTGGTTGATGGCCTGCGGCCCCGCCGGCACGTTCGTCCATCCATCTCGGCCGTTCTGCCGGGAGTTCGCGTTCCACGCCGACGCCGTCGTGATCGCGTCGGACACCGCGCAGCAATACCACGCGGGCGAATACGACAACGCTCGCGCCGTTTCGCGCCGCGCGCTCCGATTCGGCGCGTGGGAAGGGAGCGTGTTCGCATTCCGTCCCGACGGGACGGTGCGACCGTACACGAAGGACGTACGGCCATTGCCGTAGCGAACTGTCTCCTTCAGCCACGAGCTTCCGGAACCAGCGTTCTGGCCGCGCAGGTTCCGGGAAGTTAGGACAGGATAGTACCAGACTCCGGCAGGCCCGGGACAGCCATCCCCTCAGGGCAGGATCACCTGCGTCGTGGCCGGTCCGGCCACCCACTGCGTGTCGTCCTGGACGAAGGCGTAGCGATGCGCGCCAGGGCGCAGTGCAACCCTCGCCTCCCACATCCCGGTGGACTCGGCGACGGCGACCATGGGCGTGGCACGGGCATTCCAGCCGTTGAAGTCGCCCACCAGCGCCAGCCGGGTAGCGTTGGGCGCGACAAGGACGAAGCGCATCAGCCGCAGCGTATCGCGTAACAGCGCCGCCCCCAGCGAATCACCAGCGGCGCCGGTAGCCGGAGCGGGCATCACGACGCTGGTCAGCCCGCCACGGCCGGTGACAGCGTGGAGTGTGTCACGCCACACCGCCCCTGGATCGTCCGCGCTGGACGGCGACAGCCCCATCCGCGCGGCGCCGAGGGCGATTACAGAGGCCAGGCCGGCGGCGGTGGCCAGCCCGGTGAGTGACGCCAGCCCGCGCCGCGCCCGCCAGCCCTGGCCATGGCGCGGCCACAGTGGGTGGATATCGGCCGGGGTTGCGACAGCGCGCACCCGGACCATGATCCGCTGCCTCGCCGCCGGATCACTTACCACCGGGCGTCGCAGTTCCTGCACCACCCATGGCGGCAGCGCGTCGTCGGTCGCCTTCATGAGCCCACCCGTGACGTCGGAAGTGACATGGGTGGAATCGATGGAATCGGGTATGTCATGGGTGGAATGAGGTCTCGCGTCAGACACAGACAGCCTCCTGCAGGATCTCGCGCAACCGCGCGCAGGCGCGCTTGACGCGCATCTTGAGCGCCGACGTCCCGGCACCGGTCACAACGGCGATCTCGTCGTAGCTCAACTCCTCGACGTACTTCAGGAGCAGCGCCTCGCGCTGGTCCACCGGTAGCCGGGCCAGGGCGCGATTCAGCTCCTCACGTTCGGCGGCGACTTCTGATGGATGCCCGGTCGCCGCGTCGCGCTCCGCCGTCGCCCATGTGGCCTCGTCGCAGTCGGGAAAACGATGATCGTGGCGGCGACGACGTGCCGTCATCGTACGGCACTCGTTGACGACGATACGCAGTAGCCAGCCACCAAACCGTTCCCGCGCCTCGTACCGCCCCAGCGCGCGATAGGCGCGCACGAAGGCGTCCTGGAGCGCCTCCTCGGCGTCCTCCCGGTTGCCGACGAGCTGCACGGCATAGCGCGCGTAGCGGTCGTGATAGCGGTCCACGATGGTCGCGTACGCGTCGGCGTCTCCCGCCAGCACGCGTCGCACCACCTGATCGTCGGTGAGCGTCACGCAGAAGTAACCAGGGTCAGGCTCATGTGGTCACATTCTCATTCCTCGGAGAAGTAGTCCGAGTCGATACGCTGGAGCTCATATACCGCACGCGGGGTAACGCCGAGGTTCAGGTCGAGCATGTACTCGGTCAGTTCACGGCCACCGATCAGTACCACGCGCGGATCGATTCGTGTCACGTACTCCACGGCATCGGCCGAGAACGTGCCCGTTGTGAGAAAGACGCCTTTACGAGCCCGCTTTCCGTGCAACGCCCCGACGAACTTCTGGATCTCCGGCCTCCCTACAGTGCCCTCCCATCGCTTGGCCTGGATGTAGATCGTTTCGAGACCCAGTCGGTCCTCACTGATGATGCCGTCGATTCCCTCGTCGCCGCTGGCGCCTATTGCGCGACCCGCATCGACGCGACTCCGACCGTACCCCATCTTGAGTAGAAGCTCCACGACCAGTCGCTCGAAGAAGGCGGGTGACGCCTGCTTGATTCGCGCCAAAAGTGTCGCGGATAGTTCCGCGCGAATGCTCTGGTACGCATGCTCCAGCGCCTCCTCGGGTGTCTCGACTTCCACTGGCTTCGGATCCGTGACCTTGTCATTCCTGTTGACCGGTCGCGCGGCCTTCCGGAAGTTCCGGAACTCCTCGTACTGATCGAGGAAGGCAATATCGATGCGCTCCGGTGGGTTGGCGGCAAGGTCTCGCCCGCGTTCCGTGATATGGAAATGCCCGCGCCGCGGAGATGTGATGAGCCCGGCCTGTTCGAGATACACCTTGGCCCAGGCAACGCGATTGTCGAAGCGTCGTTGGCGGCCGCTAGGCAGCATCTCCTCGCGATCCTGCTCGGTGATCTTCAGTGTCGATGCAATGGCCTCCCGTGCGTCGGACAGTGCGTGAACCAGGCCATCGCTGGCGAAATCCAGAAACGGGCGCATGAGGCTCTGAAAGTCAGGTATAGCCACGTCGTCGTATCCGTCGTCGATAATGGTGATGAATGCCCCCGGATTCGCTCCAAGCGTCAGTTCCGAGCGCAAAACGGATGATTTTTACCAAGTCTCCAGGGTGCATACTCCGCGGTCCATCACGACGGTCGGTATCGTTGGAGAAAGAGCACCGACACCAAGATGGGGTGGAACTAGTGCATGCGGAACCGAGTTCAGGCGGTTGCGACGCCCGTACCATGTTTTTCTCGTCTACCCACAGCCAGCGATATAGCGCCCGTCGCTGCACACACACGGATAGTGCACCGCGCTTCGAATCAACGCTGGAAACCGGGAGCCTGCGGAGTGGGTCCCGAAATAGGCGGAACTGATTCAGGCCGACGGCCTCAGACCGGCGTCACCCCTCGTCCCAGGACATCCCTCGCGCTCACTTCGCCACTTGAAGCTTCGGCTTCTATTCGGTATAGTCGAATCCCAGGATGCAACCCGAAGCCGAGGCGTCACCAGGCATGGACATACCACAACTTTTCCCCGACGCGGACGCGGGCGGCGCGGCCAGAGGACCGCGGGAACTGCCCGTGCTCGACGTGCAGAAGGATATCCATTATCACGCCGTGGATGCACGCTCCATCCTCAACGCGCCGGCGGCCACCGGGATGCCCTTCTGGTCCATCAATCCGTACGTCGGCTGCGCCTTCGGGTGCGCCTACTGCTACGCGCGCTTCACCCATCGCTACACGATGGAGCGCGCCACCGGCGGCGCGGCTGGGGCGGAGAGCTGGGTGTCGACAGGCGACGACGGGGCCGCACTGCCGCCCTGGCTGGCCTTCGAGCGGCAGGTGCTCGTGAAGCGTGAGGCGGCGCAACTGCTGCGCGCCGAGTTGCGACCCGGGCGGCGAGCTTACGAGGCACTCGTGGAACGCGGCGAGCCGCTGGTCATCGGCACGGCTACCGACCCCTACCAACCGGCCGAGCGGCGCTTCCAGATCACCCGCGCATTGCTTGGCGTGCTCGGCGAGCATGCCGGGATGCAGGTGGGGCTGATCACGAAGAGCCCGCTCGTCACCCGTGACGCCGCGCTTCTGGCGGCAATTTCTGCCCGCTCCCGACTCACTGTGCACATCTCGCTCATCACCCTGGACCGCGCGCTGGCGCGGCGGGTGGAGCCGCGGGCGCCCACCCCCGAGTCCCGCTTGCGGGCGGTCCGTCGCCTGCGCGAGGCAGGGGTGGACGTGGGCGTCAACTGCATGCCCGTGCTACCCGGCCTCACCGACCAGCCGTCTGCTCTCCGCGCCCTCGTGGCCGCGGTGGCCAACGCCGGCGCGACACACCTCAACGTGGGCTCGCTCAGGCTGCGGGCGGCGGCGCGCCAGCGCTACCTGCCGTGGGTGTCGGAGAACGTCCCCGAACTCTCGGCGCGCTACCAGGCCACCTACGCCACCAGCGCCCAGCCGAGCGAGCGCTATCGCGCCGGCCTGCGGTCGTTCATCTCGCGACTGTGCGCCGAGTACGGGCTGGCCGCGAACGTGGGCGGTGGCCAGCGGGGCGACGCCTCGCCGGCTGCACGAGCCCTGGCGCGGGCCACACATGCACTGAGCGCGCAGCTGCAACTGGCGCTCTGAACCATGCGATCCCCGTCTCACTCGATGGCCGGAACGAGTTCTGCATCTTCGGTTTCCATTCGGTTTCACTCTCACCTGTCGGATCCGCCATGCCACTCAGGCTCCCGTGACCGCTTCCGCTTCCGTCCTCTCCCTCGACGTTCTCCGCCGCCAGCTTGCGGCGGTCGTGGAGGTCGAGCGGCCGACGACTCCGGGGCTCCCTACGGGACTCCCCTTGCTGGACCAGCTTCTTCCGGGCACCGGACTACCGCGTGGCCGGCTCACCGAGGTTGTGGGAAGGCGCAGCAGCGGTCGGACGAGCCTGTTACGACAGATAGTCGCGACGACGCGGCGACTGGGCGGCTGGGTGGCCTGGGTGGACGCCTCACGCACCCTCGCGCCGCAGGACTGGGCGACGCGAGACGGGGACGGGAACGGCATGGGGGGCGAAGCGCCACTCTGGGTGGTGCGCCCACCCAGCGCCGCCCGCGCCGCCTGGTGCGCCGACGTCCTGTTGCGCAGCGGCGCCTTCAGCCTGGTCGTGCTGGACGGCGCGCCGATGCTCTCGCGCGCCGCTGCGGTCCGGCTCACCCGACTGGCGCGCGATGCCAACGCCGCCTTCGTCGTACTCGGTGGCGAGCCTGGCGAGAAGCATGGCAACGAACGGAAGCGGGGCAACGGCCGCGGCAGCGAACAACGGGGCGGCACGATGCTGGGTGGTGCGGTACGTCTGCGGGTGGAGCGTCGATATGGACGGCAGCCCGAAGCGACGGTGGTGAGACCGCTGCGCGTTCAGGAGGAGCCACTGCAGCCGCCGGAGCCGCGACCTGTCTGGGTCCCTCATCCTCCCGCCACCGACCAGATGCATATCACGATCGAGAAGGGTGGATCACATCAATCAGTGGAGGTGGGTTGTGAGGTCGGCGTGGCGCGTCGCCTGTGTGCGCATCCCGAGGTTCCCGATCGGCGCGGTGTGGCAACAACTGGCGGAAGGGCGAGCACGATCGGCCGTGGAGGAGGAGCGAAGAGTGGAACAACTGTCGTTCCTCCCCGCGCTTCCGCCGGCGCGAGGCGCAGGCGCGCTGGCGGACGGCGCGGCTGAGGGCCCGTCCACGGCAGGCGGCGATGTAGCACCGGGATCGGAGGTCCGTCCAGAGCTCCACTGGGACGAGCGACCACTGGTGTTGCTCGACGGATCACGACTGCGCGCGGTGACGGCGGGAGCGGCGCGGGCGCGATTGCGCGCCGGGATGACGGTGACCGAGGCACGCTCACGCTGCGAATCATTCGAAACGCTGCAGTGGGACGCGTCGACGGTGGAACGGGAAGTGGTACGGGCGACTGCGGCGTTACTCGTGGCCAGCCCACAGGTGACGCCGGTGGCCGGCGCACCGGGGCTGTGGTGGGTGGGCGCGGGCGGACTGGATGGTGTGGGCGGTGAGCGCGCGCTCGTGCGGACATTGTTGCGCGTGGCGCGGCTCTGGCACCCGCGCTCGCGGGTGGCCGTGGCCGATTCCTGCGTCGCCGCGCGGGCCGCCACATGGGCCGATCATGGCAGTGCACGGGGCAGCTCATCGGACAGTTCGTCGAGCGGGGGGGCGACGGCGTTCATCGTCCCGCACGGCGGCTGTGCGGCCTACCTGGCCCCCGCGCCGCTCGCCCTCATCCCGATGGATGACGAGTTGCGGCAGACACTGCGCGCGCTCGGCCTGCGCACGGCCGGCGCCTTTGCAGCGTTGGAGTTGCAGGACGTGGAGCGGCGTTGGGGCGCGGCCGGCATGCAGGCCTGGCGGCTGGCCCGCGGCGAGGACCGCCGCCGACCGGTACTGGCCCGGCTGGACGGTGAGCGCGCGGTGAGCGCCGAACTGGCCACGTCGACGACGACCATGGAACCGGTGCTCTTCCTCGTCCGCGCAGCCCTGGACCGACTGGTGTCGGCTCTCGTGACCGATGGACGGGCGGCGGCAGCCGTGGCCATCACCCTCACCCTGGACGATGGCCGCGGCACCCTCCCCTCCGGCGGGAGGGCCCATACCATCACCCGCGAACTGCGGCCGGCCCGCCCGCTGGCCCGCGTGGCGCCGCTCTTCGAACGCTGCCGCGGCCTGCTCGCCGACTGGCCGCTACACGCGCCGGTGAGCGGCGTGACGGTGCGCATCGCCGCCACCGCCCCCACGTCGTCGGAACAGGGCGACCTTCTGGCTCCGGCATGGCGTGACCCGGCAGCGGCCGACGCAGCACTGGAGCGACTGCGCGCGGAGTTGGGTCCTGACGTGGTGGTCCGTCCGGTGCGCCGCGATTCCCACGTCCCCGACCGCGCCGGCGCGTGGATGGAACTGGACGACGGAGCGACAACAACGAACGAGGCCGGGAGCAGCCGGGGCCGCGAGTCGGTTCGGGGGAAGGTGGGCGGGACGGAGGTCCGGCTGGGACGCCGGGCGGAGACGCGGGCGACAACTCCGATGGAGGCTCGATCGGGAGTTCCGACGGAGGCCCGGATGGAGGGTCCGTCAGAGACGCGATCGGGGATTCCGACGGAGGTCCGGCCGGAGGTCCCCTCAGAGACGCTACCGGGAGCGCCGAGGGAGGCCCGGCTGGAGGGTCCGCCAGGAATTCTGTCGGAAGTGCCGACGGAAGCCCGGCGCGAGGCTCGGCTAGCCATGGTTACAGAGCGGGGGGCCCCCCCCGAACCACACGATAGCCCCGTCGCGCTCGATCCACCCCCCCCGACCACCGCCGGCAGTACCAGAACCACGCCCCTCCATCTCGTCCCCCCCACCCCCTCCACTCCCCCACATCCCGCACCTTCCCCCTCGCCCCTCACCCTGACCCCCTCGCTCCCCACCTCACCCCCCCATCACTCCCCCGCCCCCCCCCCCCCCCCCCCCCCCCCCCCCCCCCCCCCCCCCCCCCCCCC
>CALCHX010000123.1 GCA_937906875.1 uncultured Gemmatimonadota bacterium | reverse complement strand
CGCGCTTGCCGAAACGGCAACCCATTTGCCGTCAGCGGTAACATAGGTGTTGCGCGGAGCATTGTTAGTCGACCGATTCCCATGCCGATGACCGACCATCCCCAACTGTTGGTAATAGGTCGGTGTCGGGCCTACCGCCGTCATGATCGGTTCTAGGAGGTTCAGATCAATCACCTGCCCCACCCCGGTCGCGTCGGCCCCGGCATCGCGCCTGTAGAGCGCCATGACGATCGCGCTCGAGGCGGCGATTCCAGCGATCGAGTCAGCCAGCCCAAAAGCAGGCAGCATCGGTGGACCATCAGCCGCACCTGTCAGATGCGCGAAGCCGCTCATCGCCTCTGCCAAGGTGCCGAAACCCGCACGATGGGCGTACGGACCGCCCTGGCCAAACCCGGTAATCCGCGCGATTACCAGGCGCGGGTTAGCGGAATGCAAGGCCTTCGGCCCCACGCCCCAACGCTCCAAGGTCCCGGGGCGGAAGTTCTCTACCACCACATCCGCCCTGGCCGCCATCCTTCGGAAGATCTCGGCACCCTCCGGAACCGACAGCGACAGACCCACCGTTCTCTTATTACGTGAGATCTCACTCCACCACAGCGGCACGCCGTTTCGCGACGGGCCGTGCCCGCGCATCGAATCCCCTCTGACCGGGTGTTCGATCTTGATCACATCAGCGCCGAAATCACCTAAGATCTGGCAGCAGAGCGGCCCGGCAAGGATCGACGATGCGTCTAGCACCGTCAGCCCCGACAACGGCCCACTAGCCATTCGCACCTCACGTCCTTCCCAAAATACGACGGCCACATTCGCACAACAAGTATCTGTCCCACGTTGCCGTCGTCCGGTGCCCCGACAACACCACGCCGCCGATCAGGTCTCGACGCGGAAACAACTCCGATCGGTCACTCACACGCTGCGACGCAATCAGCCAACTAGGGATCGTGCCGCACACTGATCGCCTCCACCACACGCCGCCGAACTGGCCGTCATAAACCACCACCCCCAGCAGAGCCAGCCCAGCCCATCACCCTGGAAACGCGTGCCGAAGCCGCAATAACCAGACGGGCATATCGAGCAATCGCTTCCGAATCAAACCGGCCCGCTGGTCCGCACACACTCAGAGCCCCTATCGCCAAGCCTCCGCTGTCGAAGATCGGTGCCGCAACCGAGCCTGCATCGTGCTGGCGCTCACCGATCGAAACCGCGAAACCGCGGGAGACAATCTGCTCCAACTCCGTCATCAACGCACCCGGGTCTGTGATCGTGGTATCCGTCAGCCGGGTCAATCCCTGGCGGAAGACCGACTCTCTCCGATCCTTGTCCAGAAACGCCAGAATGGCCTTCCCAGTACCCCCTGCGTAGAGCGGGTGGAGCCTGCCCAACTCCACCGTCATTCGAATTGTATGGCGGCTCTCCAGCTGATCCAAATATACTCTTTGGGTCCCGAGAACCTCCGATAACGTAGTTGTTTCACCGGTTTGATCTCGCAATTCTTCAAGCACCGGTCGAGCTGCGCGCCTCATATCGAGATCGCGGAGCCCCCTGGCACCCAGCGCAACAGCCGCAGGACCTAAACGGTAAGCGCGCGTGTCCGCACCTTCCTGAAGAAACCCGTGCTTGCTCAAGGAGCGGAAAATCCGGTGGACGACGGCCTTACTCAGCCCGAGTTCACGAGCAACTTCGCTGACTCCCATGGCGGCCGGACCAGAAATAAAGAGGCTCAAGACCTCAGCCACGCGATCGGTCGAAGCGGTCCCGCCAACGGTCACGTTACGGGCCATCCACCGGTCACCGTCCGAAACTACGGAGTCCTGGCTCATTCACACCCTCCACACAGACCCGCCCAACAACCTCGCTCGCTCCTGCCTCGGCCAAGCCCCAGTCCTCATCGCGCAACAACCCGTTGTAGGTGCTCGCCCCGTTCTAGAAGAGAACACCACGAATCCTCTCGACCTCTTCGGGATCTGCCCGCCTCGTAAAGTACCCATCGTCACCTGACGCCCATACTCCCAGCTTCACCGCTTGCGCATGCATCACCGCTGTCATCAGCGCCAGCCCGTTAGAGTCGATCACTTTCAGGCCAGCCACGTCACGCACCCCATGTGCCCACAGGACTTCGTTCTCCAGCCCCTCCCCGGACACCAGCACTTGGGCCCCAGACGCCTTCAGCCGCGCGGCTAACGGCGCCATGGCGGCCAGCAGCCCAGAAGGGTCGCCCGAGGCGATAGTCGACTCCACGAGCGCCCGCCCCTCAGGCAAGTACTCGAAGCCGACACACGAGCTCATCCATCCCTCAGCCCGCATGTTGGAGCGGAGAACCTCCTCGAGCTCCCGGATGAACCCGATGACACCGAAGCGGAGGCCCTGACCGTGCAGAAAACCAAAGGTCGTGCTCCCATAGCCAACGACAGGGATGCTTACCAGGGACCGTGCCATCGCCAGACCTGGGTCCTGGCTCGTCCCGATGATGTAGGCTTCGCACCCGCTACGTTCCGCCGCCCTCGCCTGGTCGGCGAAATACCAAGAAAACAACACCTCGAGCTGCCCGTACTTTACCAGGTCAGCTGGGACCGGCCCGGAGTACACCCCCTCCGGCAAAGAAGCGAACTCCACCTCTACACCCCCGACCAACTGCTCACAATGCTTGACATAGGCCTCGTCTAGCCAAGGGTTACGGCCGATAACAGTGTGCTTCTGAAATCGAATCCTCATTGAGCGCCTCTCACGACAAAATGGTCCACTGCTCTAACTCCTTCCACGGGACACCTTCCCCGCCGGGGCCTCGACGGCGCCTTGTGGTCTCGTTAACAGCAAGCCTGAATAGATCTGGTCGACCATAGGATCCGGCAACATCAGTCGCATACCGAGCACGTACTATTTCGGCCGGGTCAAGCTCCGCGATAGCGATACCTTCCCTACCGACGATGGGGTCTCCCAGCCAATCACCCGTAGGACCTACAATTCCCGTGCAGCCGCCAACCGCCCACTCAGTCTCGTCACGCAGTGGGAACCACTCAGGTACCATATCGACCGTCAGGAAGGACGACGCCATGATAGCGAACACACCGCCTTCCAAAGCGTAAGCCCGCGTCGTGAGCTCGGCCCGAGCCCGCTGCCTGCTATAGCCGGGCCAGATCGCCACGTGTATCTCTTCGCCTCCGAGGAGCAGTCTCGCTTTCGCGAGAGTCATGCGATTATTTCCGCATACGAGAGCACCAACCGCCCCGAACTCGAGGTCTTGTACCCGAAGGTCAGTCCCGTCACCCCTGTCCCACACGCACTGCTCATCAAATGTTGGAAGCAATTTGCGCTGGCGGTATCCAAGACGCCCATCGGGCAAGAAGGTCAGAACCGTGTTGTAGAGCGACGTGCCAAACCTACGATCGCGTTCGGTCACTCCGACAATGATGTGAACGTTCGACGACTGAGCTGCGTCGGCTAGCGCCGCATGCTCCTCCGAACTAAGGTCCAATGAATTCTCATATAATAGTTCCAGAGCCGCGATTGACTTCGATCTGTACGGAAGCGGATACGCGCGTGGCCAGTACGGGAAACCAGGGATAAAAGACTCGGGAAACACTACCACCTCGGCACCTTTGGACGCGGCGTCTCGGACGAGGGTCACCGTCTTAGCTATCGTCGCGGAGCGGTCCAAGAAGACAGGCGCCGCCTGAACAGCCGCGACCACAACCCTCCTCATGCGCTCGCCGCCAGGTGCCCTTGCCCAGTCAGAAGCCACCAGGCACCGCACAAGTTCGACGACAAGACCGCGGCAGACGTCGACAATTTGGCCATGACCTCTATAGTTGCCATCCCCGTCCCAGTAAATAGTATCGGGACATCCTCCGAACCCACGAAGCTTGGCATGGCATCAAGGATATGATGCGTGCGGACGTCGTACGGAGACTCGCTGCCCGGCGCCGCAACCCGTATGCAGGTACGCACATTAATCCCGGCTGCCGTCCAGTACCCGACTGATAACTCTGTCAACCAGTCTGGATAGGGCGACACCAAGGCCACCGATTCGCATCCCATGCCCTGCAGGGCGACAAGAATAGCACCGGTCGCGCTCAGTGTCGCGATCCCGGTCTCATCGGAGATCGACTGGCAAACTTCTCGGTCTCGGATGGGTCCCAGCATATACGCTGCCCCGGTGCATGCAATCCAGGCAGCGGTCACGCCGGCGCCGTCAAAAGGATTGCGCCAGTCCACCATCTGCTCGCGGTAAGACTCGGTCCGATCTTGCAGCGATGCGTCGGCGGTTGAGCTGAACCGCGACACAATCCATTGCGCCGCGGGAGGCAAAAGCATACGCAGCTCACGCTCGACGGTCAAATTTCGCGGAGGTACCATCACCCCGTACACCGCCGCAAGCGAGGTCGACAATGAGGTCGCGCCGGGAATATCGCGTATCAAAGGATCTGCACTCCTTCCATTCCGCGAGCGGTAGATGTCCAAACACTCTTCACTCGGGTATATAGTTCCGCCGCGGCCGAACCACCTTCGCGACCGTAGCCAGACATCCCCACGCCGCCAAAGGGCACATTGTCGAGCAAGGTTCGGTAGCTATTTATCCATACATTCCCGACCGGAAGTCGCGAGGCCATCCGATGGGCACGCCCGACTGATTCTGTCCATACACCAGCCGCCAGCCCGAATTCTGTCTCCCGAGCCATGCGGATCGCATCGTCTTCCGTGTCAAATGTCGCAACACACGCGACGGGACCAAAGACCTCTTCTCGTACGATTGCCATCGATAGGTCCGTGTCCCCGAACACTATCGGTGCGACATAGAAACCCCTGCTGCCGGCACTTCTGGAGTCTATCGAGCCTCTCGCAAGGACGGATGCACCGTCCTTGATTCCGGACTCAATCAGACGAACTGTCTTTGAGCGCTGGGTTTCCGTGACCTGAGGCCCGATATTGACCCCGTCTTGTCGCGGGTCGCCGGACACCAAGCTGTTCACCCGAT
>CALCHX010000122.1 GCA_937906875.1 uncultured Gemmatimonadota bacterium | reverse complement strand
GATTTCTATCACGCGGTCCACGCTATCGGCGGCGAGGCGCGCGGCGCATCGGCCCGCGGTCTAGTTCTTGCGGTCGATCAGTTCGACCGTCGTATCAGTCGCCGGGCCGCCCGGGTATGACGCCGCCCTCATGGTGCGCGCGATCCCGCGGGCCTTCCGTATCGTTCCGGGACCGGCTCACGCGGCGAGTGGTGGACCTCCGTAGAGAGTTTGAGAACCCCTGCTCGGCCTTGAAAACGGTGGCTTTGCGCTGGTCGCGGGGGGTCTACAAGAAGGGTCGGCGGCCGTATGAGCCGTCTGTGACTGATGAGCGGGGGCGCCTGGTGCGTTCGGTTGGGATGGCTCAAACCTTTCTGAGCCCGGCCCAGGTCGATGAGCTGGTGGCCTTGTATCGGGAGGGGTTGACCCTCGCTGAGCTTGGCGAGCGGTTCGACATTCACCGCCGGACCGCCGCTGCTCATCTCGTTCGCAGGTCGGTTCCGCTGCGACAACGCGGGCTGCCGGTGGCGCATGTCGCGGAGGCTGCGCGCCTGTATGAGAGCGGGCTGACGCTCATGGAGGTTGGGATGCGCTTCGGGGTGAGCCAGCAGGCAGCAAGGCGTGCGGTGGCCGCGCAGGGTGTCGTGATTCGCCCTGGTGGCCGCCGCCCTCGACTTACCGCGTGATGTTCGCTGTGCGAGCTTCCTGATAGCTGGTGGCGAGGGCGAGCAGTGACTCGGTCGCAGGTGACGCGGGCAGGCGGGTTGTGCCGTTCGTTGCCGCGTAGAGGTTCACGCCAGCGTCACGCAGTGTCTCCAGGACAGACGTGACCGCTTGGACCCTGCGGCCGAGCCGGTCGAGGCTGACGATGAACAGCGCCGACAGTGTGCCCTCGCGGACATCGGCAAGAAGTCTTTGCAGCGCGTCTCGCGCTCCGCTGCCGTCTTGGTAGCTGCGGACCGTCTCGTAGCCGAGTTTGTGTGCAAGTCGCTCACACTCGGCTCGCTGATGATCGTGCGCCTCGGGAACAGCACGGGCGCTGTAGGTGTAGACGGCGGCGTTCATCACGCTGCCACCGTCACGTGGAGCGGGGCATCCGACGGCTCATCCCGTTGCTGCTCGTGACGGCGCAGAATCGCCTCGTGGATGCGAACTCGGACCAGCAGGACGAAGCTGATGGGGCCGATCCAAAGCATCTTGAAGGCGTTCCAGACAAACAAGATCACGAGGATGTTGAGCCATCCCGGCCCGCCTCGGTCGAGGACAGTGGTGCAGATAGCTGCGGCGTAGAGGTAGGGCGCGGCCAGGAGCATCGCGGGGGTGCCCCACTTGAGGCCGCGGCGGGTACGGATCGCGTCGAGCAGGATGTTGGTGGGCGCGTACCGGCGTAGGTAGTAGCGGACGCGAGTGCTTAGCACCCAGAGAAGGCAGAACGTCGCGGGCCTCTCGTCACACGTGTTTCTCCGTCGAGGAGGCAGTACGTGGATGAGTGCCCAAAGTGGGCTGTCCCGAAGGACCCGCAATCGAGGAGGACCTGCCTCGCTTCCACTGTACGACTCGCCGCCGTCAGGAGGAACCCTTTGGTCTGACTCGTAGGCGCGTACCTGATCGGTGAATCTTCCAGCGAGAGGACCCCGGTCATGGTGTCGAAAGCCGAGCAGGTGACGGGCGAGCGGATGGCACGGATGGTGCTGTCGATGATCGCCGAGCCCGATGACCCGGCGACCGGGCATGTGCTGGCTCAGGTCGGCGGGGTGCAGACCTTGGTTCTGGTTGAGAGCACCGACCCGATACCGGGCATGGCCCGCGTCGAGGCGATGGTGTGGCGCGAGCACCTGGCCCCGCACCTGGACCAGAGCCTTGCCGCCCGCGCTGTCGAGGCCGAAGGCCGTGGGATAAGGGCGCTCATTCCCGCCGATCCCGAATGGCCTGCAAGTGTGAGCGATCTTGGAGTCCGTGCGCCCTACGTGCTGTGGACACGAGGAGCCACATCGTTGCTGACCTCGCCGCTGCGTGAGCGCGTCACGGTCACGGGTGCTCGCGCCGCGACGGCCTACGGCATGCAGATCGCGTCCGATCTCGCCGGAAACCTTGCCGATGACGAGCGGGTCATCGTGGCCGGTGACAGCTTCGGGATCGAGGGTGCCGCCCACCGGGGCGCGCTGGCGCGAGGCGGTCACACGGTCGCGGTCCTGGCCGGTGGTGTGGACCGGGCCTACCCGTCCGCGCATCGCGAGCTGCTGGAACGTATCGGTGATGTCGGCCTGCTGGTCAGTGAGCTTCCGCCCGGTGCGGTGCCGTCGCGGCAGCGGTTCTTGGCGCGTGGTCGGCTGCTGGCGGCGCTGTCTGGGGTGACGGTGATTCCTGAGGCCGGCCGCCGTTCCGGGGCGATGCGCACCGCGGCGCACGCGCACGCCTTGGGACGTGGAGTGGGCGCGGTGCCCGGCCCGGTCACCAGCGTGGTGAGCGACGGGCCGCACGACCTCATCAAGCGTGGGATCGCCTCGATGGTCACCACTACGAGCGATGTCACCGTTCTTCTCGACAGCGGCCCAGCCGTGGGCCGGGATCTGGGCCGCTCGGTGCCGGGAGCGGGGTTTAGCTATCGGCAGCCCTCGCCGCCGCAAGAGCCAGGTCGCTCACTCTGACCCCCTGGCGAGACCTAGCGAGAGTCGGGCCTTTCGGCCGTTCGTTGCCGCGAGCTGTAGCTCATGTCAGAACAGTATCGGGGCGGAATCGGGTCGAAACGCCGAGAACGGGCTGAGCCTGCGAGTCGGAGTGTCGCGCACTCGGCCGAGGTTCTGGGGCCAGGGCAACCGTGATGTCGCTCCCAGCGACCACCGGCAAGGCAAATCCGTTTCGACCGTCAGCGATAGATAGCAACTTGATCAACCTTGAGCCACTTCGCTCGACGTGTCACCGTTGCCAAAGGCTTGGGTGCGATGTCTGTTGTCGTCCGCGGCGGCGATGCGGCGTTCTGTCTTGTAGGTGTCTGTTCGACTCGGCGAGCCTGAAGCATCTCTACGACCACCCTGCTGGCTGGGTTCGCGGTGACGGCTCGCGTGGCGAGGAACCCGGACTCTCCCAGACGTTGTGCGGCGATGTAAACGGCACGCCGGAGCCTTGTGGGCAGACGCTCGACGGCCTCATCCAGTTGGTCCATGAGCGTGTCGATCACTTGGCCATCTGCAACCGCCCAGAGCGCGAGCGCCCACTCCGCCGTCGCCAGATCGTCATCGCAGTTGGCCAAACCTTGGCGCCACCAGTCCGCGTCTGCCCGGTGTGCGCGTGTCTGCGCGATGAGTGTCGCGGGGTGGCTATTTGATCCCAGACCGTCTGTTCCCGGAGCCTGAGTGAATCCATTGTGTAGCGGGGATGCCGCGCCGATCACGGCGATTTCACTCACGAGCCAACATCGGCCGGCGTGTTGCAAGAGCGCGGCCGAGGTATTGGCCCAGGGAAAGGTGCTGCCCTTTTCGCCTCGCCGGAATCGGCGAAGGCCGGCGATCTCGGTGTAGGGGGAGCTTGCTTTCCGGAGTTGTTGGATCGCTTGCGATCGACGGTCCGGTGAGGAGGAAGCGGGACGGTAGTTCGATACGTCGGACCCGAACGCATAGAACTCCGCAGGGCTTAGGGCAACCGCCACTCGCGCGGGCGCGGATCGGACAGAGGTCGTCTCGGAGCACTGGCCGTCTAGGACGGCCCGCATCAGTTCCTCTTCGAGTTGACTGTCTGGCTCCGGGTTGAGTCCAGCGTTCAGGATCAGTTGGGCATGGTGGCCATCGGTGGCGGACAGTCCGGCGATGTCTACTTTTCCCGCGCTGGCGACTTCGCAGGCTGCTCCCATCGCGAGCCAGGCGGTTTCGGTAGAGCGCCCAATGGCTTCTGCCAGATGTTCTGCCCACCATTGCGTGAACTCGCTATGCAGCCCGAACAGTTCTCGAAGAGTACGTACTCGAATCTGCGTTCGTGGGTCGTCAGGGTGGGCGGCGATCTCGGTTGTGAGTCGGTTCCAGGCGGTACTCGCGTGGCTGCCTTCGGGTAGCGGCACAATCTCTTTGCCGTCAAGGGCGGCGAGCAGGAGCTGGCCTCCGAGGTCGTCCGTGAGTGAGTCCACGACGGTGGCGGCTTCTAAGGGTCGGCTGTTGAATACGCCGTCCGTAATAAGGCTCCATGCAGCGACACGCACGTGTCTGGAGGAGTTCGCGTTCAATTCGTGCTTGATGCCGGTAGCGAGGATGTACAGGTCCGATCCAGCCGCATTACCCCCGTAGAATCGCGTGGTGTTGAGCCAATAGGGCCGCTGTAGCAACTCCCGAAATACTGTAGTCCGGTCGAAGTGATGGTCGCCTTCTCCTGCGTAGAGGTATAGGTACCGGGCTGCAAAGTATTCTCGTAGCGAGAGCACCTCAAACTCGAATGTGCCCTCTTCCTTACTCGTCAGAGCCCATAGGCGGTCAGTCGCCGCCTCGAATAACTCGTCTACAACGTCCTCGGGTTTGCCGTAGGTGCGTTGGAAGTGCTTCATCGCCGCTTCGACCTCTTCGTAGGCCATGCGACCACTGTGGCCGTCTTCTTCGGCGCGGGACTGAAGGTACCAACCGAGAAAGGGCACGATCTCCATTAAGTCTGTTCGATGCTTTCGTACAGACTCGGGATGTTTGTTTGCCTCACGCGCGAGTAGCAGGCTCATGTATGCGTCGTAGAGTTCCGTGCGTTGGCTGGGCGTCGCATCGCCGTGTTGTCGGAGTAGGTACAGCAGGATCGTGAGCTGCATAGGGTTGCCTGCTAGTTCACCGATGTAGGGCTCGCGAGTCTTCTCGGTGAAGTTCCGGCGTAGGGTCTTGCTGTCGTTCCCACGGACGTTGTGTACGGCGCACCACTTGCGGAGGTACTGATCTCGCAGGGTCGCATCGAGGGGGCCAAGTGAGATGATCTCGAAGATGTCGCGGCTCGGCTCGGCTAAGCCTGCAGAGTTGGGCCGCGTCGTCACGACCACCTTTGGCTCAACGGCGTAAGACTTACCACGGGCGCAGAACAGGTCGATTTCCTTGACGATGCGTTTTCTGTCTGCGACGTTACCGACCTCATCGAGGCCGTCGAGGACGACGAGACTAGGCACTCGATCGAAGAGTTCTTGGACCTCCTTCGCTGTTACCGAGCCACGACCGCTCGCGTGAGTCATCAACTCGGCGAGGAAGCATTCGATGGTCGCCTGAGCCGCGGCCCTCCTCTTCCCTTTCTTCAATGGCGTGGAGTCAGATTGGTCGAAGACGTCGTAGCCCTGCATCCAGGCTGCGTAGTCACCGAGGTCGAAGCGTATTGGGAAGCGCGGCGCTTTGACTTCGGATAGTTCGCTGTTGTTCGCGGTCTGCGCCGGGACAAAGGCGGTCCGGAACATCTGGCAGATGAACTGACTCAGTGTGGACTTGCCTTGCCCAGGCGCTCCTCGTACGAGGGTGAACGGATAGGGGCTCTTGAGGGCGACATAGCCGGCCGCGCCCCCGACTGCGGTGGTGTCGCGTGGCGAGGTGGCGACCCGGCTTGGTACGTGGATTCGCTCGGCCGGAACGTCGACGAACAGTTCGGTGAGGCGTTCTCGGTCCAGTTCGACCTGGCTGAACTTGATGCGGTCATCCTCGTCCCACTGTGCCGCGGCGACCTTGTGTAGAAGTTCTCGAAGCCCTGAGTCCTTCGCCGCCGCTGACTGCTCGCTGATCAGGTAGCGGATCAAGTCCCAGCCGGCCAGCATTTCGGCGTACGCCCACTTGGTCTCGGACGGCGCCGAGTCGACCATCGCGTCGATAGCTTCGCGCCAGAGACAGGACATCTCCAAGCCGAGTTCCTTCGAGTGCGCGTCGAGCTTCGCGTTGAGTCTGTCGAACGTGCCTGTACCTGGCTTGCCGGTGCTGGGAACGTTGGTCACGAGGATGTACTGGCGCGTGCCTTCTGCGGCAAGGCGTTTGATCTTGTCGGCCTCCCCCGTGACCTCGGCATCGAGCCACGACACCGGGTCCTTCTCTCGTCCCGTCACCGACCACTTCACTTGG
Organism: uncultured Gemmatimonadota bacterium; assembly: GCA_937906875.1. Lineage (GTDB taxonomy): Bacteria > Gemmatimonadota > Gemmatimonadetes > Gemmatimonadales > Gemmatimonadaceae > CALCHX01. The sequence goes on along the minus strand of CALCHX010000122.1, from coordinate 18,002 downwards.
TAGACGATCCGCTTCTTGGGATCGACACCATCGCGGCCGCCGTCGCTCTGCCTCAACGGCAGCGGCACAAAGTTGGGGAACCGCAGGGTCAGTAGTGCTCCAATGAGCTGCTGGAAGTCGTGATCGCCCAGGCGCTCATAGAGGTACTTGTTGCGGCTCTCGGGCACAACCCGTCCTCTCGCTGGTTTGACCTGACTATCTAAGGTTGCCTCACAGCATTGTTCAGCTCTCGATGACACGCGTGACCCGCAGGGGTCGCGGTTACAGCGTGGCACCGACCGGCTGTCTGGTCGTGCCACGGGCGGGCTCCGGCTGGTTGTGCTCGGCGTCGGCGATGCGCTGTGCCTGGTCGAGTGCCGTGCGGGCGCGGGCGGCGTCGATCTTCTGCGTGGTGCTCTCCGCTGGCGCGCCGAGGGGTGTGGGGTCGGTGATGGTGTAGCGGTCGCGGTAGGCGGCCACGGTCCGGGCGTAGCGCCGCCATTCTGCTGCCGTCCGCTTGTCGCCGGGTGGGGTGCCTAGCGCGGTCGTCCAGCCCTGGTGTTCGGTGAGGGCTTGGTCGAGGATCGCGTCGGCGCGGGCTTCGATGAGGTCGCGTCGTTCGGTGAGCGCCTGGCGCATGTCGGGGCTCATGGCGCCGGTGGCTTCGGGGATCAGGCCGGCGATCAGCCGCGGGGGTTTGCGGGTGCGACCAGACCCGGCGGGACGGACGGTGGCCATCGCGAGGCGGTGGTGGAGGACGGCGGCGATGTCGCCGACGTCGCCGAACCCGCGTGCTGCGACCAGCCGCGGCAGCAGGACCGCGATGTCGTGGCGGTTGGCTTCGGCGCGGCGCAGCTCGACGGCCAATGCGCCAAGGGCATCGGAGGCGATGGCGTCGTCAGCTTCCTCCTCGGTGAGCCCGGAGGCGCGGATGAGGGTGACCCACCGGTCGTGTTGGGCAGCAGCGGCGATGGTCTCGTACTCGGCTGCAAGCTGGGCGATGTTCGACCATGCCTCTTGTTCGGCGGTGATGGTCTCGTGGGCGGACAGTTCGGCGCCGACGTGTTGCAACACCCCAAACAGCACCGACCTGCCGGTTGCGTCGGGGTTGTCGCCGGGATGCGCCCCTTCGTGGGCGGGGTCGGGCTTGTCGACCGCGACGTAGGCCATATTCGTCTCGCGCCCACGGGTCAGCGCGACGTACAGGTTCTCCCGCGTCATCGCGGCGTCCACCAAGACGTGCGCGGTATCGGTGGTGATGCCCTGCGCGCGGTGGGAAGTGACCGCATAGCCGAGGTCCAGGTACTCGGCCACGTAATCCGCCGGCAACACCACCGAGGCACCCCACCGCTTGCCAGCACGCCGCAGCGTCAAAGAGCCGTCGTCACGGACCTCGGTGACCCTCCATCGGTCGCCGTTGCGGACCCAGCCCCGCCCGGCACGCAGGCGGCGGTCGTTGTGGCGGGTGATGACGCTATCCCCGACCGCGGCTTGGGTGCCGTCGTGCAGCTCGACCTCACGGGGGCCGTGGACGGTGCCGTCCAGGATCAGGTCGGTGCGGGCGCGCACGTTGAGCGCGGTGACTGCTTCGTTGGAGTCGGTGACCAGCACGGTTGCCTTGCCGGCGAGCATGTCGGCCCGCCACGCGGTGTAGGCGGTGTCGATCATGGTCTCGGTGTCACCGTCGATCACGCGGCCGTGGTCGAGGTAGGTGTCGATGACCTGCGTGTGGCCGTGCCGCAGACCCAGGGAGGCGGTCTTCTCCCAGGCGTGGGTGAACCGGTGGATGTCGACCAGCTCCGGGGCGCCACTTTGATCGGCGTTGCGCTCACTGACCAGGAGCCCGAAGGCGCCGCCCGCGTCGACGGATTGGAGTTGGGCGTAGTCACCCACCAAGAGGACCTTCGCCCCCGCCTCTGCCGCGAGCGCGGTGATGCGGTCCAGGGAGAGGGTGCCGGCCAGGGAGGCTTCGTCCAGGATCACCAACTGCCCGGCGCCGAAAGTGTCGCCGTCCATGAGGTGGTTCTGCCACCACTTCGCGGTGTTCTCCGTCTCGATGCCGAGGTCGTCGGCAAGGACCTGCGCCGCGACCGCCGAGGGCGCCAACCCGACCACGCTGCCGGCGCCGTGTTCGCTCTCCCACGCCCGGCGCAGTGCGTTCATGGCGGTGGTCTTTCCGGTCCCGGCTGGCCCGACCAGCACGTCGACCGTGCGGCCCGAGACCGCGACCTTGACCAGGGCATTGGCCTGATCCTCGCCGAGCATCCGGCCCTCCCGGTCGGGCCGGCCGGTGATCTTCTCGATCGTGGCCAGGGAGAGGGTGGGGCCGGTGGTGGTGCGGGCGCGCTCGAGAAGCCGGTCCTCAGCCGCCAGGAGGACTTCGGAGGAGAACACCGTGGAGTGCTTCGGCCGGAACACCGAGGTGCCGTCCAGGCGCTGGAACACCGCCGGACTCATGCTGAGGTCGGGCGGCGTCAGTCGCAGGGAGACGGCTTCGGCGGCGTCCACCATCAACCCGATCACGGCTTCGCGGTCCTCGACGGTGGCGAACCTGTAGTCCATCGTCTGCCGGGCGGCCTCAGCGATCAGGTTCCAGCGGCGCCAGGTGGACCGTTTCTCACCGACCGCCTCGACCACCTTCTGTCCGAGGTCGTCGATCACGTCCAGCGGCACGTCGTCGGCCCGCAACAGCAACGGGGTCTCGTTGGCGGTGATGGTGCGCGCCCACCCGGTCGCATCCGCGCCGAGGACTTGGCCGGCACGATCACGCCAGTCGGCGGTCAGCTCGGCCAGTGAGTGGACCTCCTTCTCCGGCCGAGTCGAGAGCGTGGCTTGGGCGCGCAGCTTCATGATTGTGGCCGGCGCCGGCCGCCGCCCGTGCTTCTCGACGTAGGTGTCGATGAGGCGGTCGGTCTCGGCGTCGATGTGCCGGGCGCGGGTGGAGAACTCGGCCACCAGCTCCTCCGGGACACCGACGATCGCCCATGCCGGGTTACGGTCCTGGCCCATATCGCGGGACTCCCAGCCGACGCCGAACATGCGAGTCAGATGGTCGGCGAACACGGCCTCGTGCAGCTCGGACAAGGCGACCACGGCGGCGTGCATCGGGCGCCCGTCCAGCGAACGCCACTTGCCGTCCAGGACGGTCTGGACCTTGTTGCTGATGACCACGTGCGTGTGCAGGTGCGGGTCGCTCGCTCGGGAGTCGTAGTGGTCGTAGGCGGTCGCGATCAACCCCATCACGTCGACCTGGGCGACCGCTCCATCGGCTGCGGTTGCGCCGGTGCGGGTGGCCGCAACCTCGCGTTCCATGAACGCAACCACCTCCGCAACGGCCGCATGGTGCGCCTGCGCTATCAGGGCTTGGGTTCCGGCGTCGGCAACCGCCCAGAGCACGGAGGCCGACTTGGGGATGGAGAAGGTGAAGTCGAACCCCGCCACCGCCCGCCGCGTGCCCCGCTCGGACTCCTCGGCCTCGATCGCCGCGACCGCCCGGCCGCGACTGGCGGGACCAAGATCAGGGTCGAGGTCGGTAATGCGGTCGGTGATCCGCTCGCTGACGGATTTGTATTCGGGGTAGGCCCGGCCGAGTGGATCGCCGGTGATCGGGTCACGGCCCATCCCGACAAGAAGTTGAAGCTGGGCCTCCGAAACCTGGGCGCCCACCCTGATCTGGCCGGCGCCGAGACCAGGAAGGCCGCTGCCGAGCCATCGGCCGGGTGGGGTGCCCTCGGCGTTGTAGTACCTCGTCAACGGCGTGCTCAGTGATCGGTCGCCGTCACCCGCGGCGACCGTTCGCAGCAGGTACTTGTAGCCATCGCCCGCAGACATGACGCGCATCGAGACCGTCACCCGTACCGCCTCCTCCCGCTCGCCGAGGAGGTGAGCGACAGCCTGCCGGAGGGCGGCTTTGAACCTCGATCTGCAAGAGGCGTGGTAGCTCGATCCGCACGCAGCCGAGATGAGGCAGAACCGGTCGCGCTGATTGCTTCGGACATGCCCGCTGGTGACTGTCGGAGACGCTGTGGCCGCGAGCAGATGAGCTTTGTGCACCTGGCAGGTGACCAACTCGGCCAGGAGCTCAAGTGAGACCACCGGTCAAGGATCACCGACCCACCGGAGTCCTCATGCCCGAAGGCAGCGTCGCGAACGGCGACCGTCGTTTGCAGGTCGGGTCGCCGTTCTCCGGATACGGCGGGGGCTACCTCCCCGCCGAGGGAAACTTCATACCGCCGAGGAAAGCTTCCACGCCCGCACGATCTGGTTCTCCGAGAACAGCGAGCCTGTTGCCCAGGTCTTCGCCTACCACTGGCCCGACGCTCCCAACCTGGGCGACATCACTACGATCGACTGGCGCGACCTGCCCCCGGTCGACGCGCTCTGCGGTGGGTTCCCGTGCCAGGACGTGTCCACGGTCGGCAAGCGGGTCGGCCTTCCGCCCGGTACCCGCTCTGGTCTGTGGGCGCACATGGCAACGGCGATCGGGGTGTTGCAACCCCAGTTCGTCGTGATTGAGAACGTGCGCGGCCTGCTGTCCTGACCGGCCATCCGCGCACCCTTGAGAGGAGACGACGATGAGCGGCGCAACCCCAACCGCACAAACCTTGGTCGCGCAACCTTTCGCAATGTGGGACCGGACCAATGGGGTCTGGGAGACGGGCCAGCTCGACCTCTACGGGCAGCCGGCGCCGTACTCGGAGACCTGGCCGACCTCGGGATGGATGCACAATCGGTCGGCCTACCGGCGTCCCTTGTCGGCGCTCCTCACCCCAGTGGTTTTTTAGGTGAGTTCCGACAGCGTTTGCCGATGAGCTTCGACAGCATCCGCCGCTGGCGCTGGGGGAGAAATGTCGGTGAGTTTCGAGAGCACCTTACGATTACCCGCTCAGGCATGTGGTCGCTATGAACCTGTCGGGCGGCAACCCTCGACGAGCTGTGGTCAGGCGTCGATGCTCAGCGCGTTGCGCAGCGCTTCGAACGCGTCGCCGACCAGCCGGTAGTAGGCCCACTTACCGCGCTGCTCTCGGGTCACCAACCCGGCCTCAGCGAGCAGCCGCATGTGATGCGACACGGTCGGCTGAGTCAGGCCGACGGGGTCGGTCAGGTCACAGATGCAGGCCTCAGCGCCTTCGGCGGCCGCGATAAGCGATACCAACCGCACACGGGTCGGGTCGCCCAGTGCCTTGAACACTCCGGCGAGCTGTTGCGCTGACTCGTCGTCGAGGACACCGCCGGTCAGCGGGGAGCAGCAGGCGACGGCGATCCCGGTCGGCGTGATCGGCAGTTCGCTCCTGGTGCTCATGGCCCTATCGTAGGTGACGTATTGACGTCTGTCGATGTGTAGTGCACGATGTTTCGTATCGACGTTCTTCAATAGGAGGTGCATGATGACCGACACCAGCAACGAGACTCGTGAGCAGGTCCGCGCTCGGTACGCCGCCGCAGCGACTGCCGTCATCCGCGGTGACCGCAACGCTTTGGAAGTTGTCGACGCCGCCCAATCCTGCTGTGGCCCGACGGAAAACGCGACGTGCTGCGGCGGCACCGGTGAGGTGGACGACGCGTTCGGCGCAGCCCTGTACTCCGCGGACGAGCAGGGTGAGCTACCGGCCGAAGCGGTCGCAGCATCGCTGGGATGCGGCAACCCGATGATGGTTGCCGAACTTCACGAGGGCGAGAAGGTGCTCGACCTCGGCTCCGGCGGCGGGATCGACGTGCTGCTGTCCGCGAGGCGGGTCGGCCCGACTGGCTACGCGTACGGCGTGGACATGACCGACGAAATGCTGGAACTGGCCAACGCGAACAGGGCCAAGGCCGGTGCGACCAACGTGGAGTTTCTCAAGGGCACCATCGAGGACGTGCCGCTGCGCGACGGGGCGGTGGACGTGGTGATCTCCAACTGCGTGATCAACCTATCCACCGATAAGCCCGCCGTGCTGGCCGAGATGTTCCGTGTCCTCACCCCTGGTGGGCGGATCGGGATTTCCGACGTCGTCGCCGAAGACCACCTCACCCCGGCCGACCGTGCCGAGCGCGGTTCGTACGTCGGCTGCATCGCCGGAGCGTTGTCCCGGGCCGAGTACCTCGATGGCCTGGCTGCTGCCGGGTTCACCGACGCCGAAGTCACCTTCACCCATCAGGCCGCCGAAGGCATGCACTCCGCGCTGATCCGCGCGGTCAAACCGGCCGGAAACGTCTGACACCGTGACCGACCTGCACACTGCCGAGCCCGGCACCGATGGCGCGCATCTGCTGACCAAACTGTCGACCCTCGACCGGTTCCTACCGGGCTGGATCGGGGTCGCGATGGTGGCCGGGCTCGTGCTCGGCCGGCTCGTGCCGGGCTTGGACAATGCGCTGAGTGCCGTTGACGTCCAAGGCGTTTCGCTGCCTATCGCGCTCGGACTCCTGATCATGATGTACCCCGTCCTGGCCAAGGTCCGCTACGACCGCCTCGACACCGTGACCGGCGACAAACGCATGCTAGTCACCTCGCTGGCGCTGAACTGGGTCATCGGGCCGCTGCTGATGTTCACTCTCGCCTGGGTATTCCTGCCCGACCTGCCGACCTACCGGACAGGGCTCATCATCGTCGGCCTCGCCCGCTGCATCGCCATGGTGATCATCTGGAACGACCTAGCCTGCGGCGACCGGGAAGCCGCAGCCGTCCTCGTCGCGATCAACTCCGTCTTCCAAGTCATCGCCTTCGCCGCACTCGGCTGGTTCTACCTATCCGTGCTGCCCGGCTGGCTCGGCCTGCACCAAGAACACCTGAACGTGTCCGCCTGGCACATCGCCGCCTCCGTGCTGGTCTTCCTCGGCATCCCCCTGCTGGCCGGGTTCCTCACCCGCCGCCTGGGCGAGAAGGCCAAGGGGCGAACCTGGTACGAGCAGAAGTTCCTGCCCTGCATCGGGCCATGGGCGCTCTACGGCCTGCTCTTCACCATCGTTATCCTCTTCGCCCTGCAGGGCCACCAGATCACCAGCCACCCGCTCGACGTCGCCCGCATCGCACTACCACTGCTCGTCTACTTCGCGCTCATGTGGGGCGGCGGGTACGCCCTCGGCAAGACAGTCCGCCTCGGCTACGAGCGGACCACGACGCTGGCGTTCACCGCTGCAGGGAACAACTTCGAACTGACCATCGCCGTCGCGATCGCCACCTTTGGCGTCACCTCCGGCCAAGCCTTGGCCGGCGTCGTCGGACCCCTGATCGAGGTGCCCGTCCTGGTCGCCCTGGTCTGCGTCGCCCTCGCCCTGCGGTCACGCTTCACCGCCACCAACGCTGCCCCCGTCCAGGAGACACCATGACCGACGCTCGCACCGCCGTGCTGTTCGTCTGCGTCCACAACGCCGGACGCTCCCAAATGGCCGCCGGCTGGCTACGCCACCTAGCCGGTGACCGCATCGACATCTACTCCGCAGGCACCGAACCCGCCGACCAGATCAACCCCGTTGCCATCCAGGCCATGGCCGAGGTCGACATCGACATCACCACCGCACAACCCCAGCTACTCGGCGTAGAACTCGTCCAAGACGTCGACGTCGTTGTCACCATGGGCTGCGGCGACACCTGCCCCTACTTCCCCGGCAAACGCTACGAAGACTGGCCACTGACCGACCCAGCAGGGCAGCCCCTGGCAGTAGTCCGCCAGGTCCGCGACCAGATCCGCGACCGGGTCCAAGACCTGGTCGACGAACTCCTGCCCGTGTAACGCGCCAAACGCCAGGGCGATCGATGGGCGCACTCCGGAGACGCTCACTGACATCCAAATCAGCGCCGCCACCGGGTGCTGTCGAAACTCACCGGCAAACGCTGTTGGAACTCACCTACAAAGCCACCCCAGGCTTCGCATCTTCATCCTCGCCCACCGCCAAGACTCCCTTCCGAACACCACTTGCGGCCGACTCATCACGCGGCAGCAAGTCATTGGATCATGTGCGAGCCAGACGAGGGACGATCGCGCTTCCCCACCAGGTAATCGACCTGGCGCTCAACGGGCCGACTGGCTCACGCAGCAAGAACAGCGGATCAGAGACGTTGTGGTTCCTGATCGAGGGCATTTTCGCCGCTGGGGACGCTACGCCCACGCCATCGTCCGATGGGAGCACATCACCGGAAGGGCGGCTCCAGCGCCAGCACTTCTGAATGAGGACGCCGGCCGACGCCCATCGCCCGTGTTCGTGGAATGGATCATGGGTCTCCCCGAAGGGTGGGTCACTGATCCGGTACACGGCCTCAAGGCCAACCAGCAGACAACTGCGCTCGGCAACGGAGTTCTTCCGCTCCAGGCCACGAGGGCACTCCGGTCTCTCCGAGGGAAACTGCGCGGTCGCAATGACTAGTTGTGCTCGTGGCGGGCAACTCGCAGTGCCCCCCTAACGAGAGACGCCACCTTCTTGACCTTGCCCTTAGGACAAGGTGTTCGCTGAAGACTAGGAGGCGTCGGAATGTTAGGGATCGGAAAGTCGTCGACGCTGACCGGCCGCCCCGAAGACAAACCGACGTCGCCACCGACTCGGCTTGACGTGCCCCCACAGCCGCGGCGCACGCCGAACAGCTACCACAGCGACGGTGAGAACGATGCACCTTGTTTGGCGCGGACCGGCCTGCAGGCGAACCTGGGATGACTCAGGGTGCGTCGGCCGACGCGTCAGCTAAGAACGCGGGTAACGGTCCAAGTGACCTTCTCGTGGCGTACGACCTCGACCCGCAGATCTCCCTCGATGCGTCATCGTCGGTAGAGATGTCCGCAGTCATACTCGATAGCGCCGAGCCCGAGCTAGAGCCGGAGTGGCCTGCCTTGGAGCTGTACGACGCGCGGCTAATCGTCCGACCGCCGCGTCCTGGGGCAACTCCCAGTGATGATCATCGGCCTCGTAATGATCCTGGTCGACGCAATGATTGCGGCGTTGGCGCCCGGGGTGCGGGCATGTATGTCTCGATGGTCGCTTTCTCGATCGGGCTGAGTTAGCGAATCCCACGCGACATGAACCATTGTGGCACGTGCCAGTCCCTGCCTGGTGTTTTCACGCCAGTCGTCGCACGCGGCGCTACATTCCACCGTCCAATCGGCCCAGCGGCGTACGACTGCGTGAAGGTTGTCGTTGTGCGTTCGGGCTCCGCGATCTTGTTTGGCGAGTTCGGGCAGAAGGCAATCGGAGTCGGCGATGTCATTGTGCTTGGCGCGAATGTCTTGTGCGGAAGTGAGCCCGAGGGTTATGTCACTGTGACCACGCTCTACCTAGACACCGAGTATGTGGTAGATCAAGTCTTCTGGAGAAATGCGGGGCTCCTGTGCGACCGTCTCGCCGCGCGCGAATTCGCGGCGACCTTGTATTCCGAACCTACCCAGATTCTCCACCTCGGCGAAGATCGTGCAGGGATATTGGCGCCGTGGCTCGACGAACTAGTCGTGCTCTGTATTAGTGGCGACTTCGCCGAGCACTTCTATCGGATACAGGCGCTCTGGTTCTCCGTTGCCCACATCATCGCGCCATACATTGCGACCTCGCCAGTTCGGTTGTCTTCGACGCAGCGAGCGACCACGCGACCGTCGCCTCCGCGGCTTCATCGTTTCGCGCCCCTTCGCAAGGAGGCGCGCACGATTGCGACCCTCCTCCGCGACAGGCCAGAGCACCGGTGGACCGTCGATGCGCTCGCACAGACGGTCCATTTGTCACCGTCGCAGTTGGGCCGAGTGTTCGTGGATGCGTACGGCAAGTCGCCGATCGCCTACCTGACCATGCTGCGTACAGAGCGGATGGCCCGTCTTCTGCGTACCACAGACACGCCGATCGCGGCCATCGCTCACTCGGTGGGTTGGGGTGATCCTGACTTCGCAGCTCGTCAGTTTCGCCGCAGCGTCGGGCTAACTCCGGGCCGGTACAGAACGATGAGCCGAAGCGGTCCGGAGGCCCACAGGTCCGGGTGATCCACGCATATGTCCCGGTGATTCCCGCAGGATCGTTGCACCCCACCTCCGCACCCGTGTTGTGACCGGTAGCCCGATTGGGAGACGTCGGGTTCGCTGGGAGCCTGACGGCCGCCGCCTCGTTCCTCGCCCGTCTCCTTTCCCCGGTCCTCCTGGCGTACCTCATGGTCATGCAGGCCACGGCCCCAACGTGTGCCGTGCCGGGAGGAGGTTGGGTGATGGCGACGAGGGAGGAAGCGCGGGCGGCGCGGGACGCGAAGCTTGATGCGTTGCATGCGCGGCTGGCCGGGCAGGTCGAGGCGCTGGTGTCGGGCGAGGACTGGAAGCGTGCGTTGGAGTTCGCCGCGAGGTTCCGGTCGAGGTCGTTCAACAACACGCTGCTGATCGAGATGCAGCATCTCGACGCCTACGACAAGGGTCGCGTCCCGGACGCGGTGCCCTCGTATGTGGCCGGGTTCAAGCAGTGGCAGACGCTGGGGCGCCAGGTGGCCAAGGGCCAGGCCGGATACATGATCTTCGCCCCGGTGCGGGGCAGGTTCGCCACGACCACACCGCAAGACCCCGGCTCGTGGCGGCGGTTGGGCCGGTTCGAGAAGCCGAAGGCCGGCGAGACCATGAGGTCCCGTGTGGTCGGCGCGAAACCTGCCTACGTGTGGGACGTCTCGCAGACCACCGGTGACCCGGTGCCGGAGCGACCCGCCCCGCGGCTGCTGAAAGGTCAAGCGCCGGAAGGGTTGTGGGACGGGCTGGCCGGGCTGGTGGAGTCGGCCGGGTACGCGGTGGTGCGGGTGCCGGACGAGCTGGCGATCCACGGAGCCAACGGCATGACCGACTTTGAATCCCGGACGGTCTCGGTGCGGGCGAATATGGACCCGGCTGCGCAGGTGAAGACCCTGGCCCACGAGCTCGCGCATGTCAGGTTGCACGGCCCCGGCAACGAAGAGGCTCGCCGGCATCGCGGGATCGGGGAGGTGGAGGCCGACTCGGTGGCGTTGATGATCGCCGCCGCGCACGGCATGGACACCAGCGACTACACGATCCCGTACGTGGCGGGGTGGGCGTCCACGGTCAAGGACTCCTCACCGGTCGAGGTCGTCAAGGCCACCGGCGAACGCGTCCGTGCCGCGGCGGTCGCGATCCTCGACGCCCTGCCTACGGCCCAGGTGGGCGGCGGCGATCCACCCGGCCTGACCCGCGACCACCCGAACCCCGAGCGACCCGAGCAGCCGGACAAGGCACGTGCGACAGCACCTGCGATGGCGGCTGAGCCGCGGCCGGCGCTCGCGCCGGCGGTGCCAGTGGCGAGGGGGCTGTGATGGACCCGGCACGAGTCATCGGTGAGGTGTCGGGCCGGCCGCTGCCAGAGTCGGCGGGGATGCTCGTCGCCGCCGGTGTGCCGGTCTTCCCATGCGTCCCGGGCGGGAAGCGACCGGCGACCGTCCATGGCTTCCGCGACGCCACTACCGATCCGGAGCAGGTGACGGCGTGGTGGCGGCGGTGGCCGGGCGCGAATATCGGCGTGCCGGCCGGTGCGGCCTCGGGGCTGGTGGTCGTCGATGTGGATGTGCACGGGCCGGTGAGCGGGTTCGCCGCATTCGAGCGGGCCACCTACGCCGGCCTGACCGATGGGTGGACGGTCATGGTGGACACTCCCTCGGGCGGAATGCACGCCTACTACCCGGCCACACCCGGTGCGAGGCAACCGTGTTGGCAGGCAGCGCGAGCAGGCGTGGACTTCCGCGGCGACGGTGGCTACGTCGTCACACCTCCCTCCGTCGTGCCGAGCGATGGCGAACCCCTCCGCTACCGAGTACGAACCGCCAACACAGAGCCCGCCGGCGTTCTGGACGCGGAGCAGTTGCGGGACTTCCTGGACCCCCGCCCGACCCCGGCACCTCGCGCACCGGTTCGGCTGGAGCGGGAGGCGGACGCGTCCCGGTTGGCGGCGTGGGTCGCCAACCGGGCCGAGGGCGAACGGAACCGGGGCCTGTTCTGGGCAGCCTGCCGACTGGCGGAGAACGGCATCCGGCCCTCCGACGCGTTGGATGTGCTTTCGGCTGCCGCGGGTCGCGCCGGGCTGGCCGAGCGTGAGATCACCGCGACCGTCCGGTCCGCGTACCGGACTGTGCACCCCGCACTGGCGCCGCAGTCACCCGGCCCGAACGGGCGGGTCGGTGGCGGCTCTACATCGTGGCGGACTGCGGATATCGCGCGGGGATTGTGATGCCGGGCGGGACTGGCCGGCGGTGGGCGGTGGTGACCGCGGTCGCGGGGACGGTGTTCATCGCGGCCGGCGCGTTCTGGCTGTCCTTCACTTCCCTGGCCGACCTGGCCCGCCGCTCCGGCATCGACATTGGTGAGGCGTGGGCATGGCCGCTGATCGTGGACGGGATCATCGTGGTCGCCACGGTCGCGGTCGTCGCGCTTGGCGGGACCCGAGCGGCCTGGTATCCGTGGGCGCTGCTGATCGGCGGCGCCCTGGTCTCGGTGACCGCCAACGCGCTGCACGCCGTGGTCGCCGCTGACGCGACCGTCCCCGGCGGGCTCGCCGCATGCGTGGCCGCAGTGCCGCCGATCGTGCTGCTGGCGATCACGCACCTGACCGTCGTCCTCACCCGGACAACCACAAAGCGACCTGACCCTGAGCCGGCAGACCTGATGGTCACCGACACGGAGCCCGTTGTCCTGCCCGCTGGCGAGCTGCCCGCAGCCGGGCGGCGCGACCCGGTGGCCGATCCGGCGCTGCTGCCGAGCCGGCGGGAGCGGGCAGAGGAGCTGCACGGCCTGGGGTGGTCGAACAAGCGGATCGCCCGCGAGCTGGGGGTGCATCCCTCGACGGTGGGCCGGTGGTTCGCCAGCGCGCACCAACCAGATGACCCAGACCGGTCCGGGTCGGAGCTTGCGACCGTGACGGAGGGAGCCACACCATGACCGAGCACATCAGCCCCATCGAGCAGGAACACCGGCACGCCGAGCCCGATCGGCAGCTGCGAGCATCGCGGCAGGTCGAGGAACCGGCACGGACCCCGGATGCGGTCAAGGAGGCCGCAATCGGCCACCAGCAAGCGAAGGCGACGCTGGAGAAGGCGCAGGGCTGGGGCATCGAGTGGGTCCGCCCGACCGATCTGATCGCCCGCTTCTCCTCGCGGCTGGCCGGGCGCGGGCGCGACCTGCACACCGAACTGGCCCGCCGCACCCGCACCGCGGCACACGAGAGTGCGCGGCAGGTCGCGGGGCGGCTGACCGGCCGGGCACGGCGCCTGCCGCCGGCATCGGCGTTCGGGCGCCGCGGGGCGCAATCGGGTCCGGTGCGGTCCGGGGTCGGGATGCGGTAAAGGGGCGGTGATGGTCGATGGGCCGGCCGGGCATCGGGTGCAACGGCGCTGGGAGCGCCGGGTGCACCTGCCTGCCGGGAGGTGCCCACACCATGACCGACAACAACAACCAGCCAACCACCAACGCCCGGGCCGCTGGTCCGGCACGCACGATGGCCGGGGCGGAGGACTACCGCACCGGTGAGGGCCTGCGGGCGCTGCTGCGCCGGCTGCGCGGCCAGGGGTCGGGCGCGTGGGAGCACGACCCGGTAGCCGCACAGCTGATGGCTTTCGCCGCGGAGAAATACGCCGCTCTGGCGCGCAAGCATGGTTTGGACCCGTGGGAGGCCGCAGCGGCGGCGTTCGACGTGATGCGCACCCGGGCGGCCCAGAACGCGGATGATCCGTGGGCGGTCATCACCCACGCAGTACGGATCACCTGCATCGCCGAGGAACGCGCCCAAGGACTGCTCTGCTCGGTGCATCAGGCCCGCCGCCCGCACATCTCCGCCTTCCACGACCCGGAGCGGTTCAGCGACCGAGACAACCCGCTGACCGACTACCACCCTTCACTCCAGTCCACCGACGACCCGGGGTCTGCTGATCTGGCCGATGATCTGGTGTCGGTCTCACCGGAGCCGCGGACCTCGGCGCAGACCGCCGTGGATCACGCGGTCCGGTTCCTGGTCCTGCTGGGGTGGCCGCCCGAGACGGCGCGCGCCGGGGTCGAGCATGTGTGCGCCGCGCTGGCGAAGTCCGGCAGCCGGCGGACTGCCTACGAGTCGCTGCGCCGCGACCGGTACGCCCGCGCCCTGCTCGATGTTCCCGGCCGGTCATGGTCGGTGCTGCTGCGGACCCTGCTGGGCAACCCGCACCCGGCCTATGCCGCGACCAGCGCCGGCCGCGGGGTGTTGCTGCGGCTGCTGATCGGCGAGAGCTTGCCGATCCTGCTGCGCGACGACGACCTCGTATTGGCGGTTTCGCTGGCCGCCCCGACCCGCAGGGGCCGGCCATGAGTACCCCGGCCGGGTACATCGAACTGGAACGGGCCGTGGACTCGATCATCGTCGGACGCCGGCACCGCGCCGACCTGGGCGACCTGGACGCGCTGGCCACCTCCATCGACCGGGAAGGCCTGTTGCAGCCACCGACGATCACCCCGGACGGGGTCCTGGTGTGCGGGCGACGCCGCCTGGCTGCGATCCAACAGTTGCGGTGGCGCACCGTCAGCGTGTGGGTCCGCTCTGGCATCTCCGACCGGCTCGGGCAGCTCATGGCCGAACAAGATGACAACATGCTGCACAAGCCGCTGACCCAACTCGAAGCCGCCGGCCTGTACCGGGAGTTGAAGCAGGTGATGGCCGAGGACGCCGCCCGGCGTAAGGCCGCCACCCAGTTCAGCACCGAGCATCAGCCGGGCGGGGACGGTCCCGCCACTGTGGCGGGACCGTCAACCCCGCTGGGTGAGGCCCGCGCGCAGGCGGCCCGCATGGTCACCGGCCGCGCCTCCTACACCACGTTGGAGAGGATCGGGCACCTGCAAGCCCTCGCCAACGACCCTGCCCAGCCCGACCAGCTCCGCCAACACGTCACCGAGGAGTTGGCGCGGATCGAGGCAGGCGCGCCAGTGCGGCCGATTTACGAGGCACTACGCGACACGATCCAGGCCGCCACCGCGCAGGCCAACGCGGAACAGGACGCCGATCTCGACGCCCTCGCCCAGCAGGCCCTCGCCCGCGCCAAGCACGCTGCCGCCGGCAAGCGCCGCGCCCGCCACCACCGCACCCCCTCACCCGAGGGTGACTCGGCGGCGCGGTATCCGGTGCGGGCGTTCATCGCCACCTGGGGCGAACTAGAGAACTGGTGGGAGCACTACGACCTCGACGAACTCGCCGCCACCCTGACCGACGAGCAGATCGATTCGTTCCTGCGCACCGCTCAGGGCACCAGCACCTTCGCGGACCACCTCGCCACCGTCCACACCACAGCAGCCACCAGTACCGGCACCGACGCGGTGGCTGCATCGGCGCGAGGCCACCTGCGCGCCCTCTAGCGCCGCCTCCGGGTGACCGTGCGGCGCACCTACCGGGCATGAAGACTTCCCGCATTCCCGCGCCCACGACACGGAGCCGGCTCGTTGCCCTGATTGTCGCCGGCGTGCTCGTGCTGGCGACCATCGGCGTCGGCGTCTACGGCCTGGTCCGCGGCCCGGCCCACCCGCCCACCTCGGCAGACGTCGGGTCACCAGCCGGCGGCGGCCGGACCGGTCCGTCGAGTCCGACTGGGACGGCGGGTCCGGCGACCCTGCCGCAGACCGACGACCCGATCATGTACGCGAAGGCGGTCGCGTCGGTCCTGCTCGACTGGGACACCACCTCCGGGTACACGCCCGCCGACTACGAGGCCCCGGTGCTCGCGGACGCGGACCCGTCCGGGGAGGAAACCTCCGGGCTGATCGGGGACGTGACCAGCTACGAACCCACCACCGACCAGTGGACCCAGCTCGCCACGATGGACGTGGCCCAGCACCTGACGATCAGCAGCGCGAAAGTGCCGTCACTGTGGCCGGAGGCGCTGGCCGAGGCGCACGGACAGCTCCGGCCCGGCACGACCGCGGTCACGATCACCGGAACCCGGCACCGCACCGGCATCTGGTACGGCGACAAGGCCAGCACGAGTGAGCCGGTGTCGTTCACGATCTTCGAGGCGTGCACCCCGGCCTTCTCCCGTTGTCACGCGCTGCGTCTGTCCGAACTCAACGACCCGCTCAAGTAGGCGGGCGAGTAAGCGATGTGGCGCAAAGCCCTAATAGTCGTGGCGGCCCTGGTGTTCCTGCTCCCAGGTGTGGGTCTGCTCGCGCTCGGCCCGTTGCTCGACCCGGCCATCGCGCAGGCCGCCACCTGCACGACCAGTGACACCGGCAACGGCAGCGGCAGCAGTGGGAGCAGTGACGCTGGAAGTGGTCTGTCCGAGCCATCGCTGTCAGTGTCGGGCACGATCCCGCAAAGCCTGACCGCGACCACCGCAGGTGGGCAGACGATCACGCTGAACCACACCCAACTCGAACGTGCCGCGGCGATCCTGGCGACCGGCAGCGCCGAGAACATCGACGCCGACGGCCAAGTCATCGCTCTGATGGCCGCGCTCACCGAGTCCAGCCTCCGCGTGCTCGCGAACACCAGCGCCTACCCGGACTCCGCGAACTATCCGCACGAAGGGAACGGCTCCGACCACGACAGCCTCGGCCTGTTTCAGATGCGGCCCCAGGCCGGCTGGGGCAGCGTGGCGAACCTGATGGACCCGATCTGGTCGGCCCGCGCCTTCTACGGCGGCCCGGACGGTCCGAACCACGGCAGCCCGGCCGGGCTGCTGGACATGCCCAACTGGCAACACCTTTCCCTCGGTGCGGCAGCCCAGGCCGTCGAGGTCTCGGCCTACCCCGACCGCTACGCCAATTACCAGCCCGTCGCGCAGAAGATCGCCAGCACGCTCACCGGTGTCACTCTCGCCGGAGGCAGCGGGCAATGCGTCACCGGCGACGCCGGCAGCAACCCGCCGGGGAACCTGCCGCCCGGGTTCCCGGGCGCGCTGATCGCCGCGGCCGAGAAAGAGATCGGCCTGCCCTACGTGTGGGGAGGCGGCACTTACACCGGCCCCTCCGGCATCGGGAGCGACGGCCGCGGACCCGGTTTCGATTGCTCGGGCCTGGTGCTCTATGCGGCATATCAAGCGTCGGGCGGGAAGCTGCGTCTGCCTCACTACACCGGCGACCAAATCCACGACGGCACTCCCGTCGCCTGGGCCGACAAGCAACCTGGCGACCTGATCTTCTACACCTACCCCGGCGACAGCGAACCCCACCACGTGGTGATCTACCTCGGCGGCGACAAGATCGTGCACGCGCCCCAGACCGGCGAGAACGTCCGCTACGGCGCCCTGTCCGAGTTCAGCGGCGAGATCACCACCGTCCGACGCCCCGGCTGACACGGCCATCCTGACAGGTTCAGCGCACCTGATCGGCGTGACCACCTCGACCGTGTTTCCCCTGTTGGCGTCTGCTGTTGTCGCTGCGGACGTGTACCCGAACATCAACGGTGTCGGCGGTGCCGGGCGGCTTAAGACCGTGATCGGCGCGCTCATGACGATCGTGCTGATCGTCGCCGTGCTGATGATCGTCGTCTGTGCCGCGGCCTGGGCGGTGGCATCCTCGCACGGCAGCTACGCCGCGGCCACCAAGGCACGCACCGGTTTGCTGGTTGCGGTCGGTGTCGCCGCCCTGGACGGCGCGGCGATCGCCTGGCTGAACTTCCTGCTCGGCGTCGGCCCGACCCTCTAGCCCTGCTCTGAACCGACCAGGCCCGGCGGCGCGGCCCGGGCATTGCCGGTGCACCTGCCGGACGAATCCCGCCATCACCTCCCGCTCATTGGCGGCAGAGGCGTGTGGGTCCGTCCACTCTGCGAGGAGCAGCGCCGATGATCTCTGTCCTTACCCCAGCAATGACCGGATTGACCGGCGTGGTGGGCCGCGCCGCCTCGGGGGTGCTGGCCGATATCAACATCAACCCCAACGACAACGGCCTGCCCGGTATCGCCGCGCTGCGCACGATCGTCGGCGCGGTGATGACCGTGGGCCTGATCCTCTCGGTGTTGGCGCTGATCGTGGCCGCGGTGGTGTGGGCCTTCGGGTCGCACTCGGCCAACCCGCATCTGGCTACCCGCGGCAAGTCCGGGGTCCTGATCGCCTGCGGCGCAGCGGCGATCACGGGCGCGGCGG
>CALCHX010000121.1 GCA_937906875.1 uncultured Gemmatimonadota bacterium | reverse complement strand
TGTTTCCGTCAATGGCCTCCCAAAGCGGTTCGAACGCTGCGGAGGTGAAGTGCTTGTCAAGCCAGGCTATGTTTCCCGTTCCCTCGGCGAGAACCCTTCTGAGCCAGACACGGTTGCCGTAGGGCGTTCGTGGGCTAATGAACACGCTTGCGGGCACTGCATCTTCCCGCGCTGGATGCACCAGGACGCGCACTGACCCATCAGATTTGGAGTACTTCACGATCCGGGTTCGATCCATTAGAGCCAGGAGAAATCCCAGATTGCGGTCGCGAAGCCCATCTCCAAAACCTTGGCTGCGCAGTACCGTCTCGACCGTGGCCCGTGTCGCACCAGAGACGCCGTCGAGCAATTGGGCGACTGCAGCTACGGGCGCAAGCGAGAGAACGGCTCGTTGGAGTCGACGGTTCGCCTCCGGAAGGTCTTCGCGAATAAAGCGGACCTGGAAGTACTCCTGCCCCTTGCCTGTTAGTTCCGGCGGCCCGGAGGGCTCCACGAAGCCGATAGAAGCAAGAAATGCCCTGTCGTCCGCATGTTCGTCGCCCCGCCGCTCACCAATTGCCTTCAGGGCAGCGTCGTAGGACGCCCAACCTTTACTCGGAATCTCCTTCGAGGGCAACGGACACCTCCGCATTGCCCAGCATTTCCGCGAGCTTATCCCCCTCGCCGATCACAGCACCGATAACCCCGTAGGCGTTGGCCGGCAGTGGCGTCGAGCTCTCGATGACGAATCGGATCACACCACCAGCGATCGGCCAAACATGGTTGACGACAGCGTTCGTCATGAGCGGTGCCGCAGGCACCGCGGTCGCCGAAGGTCGAGCAGGCGTCACAGAGGGTGCCGGGTTCGGCGAGGTGAACTCTGGCTCCCTGAGATCCTTGGGCGCTTCGTCCGTCGTGTCGTCGAGAAGTCTCACGTGCTCTGCGTCAACTTCTTCCAGCAGCCCTGCGGTGATCCCGCTCTTAACGAACACGGAAGCGAACGTGTCCTTTGACTGCGAAGCGACCCCGTGATTATGCATGGCCGAGTTGGCGAGTGCCGCGATGTCCAGCGGAGTGTCCTTTGGCAGCGTCGTGTAGACGGTCAGGAAGAGACTGCATTTGAGGAAGGCAGCGCGCAGCGACGCGTTGACGTCAGCATCAAGTCCGGGGTGGGTGATCTCCAGAGCGAGAGGCGTGACGGTCAACTCGTCGCCCCTACCACTGAGGAATCCGAAGTCCTTCAGCGCAGCGATCTTGCTGCGATACGGGCCGCTGTTCGACGTCGAGTGTCCGAGGAACGACGCCACGGCGGCATCCGTGTGAGTGTTCCCATAGATGGCGATCTTCTTGATCATCGTCACAGCGTCACCCAAAGCCAATGAGGGGAAGCTTGTCCCTCGTGTTCGCTTAGGGACTCGTCCCGCTGCTCGCTCCCCGCGCCCGGCTTCAGCCTCGGGTGCCGCGTCTTCGCTGCTCATCCTCAACTCCTTGTCCTCGATGTCCGTTTCGACTGGAATTCCAGGATACAGAGTTGAAATAGTTGAGTCAATGACTTCCTGCCTAGTTCGCTGTGAGCGCAGCGAAGCGCTCGAACTGGGCTGTCTGCTCGGTGTAGTCCACCGGGTACAGGTGGCCGTAGACGGTGTCCGTCGTGTTGACAGACGCGTGCCCCATCCATCGGCTCACCTGGAACGGCTTGAAGCCTGCGGCGAGCATCATGCTCGCGTAGGTGTGCCGCAGATCATGGAACCGGATGGTCGCCGGCAGCTGCGCCGCCGTGGCCGCGGGACGGATGGTGTGTCGGAGAATGCTAGTCGTGTTCGCCGGGCGGTCGTAGTCCAAGACGTGCGTCTTGGGGTGCCGTCCCGGCCAGAACAGCGCGTCAGGATTGCCCGAGTACGGGTGCGCCAGCTTGTGCGTCTTCAGTGCCAGCAGCAGACCTTTGTGCAGCACCGGCACGTCCCGCACGGACCGTGCGGACTTAGGTGTCCCGAACGTCCACACGCCGTCGATCTTCTTGTAGGTCTGCCGGACCTCGATGTGCCCATCGGTCAGGTCCACATCGCGGATGCGCAGACCGGCGATCTCCGCGGCGCGCAGTCCGGTGAGAGCGGCGAATTGCACCAGGGTGTCGAACGGCTTGTCGTCCTCCAGGTGGAGCAGCAGCGCGTTCAACTGCCGCATGTCCAGGAACACCGGCTCGAACCCTTCCGAGCGCTCGTTCTTCGGGAGTTCGACGCCCTGGGCAGGGTTGTGCCAGATCAGCCGGTGCCGCAGCCCATAGCGCAGAGTCTTGTTGAGTTGCGTGAAGTAGTTGTGGATCGTGTTGGGTGCGAGGCCGTCGTTGATCATCTCGGCGATCCACTCCTCGATGTCGCCTTGTACTGGTTGCGCGCGTTCTTCAGACGGGTGCTCGTCGCGCCGCCTGCCTTGGGGTAGGCGGGCAGTTCGGTTCCGGGCATACTCATCGGTTCGTTCCTTTCGTGGGTTGGGTGGTGGTGGGTAGTGCAGCGGCGACATCAGGGCTGACGAGTGCGTACGGTCGCAGCCCCGCGACGATCACCTGGCGGAGCACCGTCGCACGGGACGCCCCGGTCATCGTGACCGCTGCATCCAGCGCCACTTTGACGCCAGCGGGCACGTACGACTTCACGAGCACATCGTCTTCGGCGAGCATTGTCGGTCGGACCATCGCTCTCGTCTCCTCGGGTTGTCGGGTTGTCGGGTCTGCTAACGAGGTCGATTGAACTCCACACGGAGTCACACACATTGCCCGCGGGAGGCTTGAGGACAACAACCGATGGGAGATCACCATGAGCACTCGTCCCGGATATGACAGCCCGAGCCAGTACGGCGGCAGCGACGGCGGCAACTACCGGACGCCAGACGGAACGCCCCGCGCTCTGAGCCCCGGGGAGCGCGCCCGCCTGCTGCGCACCGAAGGCCTCCAGCCCGGGCGACCGGGCGAGAACGAACGCGCCGTCTACGACCCGTTCGTCAACCCCGACCCGAGTCGGTACAGCTCGCGCCTGGCTTCCGTCCGTAACTGCCCGCCACGCTCACAGGCATGGGCATATGTGGCAGAACGCCCACCCTCCGGTGCACCGGACAGGGGTGAGCGTTCTACGTGGGCAGGGGTGGGCTCAGGCGTCGCGCGTTGCCGCGGCAGTCCGCAGGGCCTCGACAAACTCCGCTCGTTTGCCGGGCTGGTTCATCGCGAGCGGTGACGGATGCCAAGTCTCGATGACTCGGACCGCCGGCCGACGCAGTGACGACTGAAGGTGCTTGTTCCAGCCGGTTTGGGCGTAGCGACCGCACAGGACCACGGTGTCCAGCCTAGGAAGCAGCCACATGAGGCTCAGCAGCTCCGCCGCCCCATCGGTGATCTCGCTCGCGGTAGGCTTCCGTGCTGCTGTCCCGAGATACCAAGGGACCATGTTCCAGCACAGGACGCCGTCCTCGAGGCCGGACTCCACCCGTGCTCGCCAACAATTCTCGGCGGTGAGGTCGTCGTTATCGACAGACACGAATCCGGAGCCCGGACGGACATTGGAGGCGTTCGTCATCGGCCCCGGGGCCTCGAACACGACGAGCACGCGAGCATCAACGCCCGCCTCCGCCGGGTCTGGCCACGGAACGACCGCGGACCGCCGCGAGGCGAGATCCTCCGCCCACTCGCGCAGAGGGTGAACCCGCAGTTCGGTCTCGAGCATGTCTACACGTTCGGCAATTCGGGCCGGATTGCTGAACCCGCGAGGACTGTCGAGAAACACCTGCCCAGTGTGACTCATAGTCCGTGGACTGATAGTCCACCCACGCCGACGGTGGAGGTATGACCATTCCTGAGCATCGCCGCGCCTTCGGCGATCGACTCCGGAAGCTACGCGCCGAACGCGGCTGGTCGCAGGAACATCTCGTTCACACGGCACAACTCGATCGCACCTACGTCAGCGGCATCGAACGTGGCACTCGCAACGTCGGGATTGACAACATCCACAAGATCGCCCACGCCTTCGGCGTCGACATTCGCGACTTGTTCTGAGCTGGCGACGGGACTCGACGTCGAATCTCACGTTGACGCGAGGAGCGACTTCAGCCGCTCGTACAGCCATCTTGAAAGTGCTCAGTCAACTTCCACGAATCGCCAACGTCCACCTTGTCGGCAGCAAGCATGGCGACGGCGTGGCGGGCACGATAGTACACACCCCGATCTTGCATACTCGGCATGCATTTTCTATCCGCCCGGATGTTGGTGATATCCCGTCGCGCCACGCATGACCAGCGGTGACCAGGGTCGGCCGCTAGACCCCAGACTTCGGCGTGATTCCGGGCGAGAATGGGGCTCAGCGGTCAGCGGTGGTCATCCGTGGTTCGTCCCGGAAAGTCGCTCTCGACAGTCTTCCAAACTGATTACGCGGGTTCGATTCCCGTCATCCCCTCCACACCGCCCGTCAACGCGTTTGCATGACGACCTCGACGATCACGAGCACGCCGAATGCGAGAAGAAGCGCACCGCAGATCCCGTCGAGAACGGCTCGGGGCTTCGCGCGCAGCAGGTGTCTGCGCGCCCACGTGGCCAGCACCGAGACGATCGACAGCCAGACGATCCCCAGAGCCGCATGGATGCCACCCAGCTCGAGGCCCAGCCACAGCGTCAAGCCCTGCCCGATGAACAGGCCCGGCATGATCGACAGGTAGAACACGCCGATCTTCGGATTGAGCAGATTCGTCAGCAATCCCGCGATGAACGTCTGCGGCAGGGATCTGCGCGGCGTCGCTTCGCCGGAGTCGTCCGGCACGGCGGGGTCGCTTCGCCACAGGCGTCGAGCAGACACGAACGTCATGACCGAAAGGTACGCGAGATAGACGCCGCCGCCGATGGCCACGACCCGGTACACCACGGGCAATCGCACCAGCAGCAAGGCGACGCCCAGCCCGGCGAGACCGCCCCATACGATCACGCCGAGGACGATTCCGGCAGCGGCGGCGACGCCCGCACGCGTCCCGTCCCTCAGGCTCGACCGGATCAC
This sequence comes from uncultured Gemmatimonadota bacterium, assembly GCA_937906875.1. Lineage (GTDB taxonomy): Bacteria > Gemmatimonadota > Gemmatimonadetes > Gemmatimonadales > Gemmatimonadaceae > CALCHX01. The sequence continues at coordinate 1,013 of CALCHX010000121.1, read as the reverse complement.
GAGCACGGTGTCCGAGCCGGGAGCCAACGTCATCGCCAGTGCCAGCCACGCGAACGCGATGATGCCGGACGTCGTCTCGATCCCCACACTCCGATGATCACAGGTGCCGGTGCGCCGTCGCTATCCGGGAGAGGCCTGCACCCGCCGCATCCAGCCCGCCGAGCCTGCGTCGGACGGGCCTCGCCTCACCCGCCGCATCCAGCCCGCCGAGCCTGCGTCCGACGGGCCTCGCCTCGCCCGCCGCATCCACCGCGCCTAAGCCGGCGCCACACGGCCCTTCAGCGCACCCGCCGCATCCACTGCACATCAAACCGCCCAATGCACACCAAACTTCTGGAAAATTGATGTGCACTCGGCCAATTCATGTGAATTTGGCGCAACAGGCGCGGGGTCAGGCGCGCTGGGCCTGCCGGTGCGCCGCGGAGTGCTCGCGGTAGCTGCGCGCATTGTCGACGAGGCGCCCCTTCTCCTCGTCGCTGAGGGCCCGACGCACCTTCGCCGGAACGCCGGCCACCAACGACCCGGCGGGGATGTCGGCGTTCTCAAGCACCACCGCACCACCGGCCACGAGGCATGATGCGCCGATCCGTGCACCGTTGAGGATGACCGCGCCCATGCCGATCAGAGAACCGTCGCCGATCGTGCAGCCATGCACGACGGCATTGTGCCCGACCGAGACGTCCCGGCCCACGACGACCGGTGACCCCTTGTCCACGTGCACCGACACGTTGTCCTGCAGGTTGCTGCCGGCGCCGATCGTGATCGAGTCGCCGTCGGCGCGCAGCACCGCGTTGTACCACACGCTCGCCCCCTCGGCCAGGCGCACTTCACCGATCACGCGTGCCCCCGCCGCCACGAACGCGCCGTCGTCGACGATGGGAACCGCACCGTTCACGGACAGGATGCTGGCATCGCCGGCGACAGTCATGCCCTCACCCTAGTTCGACGCGTCGACGAGCACGACCCACGACCCACGACCCACGACCCACGACCCACGACCCACGACCCACGAC
>CALCHX010000120.1 GCA_937906875.1 uncultured Gemmatimonadota bacterium | reverse complement strand
AAGCTACCACTCGAAGTGTCTTTCAGGGAAGCTATCGCGTACTCTACGAGGACTCGGGCACCAGGTCGAGACTCCGTGATGGCCCGTCGTACGTCGCCGACACGCACGCTGGACACCCGTTGGTGCCAGCTCGTGTTCCAGGCGTTCTTCAGTGTCCAGACAAGGAACAACAGATGAGCAAGCCAGATCCGCACCGCCCGGGACGCGAGTTCGTCTCCCGCACCCCGCCCGCGGTGCCCCCGATATACCTGAGCACCACGTTCGAGCTCGATGACACCTCCTACGCCGACATCCAGGGCGCCGGGGGGCTGCACGAGACCTGGTATTCACGTTTCAACAATCCCACCGTCCATGCGGCCGCCGCGGAAGTCGCCCGGTTGCATCAGGCCGAGGGATCACTGATGACCTCGAGCGGGATGGCTGCCATTTCCACCACCCTGCTTGCCCTCCTGCGGAGCGGCGACACCCTGCTCGCGTCGCGTCAGGTATACGGTGACACCGGTTGATCACCTTCGGTGGATGCCTGGACGCCCATGCTGCATTCCTGGCGTGGCGCGGTATGCGGACCTTCACCGTCCGACTCGCCGAGTCGTGTCGCTCGGCCGCGGCGATCGCCGAGGCGATGGTTGGGGAACCCGGCGTGGTGCATGTCCGGCATCCAGCACGGCCCGATCATCCCGACGCTGGTGCGCTGATGGACGCTGTCATGCCCGGTCCTCGGGGTGCCATGCTGAGCCTTGTCCTGGAGGGCGGCGACGAACGGTCGTTGCATGTGCTGCGCCGTCTCAAGGTGGCACTCGAAGCGACGAGTCTGGGTGGCGTCGAAACGCTGGCCAGCGTGCCGTTCAACTCATCTCACTTCAACATGACGCTGCAACAGCGCCGTGATGCGGGCATCCCTGACGGCCTCATCCGGCTCTCGATCGGTCTGGAAGGCGCCGGGGTCATCGCGGCTGATCTGCGTCAGGCGATGGCTTGAGGGTATGGCGCTGGGGACGTCCCATCATCGTTGATCGCGTCGTGCCACATACGCCGGCGCCTCACTCGATCGCGAAGTTCATCATCATCCCCATGTCTTCGTGCTCCAGGTTGTGGCAGTGGAGCAGGAAGATTCCCCGGTACGCGTTGAACTTGCTGATGACCTCGACCTGCTCACCGGGATACACGAGGACGGTGTCCTTCCAACCCTGCTCCCATGGCAGCACGCGGCCCCGGCCGCCCGTGCGGCTCAGGACCTGGAAGTGAGCAGCGTGCATGTGTACCGGATGGGGAAAAGGGGACTCGTTCACGAAACGCCAGATTTCGGTGGACCCGAACGGCACGCGCTCGTCCACCCGCGACATCTCGAACGCCCGATTGTTTATCGTGTGGTTCATCATCATGCTGTCGAAGCGAAAGACGCGCTCGCGATCGGCGCCGGAACGGCGCAGCCGCTCGATCGGAGCGAGCCCTCGCGGGACGCGCACCTCTTCCCGGACCTTCCGGGTCACGACGAACTCGAGAATGTCGAGTTCGGCACCCTGCGGCAGCCCCTGCTGGCCGATCATCCCCATCCCCCTGCCCATCATCCCCATTCCCCGGGCGGGGCTGGCGAATGCCAGCGACTTCAGACGGACTGTCGTGCCGGCCGGTACTGCTGAGAAGTCCACCAGCAAGTCCGCCCGCTCGCCCGTACCAAGGTCCACATACGGAAGCTCCACGGGCTGCTCCAGAAGACCGCCGTCGGAACCGATCAGCACCAGAGGCGCTCCGTTCGACAGGGCAAGCCGGTAGATGCGCGCGTTCGACGCGGCGAGCACCCGAATCCGGTAGAGGGCCGAATCCACCTCTACCCGGGGGTAGCGGACGCCGTTCACGAAGGCTGTGTCTCCCAGGAAACCCTCCATCATCTGGTGACCCCGCACGCCGTAAGCGAGCCCACCCGAAGCATCCTGGAGCTTGTCCTGCAGCACCAGCGACAGTTCACGTTCGCCCGAGGGCAGCCCGAGGCCACCTTCCACGTCGTCACGCACGATGAACAGACCGGCGAGGCCGTAGTAGACCTGCGGTGCGGTACGCATGTGTGCGTGCGAATGGTACCAGTAGGTTCCGGCCCGCTCGCCCACCTCGAAGTCGTAGTCGTAGCTCCTTCCCGAATCCACCGCGAACCGCGGATGTCCATCCATCGCCTCGGGTGGACGCAGCCCGTGCCAGTGCGCGATCGTCGGCTCCCCCAGATCGTTCTCCAGCCGGATCGTCACCCGCTGACCGGTCCGCGCCTCGATCGTCGGTCCCACCGGCCCGTCCCCCCACGTCATGATCGGCGAGTGCACGCCCGGTGCGATCTCCGCCGTCGCCTGTCGAGCTCTCAGCAGCAGACCGTCCGGCGAGACCCGGGGCGGCTGGTAGAGCATCCCGTTCAGCGCGCCACCCGAACGCTGCGGGCCGGCCGAGCTCGACATGCCGGCGGCGAGGAGAGGACTGCTCCCGACCGCGAGGATCACCCCCGCTGCGGCGCTCCTCTCCAGAAACTCACGTCGGCCGATCCGTCTTTCGTTCTCCACTGCTGCACCCGCGTTCAGAGCCTTTGCCCGGCGGCGATCCAGGGGGGGAGCACGCGGACAGGCGCAATCTATCACTCCGCATGATCAGGTGGCCGTACACGTTCCCGGCCGTGCGGGTGAGCGGAGGTCCGCCTGGGTAACCTGCCGATTGTGCAGGGGGCGAACAGGCCTTCGGAGTTGCTGGTCAGGCAGCTCCTTCACTGGCTTTCACGAAGTCGCCGCCGTTGCCGGCGTCACCGCCTGCACGGCACGAGGACGTGGGCTGGTGACTCAGCTCCGAGACCTTGCAGCCACGTCCGGCGGCGAAGGAGCCTTTGGCCAGGGCGCCATTGGCGTCGACGTTGCGAACTCCGTACTCTCATTCACCGTCGGATTTCTTTCGCGACCGCTTCGGCGCACGCTTGCCCGCAGCCTTCGAAGACCTGGTGGCTGGCGCCTTCACCTTTTGCTTCCCACCACTCGCGCCATCGGCCCCTTCCGCCTGCGTCGCCCCAGCATCTCCTGCTGCGCGACTCACGACGTGCAGCCGTCGTACCACCACCGGCACGGCAAAACCGTCCATTCCCTTGATGGCGAACTCGGCCGCGTAGCCCACACCGGCGGCAAGCTCCTCACCTATCTCGACGGTTGCCTGCACCACACGCTGTTCACCCGGCTCCAGTGACAGGCTGGCTGGCGTGAACACGGGCTTGAGCGCCACACGCGCTCCTTCGGGATCGTTGAACACCGACGAGACAAACTCGCAGGAGACGGTCCGGCCAAGATCGTTCGTCACCATGAACGATCCGGTAACGCTGCTGCCCGCCTCGCCCTCCATCACCAATGCACCGGCACTGGTATCCATTTCCGCACCCGACTGCGGTGCGCTCGCCTCACCGTCGAGGATGGACGAGATGCCACGCACATACTCCAACGTCAGGTCCATCCAGCCCTTGTAGAACCTGGCGTTTGCCTGCACGGCGCGCTTCATCATCCCGGCCACATCCACGCCATCAGCCATGGCTCACCTCGCACCACGTGGTGACGCGCTGGTCACGGGATCGGGTGCGGCCCTGTCCGGCACACCCGCCGGCCCCGGTTGCTGCACAGGGTCTGGCATGCGCTGAGTGGCGCACGGACGCGGGCAATAGAAGTGATCGTACCAGTGATGCACGTTATCGGCGCAGTCATCGATGGCAACGTCACAGGCGGCCTCACCGCCACAATCGCTCGTCGTCACATCGAGGCGCACGAAGTGATCGCGACATCCACGAAGCAACAACGGGCCCGACAAGCGCTGGCCAATGGGGATGTCGTCCGGCACCTTGAGGAGGACGGCAAATGTCGCGCGTTCCTGTGGGTCAAGCAGCAGGGCGGTCGGCGACAGGCTCAGCCACCCCGCCAGCCTCCCCAGGCCAGTTACGGTCACGATCTGCCGACTCCACCCGCAATTCGTGACGTGGACGCTGATGACTGCCTTCTGTCCGGGCCTGAGCCGCAGGGCGCAGTCACCGGCATGCCTGGGCTCCCAGCACGGCGCGGGTATGGCACATCCGCCACTCGAGCGTTGTTGCACACCATCCAGCACCGCGGAGGCGAGCTGTACGGGAAGCTGCAACAGCTTCGCGATGCCATTGCCAAGCGCCAACGTGGGCAGTTGCTCGGCTCCGGTGTTCGAGAGGGACGTTAGGCGGCGACTCGTCTGAGTATTCATGAGTGTTCATCGCACCTCGTGACTGACCTGACCGGGTGTGGTGCTCTGATCGCTTCCTCTCGCGTTCAGCACAATCTCGTGCGACATCACGCCGAGCTCCCACGCACCACCGTACTGGCGCCCCGGCCCGAGTGTCTTCGGCACGTCGAGTACACACAGCAGGTTCCGCGTCTCTCCGGGAAGCAGCTCACCACTTCCTCGGGTCACGGCAATGTGTGCTGCGCCCCCGTGCGCCATCCGCAACTCCTCGAAGAACCGATCGACACGCCGCTCGTTCGCCAGCAGTTCTGCACGTAGCGAGCGCCCCAGCGCGTGATCCTGGGCGTCATCGTCATTCAGGTCGATCGTCGCATCGGCCGGCAACATCACACTCACGTTCCCGGTATTCACCACCGTGAGCGTGAAGGTCTCCCGGGCTCCGGCGGTCGTCGAGAGCACCGTCCTGTCGGGGAACGAGGTGAGACCGGGTTGTGCGCCAATGCCCACGACCACAGCCTGCTGCCGGCCATCAATCGTGGCCTCGCCCTTGTACTCGCCGGCCCCCGTTGCCGCAGGCAGGCGCAGCACCAGCTCACTGGTTGACGAAGAGCGCGCACGCCACACAGCGCTGTGAATCCGCACGTTCCCATCGATCGTGAGTGCCACGGGTACAGTCGACGCCCGTTGGACACCGACCGGGAGTTGTGCACGCAGGTTACGGGGCGTTCCGGCAAATCTGATGACGCCGCCGTCGTGAACGCCACGCTCAGCGTTCACATCGTTCCCCCGTGCGCCGGTCGCCGCCTTCATCTGTTGCCCAACCGCAGCACGGCGCCTACCGCGGCGCTCTGATCCGGCCGTTGTGTCTGGGCACGTCCTGGACCGCACCGCTCGCACGGATTGGGTGCGTACGGCTCGGTGATTACCTGCGCCTCACCGCAGAGATTGAGTGCTGCCAGCTCCACGCCGAGTATCGAGAAGCCCAGGCGGAAATTCGCCGGAACGTGAACGCGCAGGGAGGGAATTTCCCGGATGCGCACATTCACGTCCGGCAGGTTGGTGATTCCGACCGAGTAATTGCTCGGGATGCCGGCAAGCGTGACAGGCCCGACCGCACCGATCGTGGTGATGCGCAGGTCGGGCAGCGCATTCACGTTGACATCGACCGAGGGGAGCTCGAGCACGCTGACATCGACCGGCGGCAACTCGTCGACGTGCACACGAGGCATGCTCTTGACATGCACATTGGTCGCCATGCACCCACCTGCGTTGAACGGGTGAACTGAAGGCACCTTCGGGGCAGGATCGCGTTCACATACTACGGCACGAGGGGAGAATGCGAAAGGGGACAGGTGAGGGGAATCACCATGGTTGAGGCCGGTGCATCGTGGTCGCTTGCGCATCTCGCGGGGCCCCTACACTGTAGGACACCACCAGTCTGGAGGTGCAACTATGACGACCGCTCATTGGTCTGCCACCGTGCACGACTCGCCGGAGAGCGAACCATTTGCGGTGCTGGGTGATCTGGTCGTTGCGGTACGCACACCGCGTTCGCGCGACTTCGTGTCGGTGGAAGTGGCGTCCACTTCACAGCTTCCCATGCCGCTGCGCCGTGACGGCGACGTGCTCCTGCTGCCGACGCCGTCGCCCTGCATTGCCGATCAGTGGCACGGCGAGGTGCAGCGCGGCATACCGGTTCGCTTCGCGATTGACGGTGACCTCTACCGACTGACACTCGCGTCGCTGTCAGTGCACGCCGCGGGCATGCCGTGGGTGACGTGCCGGTTTGAACTGGAGCGTGAGTAGGGTGGCGCGCCGCCGGAAGGCTGAGCGCCCTTTCGACACTGTCGTTGTCGGCGGCGGCCCGGCCGGTGCCGTGATGGCATGGGCGCTCGCGCGGAGAGGGGTGCGTGTGCTGGTGCTGGACCGCGCCCGGTTTCCGCGCGAGAAGGTGTGTGGCGACTTCGTTGAACCACGCGGACTCCACATCTTCCAGTCCATGGGCTGCCTGGGCGCACTCGAAGCATCGAGCCCGCTGGCCATCACCCATGTGAACCTGCTGCTGAACGGCACGACAGCCTACCGCGACCGTATTCCGTTCTACGCCAACGACTCCGACCTGCCGCAGCACGGCTACATCATACCGCGCGAAGTGCTCGACCAGCGCATCCTCGCGACCGCCGTTGCTGCCGGCGCCGAGTTGCGGGAAGAATGCCAGGTTACGGGTGTCGAACGTGTGGACGGGGAGATGGTGGTGCACTATCGCCACGGGTCGAGCACCGCAGCGGTGAAAGCGCTGACAGTGGTGGGAGCGGATGGGACGCATTCCACGGTTGCCCGCTCGTTCGACCTGCTGGTGGATGATCCGCGCTACATGGCTGTCTCGCAGCGCTCGTATGTGGAAGGCATCGAGGTGACCGATGGGGAAGCGGCGTTCGTGTTCGATAGCGACCTCTTCCCGGGCTACGGCTGGATGTTCCCCATGTCCAACGGACGCGCGAATGTGGGCGTGGGGCTGCTGGCCGAGGCACGCGACCGCAACAGGACGAGCGTTCCGCAACTGCTGGCGGCCTTCCTGGACAAGCTGCGGCGGCAGCACCCTGGCTGCCACAGCATGCGGCTGGCGTCACGCCCTATTGGCGGCATCGTGAAGACGTATGGTGGCCACGGCCCCAATCGGTTTGACGGCGGCATTCTCATTGGCGATGCCGGTTGCTTCGTGGATCCCATGACAGGCGAGGGGATAACACCGGCCGCGGAGTCGGCGCTGCTGGGTGCGTCGGCAATCATCGGGGCGCTCGAGCGCGGCATCACTGATGCCGCGTCCCTTGCCGATTACCAGCGTGGGTTCCAGCGTTACTTCGATCCAGCCATGCGCTACCTCGATTTCGTGGCCTGCGTCATGCGCAACCCGCATTTCGGTCCGTACTGGCTGGCAGTGGTATCCCGGGGATGCGAGATGGCCATGCGTGACAGGACGTTCGCGCGATTGAGCGGTGCGGCGTTTGGCGGGCTGGATGTGCGCCCGGTTGATATCGTGGGCCGGATGTGGATGAAGTCGTCGGCGCTGCTGCTTGCCGACTGGGAGCGTACTGCCCGCGGCCTCATGAGTGGCAGGTCCAGCAACTCCACACTTCTGGATGATGTGGGGCGCTGGCATTCGGCATGGTGGGGATCACTGGCCGAGGATCCGGCGTGGCACGCGCGCTGGCTGGCAGATGTGGGACGCAAGTGGCTGGCGCTTGCCACCACCACGCGCAGGCGGGATCCGCGCGCGCAATCGGCGCCGCACCTGAGGTTGACTGAACTGCAGCCTTCCGGTGTCGAGATGCAGATGACGACCTGAGGAGCGTGATCAGGGTAGCTGCGTGCCTGCTTCCCGCGCACGAGGGAAGCCAGTCCGCGACGGACGGCGGGTCGGCCTGCCGTTCGGGAAGCCGCTACGCGGACAATTGCCGCGTGTTCTGCACCAGCTTGATCAGTCCTTCAGGCGCCCGCGCGACACGCGTCGCCTCCGCAATCGCGTCGCTCGCGATGCTGTCCAGGTACAGTTCCGCGATGGGCAGGGCGGCCTGCATTTTCTGAAGTAGCAGAGGCAGCCCCTCGGGCGTCGGGTTGCGAAACAGTAGCGCGACTTCGGGATCACGTATGGCGATCGCTGCAGGTAGCGTGAGGATGCCGTCGCGCAGATCCTCCTCGCCGCCGCCGCCCAGTGCCACGGCGCCCTTCACGTCGCCAACGTCGTCGCAGCCGTGATAGAGCATGCCCAGCAGGTGGCCGAACTGTCGCAGCTTCTCATCGCCCGTACCCAGGCAGGCCGCCGCCTCGAACATGCTCCCGGTGTCCTCTCCGGCAATCATGCGCCAGTCTTCCACACCAAGAGGCTGCCGGCGCAGTCGCCACTGCAGTATCTCCGCAGAGGCCAGCCGTCGGATCAACTCGGCGATCCGCTGGATGGCGAATGGCTCGTTATCCACCAGTTCAAACGCCTCTGCGGTGACGAACCCGGAAGTCATGAGCGCTGGCAGCAGGCCAAAGCGACAGTGCAGGGTGAGTGCGCCGCGACGAAATCGCGAGCGATCAAGGATGTCGTCAACGATGAGCGACATGTTGTGCACCATCTCGATGGCTGCAGCGGCGCGAAGCACCCGGTCGTCCACGGCCTCGCCAGACATCGCCACATGACAGGCGAACACCGTCACCGGTCGGAAATATTTCGAGCGACCCAGGAACTGCCACGCAAGCGGCGCCTGCACTTCCCGGTCGCTCCGCAGAGCCCAGTCGTGCAGGAAGGTCCTGAGCTGTTCGAGTTCCCCGGCAAATCCCTCTGCCCTGATCAGCCCCTCAACATCCTCCTGTCGCGGAGTGACTAGGGTAGCCACGCGAGGCTCCTGTCAGGCCTTCGCGCGGGCGGTGCGCTTCCGGCGCGATGCGGCCTTGCCCGGTGCCGCCGTGCCTGTCGCGCGCCTGGCCTGCTTCGTCGCGGCCTTCCTGTCCTGCGCCTTCTGCGACTCGAACCTGTCCAGCTCGGCGACGAAGTGTGATGCGGTGTGTTTGGGAATTTCCGTGAGCGCGCGCAGGCTCGCACGTCCGGCATCCAGCAACTCCAACACCACATCGCGCGATCCGGGATCCTCTGAACTGATGGACGAGAGCGTCCTGGTGGCGGACTGTACAAACGTCGAGGTGTGTTCTATCCACTCGGACCAGAAACTGATGCCGGCCTTGAGGGCCGCGAGTTGCACTTCCACCGCGTCCGTGAGTAGCTGGCGAAGATCGTCTTCGCGAGTCGGGTCGCTGTTCGGCATGGGAGTCGCTCCGGCGAAGCCTGTGACAGCTGCAGATGGGGTACGTGGAGTATTGTGCGTGCCGGGCAGAATGCCCACAAGGGGCAACAGCTTCCGGGCTGAGCCGTACCGCAGGGTTGCCACGCAACCTCATGAGAGGTGGCCTGACGAAGGTCACCGAACAGTTGGACGTCGGCTTTGGGCGGGTGGCGTGGAGAACGAACGGACGCAGGAGAGCCCGGTCCGCCGTCTCAGCCGGCACCCGCTGCCAGTCATGGGACCGAGCTACCCGGCAAGCACCGCACCGACGTCAGCTCGGTAACGGTCCACCATCTCGGCGATACGCCGCACAGCGTTCACCGCCGCCTCATGATTCTGGGAGAAATTGAGTCGGATACTATCGGTGCTGTCGGGACTGAACTCGATGCCCGGTGTGACGGTCACACCAGCCTGCACGCGCAGGGCGCGAACGAAGTGGTGCAGCGGCACGTCCAGCCGCGGCAGGCGCGGGAAGAGGTAGCTGCCGGCCTGCGGTGACCGCACACGCATACCTGGGGCCCCGGCAAACACAGCCAGCAGGTCGTCGCGCAGCGCCTGGTGCGCCGCGATTCGCTCCTCCAGCCAGCCATCGGGCTCCGCGAACCAGGTGCGCAGCACCGCCTGCGAGTATGCCGGTGCGCGGAGCGACACGATCGCCTGCAGCTTCTCCATGCGATCGATGATGCGCGCCGCACCGAAGGCCGTGCCCAGCCGATAGCCACTCAGCGACTCGGTCTTGGAGGGGCCCATGATGGTCACGACCAGGTCGGCGTCGATGTCCGCCGCGCGCAGGTGCGTGAAACTGTTCCCCGCATAGAGCAGGCGCGAGTACAACTGGTCCACGACCACCGACACACCATGGGTCGTCGCGAGCGACGCGATGCGCGCGACCTCCTCCGGCGTGTAGACGACGCCGGCCGGATTGTTCGGATTCGAGAAGAGAAAGGTCTTCACGCCCGACCTGAAGGCGGCCTCGAGCTGGTCCAGGTCGAGTCCCGCGCCCGTGTCGCGCGAGAGGTAGTCCATCCGGACCGGAACGACCACGCCGCCCAGGAACTCGACGATCTTGCGATTGGCGAAGTAGTCCGGGCGCACGATCGCGACGCGGTCACCGGGGTTCACGAGCGCACCGAGGGCAAGGAAGAGAGCGCCCTGTGTTCCGGGCGTGATGATCAGGTCATCAACACCGGATACGGGCGCGCCAGTGAACCGGGCCAGCCGTTCCGCCATCAGCGCCCGTAGCGCTGCATCGCCCCGGTACTCGGTGTAGGCCTGCGAGGCGCCGCGATGCACGCCCGCCACGAACTCCTCGAGTGAGCCGGGAGTGGGTGCGAAGGCCGTCGGGTTCACGTCACCGTGTGAGAAGTCCACCGGCGTTCCCGCAATCGGCTCACCGCGCAGCGCTACGTCCCCGTCCGCGAACGCCTGTCGCACTTCCTGCCCGGGCGCGTGGTCGGTGGCAAGCCGGGCAAATCTCTCGTCGATGGTGGGCATCCCTGATGATATGCAGACCGCGTCGAAATGGAAATCGGTAACGCGCGGGTCTCACCATGGTGGCGCGACCTGCCTGAACGCACGACAGCCCGCCCGGTGACGATTCCCGGGCGGGCTGTGGTGATGATCACGGGCTGCGCGTGGAACGCGCCTCCCTCACATCGCGATCTTCGTCGCCTGCTGCTTGATCTTCTCCATGTACTTCTTGAAGAAGTGCTTCTGGATGTCGTTCATGTCGATCTCGCGACCCTGGATGTATGACTGCTCGATGTCCGACGTCATGTCCAGCGGCGTGCCGGTCGTGATGAGCAGCGTGGCTTCCTTGCCCACTTCCAGCGAGCCTACCTTGTCGGCGATCCCCATGAACTCGGCGGCATTGATGGTCACCGACTTCAGCGCTTCCTCCTCAGGCAGACCGAAGGCGACGGCCACGCCGGCCTCCCACGGCAGGCGATAGCTGTACAGGCCTTCCGCGCCGCCAGCAATCGCGAACTTCACACCGGCCGCGTGCAGCTCGGCTGGCGCATGATACCGGTCGTCGTAGCCAGAGTAGCTGCGATCCGGCGCCGCCATCGTGGACGTCAGGATGACCGGCACGTTCTCGGCCTTGAGGCGCTCGGCCACCAGCACCGCATCCCGCCCGCCACGGATGACGAGGCGAAGGCCCTCGGCCTTGCCCCACGTGATCGCGTCGTTCATCTGCGACACACCGTCGGCCGCCACGATCACCGGGATCTCGCCCTTGAGCGCCGGGATCATCGCAGCGTAGCGGCTGTCCGTCCGCACCGACTGCCCAGCCGCCACTGCGTCCATGTAGGCACGCGCCTCGGCGAAGAAGTCCTTGATCGCCTGCACCTGCTGGTCGTAGGACTTCGGCGGCTCCTGCGGTCCACCCCGGCCGCCCGGGCCAAAGCCGCCGAAGCGCCGTGACCGGCCGACTGGATCGGGCCAGTTCACGTTGAGCGCCGCGGCGCCCTTCATGGACATCTCCTCCCACGTCCACCCTTCCAGCGACATGGCCGAGGAGAGGCCCGAGATCACGCCACCACCCGGCGTGCTGAACGCCACCAGCACACCCGCCGAGCGCGTCGTGCCGATGTGCCGGCTCTCCGCGTTGACCGCAACCTCGGCGCGCACGTTCGGGTTGAAGTCGCCCAGCTCGTTGATGTCGTTGGAAACGTCGACGGAGCCGATCTCGGTAATGCCCACGGTGCTGTAGGCGTCGATGAGGCCGGGATAGATGTGCTTCCCGGTCACGTCGACCACCTTCGCTCCCTGTGGCGCGGCGACATCAGCGCCGCCGATCGCCGTGATCTTGCCGGCCTGCATCACTATCGTGCCGTTCTCGATCACGCCCTGGGTAACGGTGTGTACGGTAGCGCCGCGCAGCACCACTGGCTGCGACTGCGGCGCCACCGTCATGCGTACCTGGGCCGTCGCCGTATCAGGCGTCAGCAGAACGGGCGCGGCGGCCGCGAGCGCGAACGCCATCACACGCGTCGCGACCCTGTGCATCCCTGGTCGCACGGAGCGGTTGGCCCTGCACTCGGTTCCATTCATGGTCGTTGCCGTGTTGAGGGTCATGGTCAGTTGCGCCCCGGGTTGCGTCCGCTTGCCGGTCCGCCGGCAGGCGCGCTGGATGCGCCGGCCGTATGGATAGCCTGGATGAGCTGCGCACGCTGCTGCTCGACCTCCTTGCGCAGCCTGGCGTCCTCCTCGAGCGAGAAGTATTTGCGTCCGTCCACCCACGTCTGCTCGGCCTTCGTGAACTGCGAGAGCGGGTTGCCACTCCAGACCACGAAGTCGGCGTCCTTGCCGGCTTCGAGCGAGCCGATGCGGTCATCGACTGCTATGGCCTTGGCAGACTGGTTCGTCACCGTGGACAGTGCCTGCACTTCATCCACCCCCGTGCGCAGCAACTTGCCGGCTTCCCAGTTCATGCGGGTGGAAATCTCGTTGTCATCGGAGTGAAGCGACGTCACGACACCAGCCTCCATCAGCAGCCTGGCGTTGTACATCGTGGCGTCGTACGACTCGAGCTTGAACGCGCCCCAGTCGCTCCACACCACCGCCGCCACGCCCGAGTTCTTGAGCTCGGTGGCGATCTTGTAAGCCTCGACACCGTGCTGCAGGGTCTGAACCCTGAACCCGAACTCCTCGGCGAGGCGCACGAGCGCCAGGAACTCGTCGGCACGGTAACCGTGCGAGGAGATCAGGAGCTTCTGGTTGAGGATGTCCAGGATCGCTTCCATGCGCAGGTCACGGCGCGGCGGAAGGCCCTTCTTCTCCGATTCCCAGCGCTTCCACTCCTTCTCATAGTCGCGCGCCGCGAGGAAGTGATCGCGGATGATCTCCTGCGTGCCCATGCGCGTGTTCGGGTAACGATTCGGGCTACGCTTGGGGTTCTCGCCGAGCGCGAACTTCACGGTGCGCGGCGCGTTCTCCAGCTTGAGGTCGTCGGGAAGCGAGCCCCAGCGCGACTTCACGAAGACGTTCTCGCCACCGATCGGATTGGCCGAACCGTGCTTGACCATCTGGGTGGTGAGACCGCCGGCAAGTTGGCGGTAGAGCCAGATGTTGTTGTGCGTGAGCACGTCACCCATCTGGACTTCGGGCACGATCGCGAAGCCGGACTCGTTCACCGAGCTCACACCCGCGTGGGTGTGCGGATCGATGAGGCCGGGCGTGACATGCTTGCCCGTGGCGTCGACTACTACTGCACCGCTGGGCGCGGTCAGGTTCTGGCCCACCTGTGCAACCTTGCCGGCGCGCACGAGCAGGTCGGCGTTCTCCAGGCGGCCCTGCGGTCCCTGCGTCCAGACGGTGGCATTGCGCACTAGCACCGCGGCAGGCTGCTCTGGCATCGACGACCGACCGTACTCCATCATCGGACGCACGAACGGCAGGTTGAGCGTCGGCACCTTCATGGCGACGGTGCCGCGCGCCGGTCCTTCAAAAGCCTCCGAGCGCGTGGCGCGGAACGATGGATCCATGCCGTTGGGCAGCGACATCCAGCCGAATGCCGACTCGCCACTGACGGAGCCAGCCAACAGCACCGTGCCCTCGTACCCCAGCTTGTCGCCGGGGAAGGTGACCTCGAGCCGACCAGTCTCGGCGACCACGCGAGCCGAAGCGAGCGTGATGGCGGCGTCGCCCTCGCGCTCGATGCTGCCGCGGATACGGTTGATCGTCCCTTCCAGGCGAAGCGTGGCGTTGAAGCCGTCCGCGTCCGAGGAGACGATGGCCCAGGTGCCGCGAGGATCGATCTGCGGCGGACGCGTAACACCGTAGCGCGTGCCCTGCACCCAGACGTCGCGCACGCTCGCGTCCTCGGTGAAGAGGTTACCGTCGGTGACCACGAGGTTTGCGACCTTGCCGGCGGCGATGGTGCCGTGCGTGCGCTCGATACCGAGCCATGCAGCGGGCACGGTGGTGAGCGCGGCGAGCGCCTTGTCGGCGGCGAGGCCGCGGGCGACCGCGATGCGCAGGTTGGGCAGGAACTGCGTCAGCGTCGACAGTCCATCCGTGGTCAGCGCGAACGACACGCCAGCGTCGGCGAGCTTCGCCGGGTTGGTGGGCGCGTGGTACCAGTGGAGCAACTGGCCGAGCGTCGGCTCGAGCGCCTTCTCGGGGCTCGAAACGTCGGGTGCGTCAGGGAAGTTCAGCGGCAGGATGAGCGGGGCCGAGCGGCCCTTGAGCACGTCCACCAACCGGTACTCCATGCCGCTGCCGCGGAACCACGGCTTGAGCTTGTACTCGGAGGCGATCTTGTAGGCGCGCAGGTACTCCTCTTCGCTGGCCGTCTGGAAGACCACCGGCTGCTGGCCCCGAACAGCGTTGGCGAGCGCGCCGAGCGCCTCGCTGCGCTCGGGCGGCAGGATGGACCGGCCACTCGACTCGTAAGCCGCATTGGCGCGGATGTACCACTCGGCGTCCATCAACGTCTGCTTGATGAGCGCGATGGTACCCATGGTCGAGTTGGGGTATGCGCCACCCAACTGGAATGAGCGCTGGAAGCCCACCGACTGGAGGAGGTCGGCGCGCAGCACGCGCTCGCGCACACCGGCGTCGCTCAGGTTCACGACCGAGGCGGTGCCGCGGAAGATGCCCTGATGGGGCACGGCGAGCGCCGCGCCGAAGCCGAGCGAGCGGAGCGCCACACGGCGCGTGGAGTCGTCCTTGAGGTTGGCAGTGGTGCTGAACCAGGCGCGCACCTGCGGGTTCCAGTGCGTGGGTCCGACGTCGCCACCTTCAGGCACGGCGTCCATGCCGAGGTCGGCGTGAGCGTCGATGAAGCCAGGATAGATGGTCTGCCCCTTCAGATCCCAGACGCGGGCGCCAGCGGGCGCCGTGACGTTCCGTCCGACTTCGGTGATGAGGCCGTTGCGGATGACGATGGTCGCGCCGTCCAGGACCTGACCCGGCGCGGTGACGACGCGGGCGCCGACGAGCGCGTGGAATCCGGTGCCGTTGTCGCGCAGCCCGGTAACCGGTTCGGTGCGCGAGGATTGCTGGGCGTCGAGTCCGGCCGCCGGCAGCACGCCGGCGAGGAGGAGGCCGCAGCCCAGAAGCGTGCGGAAAGCTCTCACGTAGTACTCCAGGCGAGACGACCAGCAGCAGATCGGTCGTCGGGGGAACGAGGAGGCGAGGCACGCGCCGCGCCGGTGCTCGTGTCGGGGATGACGCGAGCAGACGGTGAAGTATATCGCCATGGCCCGCGTCAGGCGCGGGTAAGCGAGTCTGCAAGATAACTGTTGCGCTCGCCGCAAGGTATTGTATGAGCTACACTTCGCTTACGCCAGCCTTCCGGGTGAGCACTTCGCGGCAGGTGGGGCCACGCTGGCCTCCCGACGCGCCCGACGACCAGTCGCGACCGACTCTCCACGCGAGAGTGCTGCACCGAGCCACCAAGTGGCGCGCCGGGCTGCGGTCAGGTGGCTATGATGGTGTGTAGGCGCGGTTACAGCTCAGAACCGGCGCGCGACCCGAATCGTGGAGATGGACGGATGGACGTGAAGGACAGCAACGGGAATGCGCTTGCCGACGGCGACTCGGTCCAGGTGATCAGGGACCTGAAGGTGAAGGGCTCCTCAGTGACGCTCAAGCGCGGTACGGTGGTCAGGAACATTCGCCTCACAAGCCGCGCTGACGAGATCGAAGGGAACGCCGACAGGGTGCGCGGGATCGTACTCAGGACCGAGTTCCTGAAGAAGGTCTGATACGGCTCGGGTGCTCCGATCGCTGGTGGACCGATCGCTCGCTTTCAACCGACGAATCCGGATCCGAAGTTCAGTTGCCAGGACACACCGAAACGGTCGTTGAGCCAGCCGAACCGCGGGCTGAAGCCATAATCGCCTAGCGGCATCAGGACCTGGCCGCCCTCCGCGAGAATACCGAAGACACGTTCCAATTCCGCCACCGAGTCAAACTCCACGAAAGTCGAACTCGCGGGCGTGAACGTGAAGCCATGCTTGACCGGACTGTCCGAACACATGAACTCCCGGCCGCAGAGCGTGAACACCGCGACCTTGATGGAGCCCGTGGGTCCGGGCTCGCCCTCGGCATGGCGTTCGACTCGAACCATGCCGGAGTCCGGAAATGTCGCGAAATACAGATCCAGTGCGGTCTGCGCGATGCCGTCCTGGAACATCAGAAATGGTCTGGCTGTCGTCATCGATCAGTGGTATGTGGGTGGTTGCACGTCCTGTTGCCACGAGAGTCGCTGATGCCAGCGAACTCTTCCGCTGGAATCATGGTGCGCGAGTCGAGCTGCGCCGTCGTCGTGCACGGCAGGTGCAATACAGAGAGACCGGTTCGAGTCCGATCCCTATTGCGGGATGAGTCTCACGCTATTCGCATGTCTGGACCGGTCCTCACTGCCCCAATCGCCGGTGCAGTAGACCGAGAGCCCCGAGATTGTGCCCGCCGTCGCATCCGCGCGCGCCAGCTCCCGCGAGTACCAGTTCTCGCCATCCTGGGTCCAGACCTCCTCGAATTCCAGGACAAAGCCCGATTCGGTCGCGTCACATCGCCAGCGCGGAACTGTTCCTGGCCCCGGATGTCCCGCCTTCCTCAACGCCACCAACCCGTCGATCCCCTGCGACTGCAGACGCCACTTGGGCAGCGTGAAGTCACAGAAAACATCCGATGTGAACAGATCCTCGGGGACATCCCCAGTCTCCAGGAACTCAATGAAGCGGCCGGCGAGTCGCTCGGCTTCTCGCGGCAAGCTGGATGCCGCTACACCGAGCTTCACCTGTCTCGTCGAGATCGCACAGCCTGACAATCGATCGCTGGCCTGTGAATGCGCCCGTCAGGGCATATCGTGCCCCACTGCCCCTTGACTCGGTACCTAAGTACAGGGTCTACCTTGTAGTTGCAACCGAAACTGGCGCACGAATGCCAGCCCACAGCACCAGGATAAATGGCATGACGACTCTGACGATCGGACAGTTGGCGCGGGAGGCGGGAGTGAACGTGCAGACGGTGCGCTACTACGAGCGCCGAGGCCTGTTGGCCGAGCCACCGCGCCGGGAGTCGGGCTACCGGGAGTTCCCGGAGAGTGACGTGGCGCGACTGGGCTTCATCCGGCGGGCGCAGGCCCTCGGGTTCACCCTCGCCGAGATAGGCGAACTGCTCTCTCTGCGCGTCGATCCGCAGACGACTTCCGCAGATGTACATGCTCGGGTGGAAGCCAAGCTGAAGGATGTGGGGGAGAAGATGGCGGAACTGAAACGGATCCGCTCGGCGCTCAAGGAACTGGCGACGTCGTGCAAGTCGCACGGTCCAGTGGGCGAATGCCCCTTCCTGGATGCACTGGACGCGCAGGGTAACTGAGTAATCAACGGACCGGTACGACCACTTCTGCTACCAACACCGCGAGAGAACGCACGAGCAGAATCTCTGTCATCGAGGAGAAGACCATGACTGTTCTGACGACTGAACGACTGGTGACGACGCTGCTACGCAGTCAGGAGCTCTCCTGCCCCAGTTGCGTCCCCAAGATCGAGAAAGCGCTCGGCGCCCTTCCCGGCGTGGAGCAGGCAAAGGTGCACTTCAACACCGGCCGTATCGAGGTCCGGCACGATCCGACTGTAACAGACCCAGAGGCGCTGGTTAACACCGTGCGTCGGGTCGGTTACGAATCGGCGGTCTCGGCCTACTGAGCAGCCCCACACTGCCCTCTCCCTGACGCGTAATGCCGCGGGGAGAGGGACGACTGAGGAGCGGAGAGAACGATGTCCAGACTGATGGTACAACTAGCCAACCCCGTAAGGCGCCGGCTCTGGCTGACCGCCGGCAGTGGCGGCCTGATCGCCGTTGCCCTGCTGACGCGTTACGCGCTCGGCTCGCCCGGCCTCTGGGCTCCACTCATGACAGCGGCCGCACTCGTGGCCGGCTCCGATATCGCCGTGCGAGCCTGGAACTCGCTCCGCGTTCGGCAGCTCAGCATCGAACTCCTGGTCACGATCGCCGCGACTGGCGCCCTCGTGATAGGCGAGCACTGGGAGGCCGCGGCGGTCACCTTCCTCTTCATGGTAGGGGCCTGGCTGGAAGCGCGCAGCATGCGCCACACCCGCGGCGCGCTCCGCGAGCTGCTGGAAGCGGCTCCGGCGCAGGCCACGGTACTGCGGGACGGCAACCCGATCGAAGTACCAGCCCAGGCGGTCCGTCCCGGCGAGACAGTGCTGGTCAGGCCGGGCGAGAAGATTCCGGTGGACGGGGAGGTGCTGGCCGGCGCGGCGGCGGTGGATGAGAGCACCATCACCGGCGAACCGATCCCGGTCGAGAAGGCGGCCGGCGAGCCGGTGTACGCCGGCACCATCGCGCACAACGGCCTGCTCCAGATCCAGGCGACGGGCGTGGGTGCGGACACCACGCTCGCGCGGATCATCCGGCGAGTGGAGGAGGCGCAGGAAGAGCGCGCGCCGACGCAGCGGATGATCGAGCGATTCGCGGCCTGGTACACTCCGTCCATCATCGGGCTGGCGGTGCTGGCCTTCCTCTTCACCCGCGACATCCACCTCGCGCTCACCCTGCTGGTGGTGGGTTGCCCCGGCGCACTGGTGATCTCGACACCAGTCTCGATCGTGGCCGGCATCGGTCGCGCGGCGCGGGCGGGGATCCTGATCAAGGGCGGGCAGCACCTGGAGAACGCCGGGCGTATCACCGCGCTTGCTGTCGACAAGACGGGCACCCTGACCGAGGGACGTCCACGGCTGGTGGAAGTGGTACTGGCGCGAGGCGTCGCCGCCGGCATCGGTGAGTCCCACTCGCTCCCCTGGTTGGAGCTGTCGGAGTCGGTAGCCATGGAAGACGAGTCTGCCGCAGCCGGTGCGGAAACCGGCGTGAGCGCGTTCGACAGCGACTGGGCGTTGCCAGCGTCCGAGCCGTACTCCGACGTAGCAGGCGACGTGCTTGACGGGACAGACGAGGCGTGGGCGGGCACAGGCTGGTCCGCCCGCGAGCGCGAGGTGATCCGCTGGGCCGCGATCGCTGAGTCCGGCTCCGGCCATCCGCTGGGCCGTCCGATAGTGGAGGCGGCGCTGGAAGAGGGCCCGCTCCCCACGCCCCATCAGCTCGACGAACATGCCGGAATGGGTCTCCGCGTCCAGCACGCAGGGCGAGAGATAGTGGTCGGCAACCGTCGTCTTATGGATCGTTTCGGCATCACCCTGGACGCGGAGATGAACGCCGGCCTGGCCGGACTGCGCGCGCGCGGCCGGACTCCAGTGCTGGTCGCGGTGGACGGCGCCGTGAGCGGGATCCTGGGCCTGGCCGATACCGCACGGCCTAGCGCCGCGCCGCTGGTGGCGCAGCTACACAGGGCCGGCGTTCGGAATGTGGTGATGCTCACCGGCGACGACCGCGCGGCTGCCGGCGCGATCGCAGCGGCAGTGGGGATAGACGAGGTACACGCCGAGCTGCTACCAGAACAGAAGCTCGAACATATCCGCCGTCTCCAGGGCGCTGGCTATCATGTGGCGATGGTGGGAGACGGCATCAACGATGCGCCCGCCCTGGCCGCGGCCGACACCAGTATCGCAATGGGCGCGGCGGGAAGCGACATCGCGATCGAGACAGCCGACATCGCTCTCCTGACTGACGACCTGGGCAGGATCGCCGAGGCGATCGATATCTCCCGCGCGACACTCGGCAACATGCGCCAGAACCTGGTGATCGCCCTCGTCACGGTCGGCGCGCTGCTGGCCGGGGTATTGATGGGCAGGGTGCACATGGCCGGCGGGATGCTGATCCACCAACTGTCGGTGCTGGCGGTGATCGGGAATGGGATGCGCCTGGGGTGGCGGAAGTAGCGCGAGTGCTTGCGGTCAGGTCAAGGAAGAGGGGCGTACCCGCTGCGACGAGCCGCGGTTACGTCCCTCTACTTATCTGGCGCCTGCCCGATCATTCCTCGATCCGCACGGGGACCCCACTTGCCCTGCCCGGAGTCCGCTTCACCGCAGCGGCCGGGAACCCGCCCGACCTACGCCCGCGCTACGAACACGGTACTTATCAGGTAGCCGGTATAGCCCACGTAACCGGCCAGCAGCACCGCCCCCTCGACGCGGTTGATGCGGGCCGGACGCAGGAATCGATAGCCGATGCCGAATAGCGACAGGGTGAGGACGGCCATGACCAGGACGTCCCGGCTCAACACTTCAGGCCCGACGATCAGCGGGTGAATCGCGCCGGCGATCCCCACCACGGCCAGCGTGTTGAACATGTTGGAGCCCAGAATGTTGCCGATCGCGATGTCGTGTTCACCCCTGCGGGTGGCGATGATCGTCGAGGCCAGTTCCGGCAGGGAGGTGCCGACAGCGACGACGGTCAGACCGATGATCAGGTCGCTGACACCGAAGCCTTCGGCAATCTCCACCGCGCCCCAGACCAGTAAACGAGAACTGGCGATGAGCAGCGCCAGCCCTACCACCAGCCAGTAGACTGCACGACGGATCGGCACCGCATCGTCATCCAGAACCTGCTCCATTTCCCGCCCCAACGCGTCCGACTTCCTCCGCAGGCCTTGCGAGATGGTCCACCCCATCAGGCCAGCGAACACGACTAGCAGCACCACCGCATCCAACCGGGTGATGTCACCGTCCCGGAGTTGCCACGCTGCCAGGGCGGTGACAGCCGAGAGGATCACCAATTCCTTGCGCAGGACCCGAGAATTCACGGCGATGGGAGTTATGAGCGCCGTGAGCCCCAGGATCAGCCCGATGTTGGTGATGTTGGACCCGTAGGCGTTACCGAGGGCGATTCCGGGGCTGCCCTGCGACGCTGCCAGCGCCGAAACCACCATCTCCGGCGCGGACGTGCCGAAACCGACGACCACCATGCCGATCAACAACGCCGGCATGCCGAAATGCCGGGCGGTGGAAGCCGCACCATCCACAAAACGATCGGCACTCCAGACCAGGAGTGCCAGACCAACAACTACAGCGACAAAGGCCAGCGTCATCAGGGAATGCGACTCCTCGCTCAGGTTCTCACCGATTCACCAGAACCAATCTACTTCGTGTGACTCGGAGAGCCGGCCGCTCGAGTGTCGCCTCGCCGCTAGAGACTCCTGACCTCTGCAGCCGCTTCCAGCATGACGCTGATATCGCGCGAGAGCGCCCGAGCTTCCTGGGTCGCCGAGGCGACGTCGGACATCGCGGACTGTCCTCCCGACGACCGGAACTTGATCAGGTCCAGCCGCAGATTGCCGAGCGCGAGCTCGGCGCTCTCCACCTGGTGCATGAGCGACGCTCGATGTCGGACGAGCTCCTCGAGGGAGCCACGCTGACGTTGGAAGAGCGCGAGCCGCCGCCTGCCATCCGGCGAGTCACTATCCGGTCCCACTTCGACAATGCGGGCGTCGAGTTCGGCGATCTGTCGTGGGTCGATGCTCCCGTCCAGACGGTGTAGCGAATCGGCGAGGCGCGCCACACGTTCCACGAGCGCGTTGGCGGTGGGAGCCACGTCTGGGAGGAGTGCGCGATCAGCCTTGGACAGGCTGGCGAGAATGGCCAGGATGGCCGACCGCCCCTCCACCGCGCGCCGGATGGCCGCACCCTGCGGAGTGTCGAGCACCTCTCGCGAGGCCAGTTTCCCGAGCTGTCGCGCTGTCACCGCGGGCGCCGCCGACGGCGGCAGCGGGAGCGCTCGGCGGGCGCTCCATGCAAGGATGACACGACGGACCTCGAGCCCGCTCTCCCGGAGCGACCTCGCCCTTCGCAACAGCGTCCTCATCATGAGCGCTGGTACTATGGGCGCCAGGAAAAATGGGGGCACCTCAGGACCGGCCACGAATCCGCCGATGGAGAGGCATCCTATTGCCGCAGTAGCCAGCGTGAACCGGCGCATCGTCCTGATCCGCTCCATCAGGTTCACCCGGCCATTCCACAGCCGCAGATCCTCGCGCTGCGCCGGCGTGAGCTGCGCGAGATGTGGCGGCTCGAGTACGATCCCGTCCGGCTGGCCCGCAGTCGTCCCCTGACCGGCCGCTGAGGCCGACGGATCGTAGGACCGGGGCGGGGGCGTCACCGCCGGCAACGCTCGGGCGCGCTCTCCCGATACCCCGCGACGGCGTGTGCTCTCCGGCACCGGCGAAGCGTAGCGCACCGTATCCCGTCGCTCTGAGCGCCACGGCGCGCCCGGCGAGTTGTCAGATGCAAGCGCTTCGCGAAGCGCCGTGGCCGATGGCCAGCGGTCGTCCGGAGCCTTTGCCAGCGCCCGCTCGACCACCTCGCGCAACGACTTCGGTGCGTCCGGCCGGAACTCCGATATCGGACGTGGCTGCTCGCTGACATGCTTCATCAGCAGCGCCATCGAACTGCCCGCAGTGAACGGGAGGCGACCGGTAAGCATCTGATAGGCCACCACACCCAGCGAGTAGATGTCGCTGCGGCCGTCCACCTCGCGCTCACCCATCGCCTGCTCCGGCGACATGTAGTTCGGCGTGCCCACCGCAATGCCCGTCGCGGTGAGCCTCCCGCCCGTCTCGATCGCCTGGGCGATGCCGAAGTCGGTCACCATTGCCCGTCCACTCTCGCCGTCGAGCAGGATGTTGTCCGGCTTGATGTCGCGATGGATGACGCCGCGGTGATGCGCGAAGGCGAGACCATCGGCGATCTCGCGCAGCAACCGCCGAACCTCGTCGATCGGCTGGCGCGGCTCGTGGGCGAGCAGCGAGGCCAGGTTGCCTCCGGTCACCAGCGACATGACGAAGAAGGCAATCCCCTCCCGGTCGCCGACGTCGAAGATCGGGACGATGTGGGCGTGCGAGAGCCGCGCCGAGGTCTGCGCCTCACGGGTGAACCGGGTGCGGATCGCCGGGTCGTACGCCAGCTCGGGCGGCAGCACCTTGACCGCGACCATGCGGTTGAGGCGGACGTCGCGGGCGCGGTAGACGACCGACATCCCCCCACGGCCGATCTCACCCTGCACCTGATAGTGGTTCCCGAGCGCCGCGACAACGAGGTCGTGAAGCGGATCGCTCATGCGGAGGCCTGCGTGGCCATCACGAACTCCTGGGTTGGAAGCTCTTCTGCAGCCGGACGTTGGTCGGCGAACAATCCCGGCGGATCGAGCGCTGGCTGAAGATAGCTGGCAGCCCGCGTTGCAGCTAACCCGACGGGTCGGCCCCGCTGCTGGGATCCGTCAGGCAATCGCGTCCACCGCGAACGCTAGCGGCGCCCGATCCACCTCGACGACCATGGATCGGGGCTGCGCTACAGGTGCTGGTCCAGAAGGATCGTGTTGCCATCCGGATCCTCCAGGATCACGCTCGCCGGTCCCGTCGTGTCCTCGTCGGCCTCCTGCAGCAACTGCACGCCGCTGGCCTTGAGCCGCCTCTGCAGTTCACGGACGTCGGTGAAGCCGGGAACGGGTTGCGCGTTGCTGTCCCATCCGGGGTTGAAGGTGAGGATGTTCCTGTCGAACATCCCCTGGAAGAGTCCTATGACGTGGTTGCCGTTCTTCAGGATCAGCCAGTTCTGCGAGGCGTCCCCGCCGAGTGTGCTGAACCCGAGCTTCTCATAGAAGGCGCGTGAGGCCTCCAGATCCTTCACGGCCAGGCTGACCGAGAACGTACCGAGTTCCATGCTCCGCTCCCCTTTCCGAGTGGATGATCACCGCTGGCCGTGGACTGAGGAACCTCTACTCGACTGCCGACCGGGACGGCATGCCTACCATCATCTGCCGCTGCCGCTATCAGCGCTGTCGACCTTGCGATGCACCAGGCGCTGGAGCCCGATCGCGATGACGATCCCGACTCCGATGCTCGCCAGCATCGCCCGTCGCGATTCCATGTCGAACTGGGATCTGAATACCCAGTTCAGGATGAAGGCGACAAGGATCGCTGGCACGTAGGTGAGGAGCGTCTCACGCACCTCGAAGCCGTCCGTGGACGGATGGTCAGGCGGCATGCATACCGGGAGATGAATCGGTGTTGGCCCGCTGGCCTCGCGTGGAGCTGTTCCACGAGCAAGAACCGGCGGCACGAGGCCGCCGGACGAAGCGGAGTCACGAGCCTTACGATGTACATCGGGCCGGACCGACACAAGGACTACGGTGCGATGGCGTCCTTAGCGAAAGGCGGGTGCCGGACGCATGACGCGACCGAGCCAGCAAGACTAGCCGGCCCGCCGAACCGCTGCCTTGAGCATGATGCGAGTCTTGAAGACACCAGGAACCGGCCGACCCGCCTGACTTGCTGGCTGGAAGGTCGCGTTCCGGATCCAGGCTCTGACAGCCTCCTGATTCTCCGTCGACCCCTGTCCCGTGACCCGCAGGGTCTCGATGTCGGGCTGTCCGGCGCTGTCCACCCGCACCTCCACGCGGAGGTCGAGCAACATCCCCTTGGGCGGCGTCGACGGTAGTCGCCAGTCCGGCTGTGGGCCGCGGACCATGGTGGGCGGCTCTGTGCGGTCGACATCGCGGGAACCACCGCCCGCAGTGGCACAGGCGGATGTGAGCAGGCCGATAGCGAGGAGGGTGAGTAGAGTGAATCGGTAGCGCATCTTATGGATGGACTGGGACTATCTGGGACGAGCTGCCTAAGCCGGAGTGCACGCGCGGAGGGCGCCGGCCGGGAGGCGGGCTGATCCATCCATGCTACGATGGATGTTCAGCATCGTCAAATGCACGGAAGGTGAGCTCGCCCAGTGCAGTACCAGTTTCCACGTTGGCCGGATTCTCGCTCTTACCGGGCCCGTGATGACTACCCACGGTGTTCACCCAGCCGCGACGCTCTCGCTGATCATTAACGGTCGGCACGCTTCTGACCCCGCGCTCCGCGCCGAGGTGGAACGACTACGCGCGCTCGGGATCCGGGTCCGTCCCCGAGTCACCTTCGACCTGGGCGACGCGGCCCATTTCGCGGCCGAGGAGTCGGCGGCCGGCACGAGCGTGGTGGTGGCGGTCGGTGGGGACGGCACGATCAACGAGGTGCTCAACGGCCTCGCCGGCACCGACACTCCGCTGGGCATCATCCCACTCGGCACGGCCAACGACTTCGCCCGCCAGGTAGGCATACCTGAGGAGCTGACGAAGGCCACGGACCTGATCCTCGAGTCGTCGCCAGTGCGCCTGGACAGCGCGTCGCTGAACGGTCGGCGCTTCCTCAACGTCTCATCCGGCGGCCTGGGAGCCGAGGCGACCGCCGAGACGACTCCGGCCGCCAAGGAGGCGCTGGGCGCGCTCGCCTATGCGATCACCGGATTCAGGAAACTGGCGTCACTCGATCCGCTGCGCGTTCATCTGGAGGCGCCCGGCGTGGAGCGGGAGATGGAGGTACTGGCCTTCTTCGTGGGCAACGCGCGCCATGCCGGCGGCGGCATGCCGGTGACACCGCACGCGTCGCCGAACGACGGACTGCTCGACGTGATAGTGGTGGAGCAGATGGGGCGCGCCGAGGCGGCGATGTTGGCGCTCAAGGTGCGGACCGGCGATCATGTGGGCGAGCCCGGTGTGCTCTCCTTCCGCGCGCCGTGGCTCACCATCAGGTCGGAGCGGCCGATGAGCGTGAACGCTGACGGTGAGCGGATGACGAGTCGCGAGTTGGAGTACCGGGCGCGGCCTGGTGACCTGCTGATACATCTACCGCCGGGTTCGGAGACGGCGAGGGCAGCGGAGGCGCGGGGGGCGATGGCGGATGGAGAGGCGGAGCCGCTGAGCGGGCCGCTGATCGAGCGGCGGGAGCAGAGGGATAGCTGAGGGCGGATGAGTGCGACGATGCCGGAAAAGGCAGGATATGTGGCGCACTCACGGCAGCACCGCTGCATTGCGCGTTGAGCTGCCGGGAGAATCGAGGCGACAGGTTTGGTGGAGTTCCCCGTACTCCCGAGTGAGAGGGGTGAGCATGGAAGTGAGGCTCCGCCAACTTCATGTTCCGCGGGCTCCAACAAACGCTTGCTGCCATGATGCCACTCCTGACAGTCAGGATTGACAACCGTTTGCTCTGACCTCAGGCTGGCTCCGACTACCGGCGCCGTGACGAGCCACCTGGGGACCCTCGTGGGCGGGCTGGCGGGAAGAGCGCTGGTGAGCATCGGCGCCACCGTCCGGGAGCCGCCCGCCCGCCGCGACCGGCCGCGCGGTGGGCACCCCTTGCGTGTTGCTCGAGGCCGCCGTAACGTACAACCATATGGTTGCATTTCCTCCCCTCTCCGACGCCGAACTTGATCGGCTCTTCGGCGCCCTCGCCGACGCCACGCGCCGCGACATCGTGACGCGGGTGCTCTCGGGCGAGCCGACGTCCATCTCGGCGCACGCGGCGCGCTACGACATGTCGTTCGCGGCCGTCCAGAAGCATGTGGCCGTGCTGGAGGGGGCGGGGCTGGTGACCAAGGAGCAGCAGGGCCGCGAGCGCATCGTACGCGGCAATCCGGAGCGGCTCGCGCGCGCCCGCGAACTGCTCGTCCGGCTCGAGCGGCTGTGGAGGGACCGGTTCAGCCAGCTCGACGCCGTCCTCGAGGACCCCACACCCCGCGAGTGACCCCATGCCCATCACCACCATCCAATCCGACGCCGAGGCGCTCACCCTCACCGTTATCGGCGACTACCCCGTGCCCGTCGAGCGGCTGTGGGACGCCTATGCCGACCCGCGGCAGCTGGAGCGCTTCTGGGGCCCTGAGCAGTGGCCCGCGACCTTCACCGAGCACGAGATGGTGCCGGGCGGGCACTCCCGGTACTACATGACCGGCCCTGACGGGAACCGGTCGCGCGGCTGGTGGCGCTTCCTGGAGGTGGAGCCGGGGCGCCGGTTCGAGGTGGAGGACGGCTTCGCCGACGACGAGGGACGGCCGAACGACGACATGCCGACGATGCGGATGATCTTCACTTTCGAGCCCACGGCCACCGGCTCCCGCCTCATGAGCGTCACCCACTTCCCGAGCGTGGAGGCGATGCGGCAGCTCGCGGAGATGGGGATGGAGGAGGGACTCCGCTCGGCGCTGGGCCAGCTCGACGCCGTACTGGCCGGCCCGGCCGTCCTCACGACTGCCGCTCGCCCAGCACCTTGACGATCACGCGCTTGCGGCGCTGGCCGTCCCACTCGCCGTAGAAGACGCGCTGCCACGGGCCCAGGTCGAGCGACCCCTCGGTGATGGGCACGATCACCTCGTGGCCGATCGTGAGGCTCCAGAGGTGGGCGGCGGCGTTGTCCTCGCCGGTGTCGTTGTGGCGGTAGCGCGCCGGGTCCCACGGCGCGATGGTCCCTTCCAGCCAGCGCAGGATGTCGGACCAGAGGCCGTGCTCATGATCGTTGACGAACACCGACGCGCTGATGTGCATCGCCGACACCAGGACGTAGCCCTCCACGATCCCCGAAAGACGCACCTGCTCCGCGACGTCGTCGGTGATGTCGATGATCTCCCGTCGCTCCCGGGTCTCGAACCAGAGATAGTGCGTGTGTGACGGCATGTGAGGCGGTGGGTGGGTGTTCGCTGGGGGCGTGGGAGGATCGTTGCGGCCGCGCCTAGGAAGCCCGCGCCTCTACAGTAACTGCCGCAGGACCGAAGGCAGCGACGATTCATGCTCGCCGTCGACGAGTTGCAGCCGTAGCGGGCGCACGTACGTCGTGGCGGCGACCACCGCGGCCGGCGGTGTGGAGGTGACGGTGCGGACTGCGAAGAACTCGGAAGCCGCTCGGAAGCCGATCGCTTCAGAGTCGAGGGCAGGCATCGGACGTTCATCGAACGTTCCGGTGCGAGACCGAGCGGCCACGCCCCTATACCTTCGTACCCAGCACTGCCGACAGCGGGCGACGGTCGGGTCGCACCGGCCGCAAGTTGAGACTCACCTGATAGCCACATGCCTCCGCGACGCGCACGAAAGTGGCAATCTCGATGTTCGTGCTCTGCTCGAGTTGTTGGATGCGGGCGCGTGTTACTCCCACTTCCTCTCCAATGCTGGCAAGCGACCGGCCCGCCTCCGACCGCGCCCGCGCAAGCAAGTCGCCGGTCGTTCCATCGATGACGATCTGTTCGATCTCCGCCGGTGTGTAGCTGCGCAACGCCACCGGGACGTCGGGTCCGCGCACCACGTCGCTATCACCCAACTCGGCCAGCAGCGACATGAATTCGTCGGTCGGCTCCGAGTCGAGTTGCAGAGCGGCCAGCACGGCGGCTTTAGCGTCCTGCGCCTTCGTGTGCGTGGTCACTGCCTCTCCTCAAATACAGGTATGCCATCGTTATGGGCCTTCATCATCCGTAACGCGGCGAGCAGCTTCTCCTGACTCGTTGGTGCACCGGCTTCCTTCACCTCGCAGTTCACGAGGCCTGCCTCAGCGGTGGGGAGCAGGAACAGGTAGATCCTGGAACCACCCTTCTCACCCCCGCGGCTCGTGGGCTTCAGCTCCCATAAGGGCGAGCAGCCAAGCTTCACGAGAAACCGGCTCTCGCGCCCCGGCCCGATACCGTGCAGCAGACCCCTTCTGGGTCGATTGAGGTTGATGAAGTGCCGCCTGAATTCTCCTGCGTCCAGCGCAGACATTCGGCGCTGCCCGATCCGGGGACGCTTCGGTCAAATCGCAGTATCACCTGGCTCTCCCACTGATGATGAGGCGTCGAGAAGGTGGCTACATTGCACCTAATAGGAAGCCCGCCTTTCGCTTGAGCAAGTGCGGCTCGAAGTCGACCTGTATTGCGGGCCGCTCTCCACGCGGTTTAGCGTCTGGATCGACATACATATGAAGGTGATAGCGGTCGGATGAGTGCTGTTGCGCAAGCTCGGCGACCTCAGCCTTTGTCAGCAGCCACACCCGATCGGTCGACAGATCGACGAGGGCATAGAGCTCAGCCTGGCAGCCATCCGCGATCCACCAGTCCAGCGCCAGGCTGCCTTTACCGCCACCCGGCTTGGGCGCTTCATTTGCCGCCACCTGGATGGTGACGGGTTGCTTGGATCCGCGGAAAAAGGCGATCAAGTGTGTACCTGACTCCTTCGCCGTAGGCTTCGAAGTAATGCCCAACTTCAGCAACTGGTACTGGACGAGTAACTTGCCACAGCGGCTGATCTGTGAGGTGTTCATCGAGATGCGTGAGAAGGATGTTTAGGACGACGTGCGGGCTGAACCCCGTCACACAGCGGACCATCCGCCGCAACCGGCTGCCTTGAAGAGGGAGCCTCAATCAGTACTCCCACGCCTCGTGCGCCAGAGGCGCTCGATTCAACTCATCCCGGCTGATCTTCCACGACGGCATCAGCGCGTCCATCAGCTCGCGAAACCGCTCCGTGTGGTGACGCTCCATGAGATGCACCATCTCATGAACCAGAACGTACTCCAGGCTCGCGACCGGCTTTTTTGCCAGCTCGAGATTGAGCCAGATACGCCGCGCCTCCGCGTTGCAACTACCCCAGCGCGTCATCATCCGCCTGATGCGCACATCGGCGACCGCCTGGCCGACCCTGGGCTCCCACTTCGCCACCAGCCCGGGAATCTGCTCTCGGAGTCGGCGTCGATACCATCGCTGCAGCACCTCATCGCGTGCATCCCGGTCGGAGCCCGGCCGCACCTTGAGGCGCATCGTCGTGTTGTCAGCCAGGTGAACGCTCGGCGTACCTGAGCTCTCAACCACATCGAGCAGGTAGCGTCGGCCCAGGAAGTAGTGGCTCTCGCCGGTCACCAGCTCCCGCTCCGACTGACGGTCCTGCTGCTCGAAGCCTTCTTGCTTGCGGCGGATCCAGCCCAGGCGCGATACGATCGCCAGGCGAATTGCCTCGTCATCCAGGCGAAGCGGAGCGGCCACCCGCACGCGACCGTGCGGCGGATAGACGCCTACATGCAGATGCTTGATCTCCTTGCGAATGACCTCCACGACGATGCCGCTCACATCCATCTGCTGACCCTCAGTATTCACTCTGCGCCTTCACGATATCGAAGACGGCGTCCACCAGCGCGTCATCGTCACCCAGCTTCGCCCGGATGGCGTTCCGAAGCTCCCGCTCCTTGAACCGGTTGCCGCGCCAGTCCGCCTTCTTTACGTCCCGGATCGCGCGATCCAACGCCAGCGCCAGTCCTTCACGGCCGTCCCCATCCGTCTCCGGACTTACGCCGTAGGGTAACTCCCATCCCTCATGGGTCGCTGCCGCGCGCGGTGCTTCCAGGTTGTCGTAGAGGGCGCGCAGAGCGGCGCTATCGATAGCACTAGGATACGATGTGGCGGTCTCCGGTTGGCTTACCTGCTTCGCCAGTTCGACGACCCGGGCCAGGTAGGCCTTGTAGTCCACTGCCCCCTGCCTGCGCTGCGCGATCAGAGCATCGAGCAGCTCTGACATCCGCTCGTAGTACCTCGGGTTGACGGCCATCTCGTCGATGATCAACCGGCGAACGTTGTTCTCGATCGTCTCAGCCATCGCCTGGTGGTTCTCACGCAGGGGCTTTGGCAACTCGTCGACCGCCTGCTCGCCGCGCTCCACGATCAACTGCACGAGCGTCAGGTCGTCGAATGCCGAGAGCTTCTCGCTCTCCTCGGAGCGGATGTAGGTGTCGAGCAGGTGGCGCATGGCCGGCTCGTAGATCTTCATGTCCACGTAGTCGCCGCTGGCGAGCTTCACCTTCTCGCGCACCTTCTCGTAGTGGTCGACCTCGGCCCGGATCGTCTGCGCCTCAGATTCGCTGTAGCCCGCCTCTCGCATCTCGTTCGCGAGGTTGGCATAGGCACGCAGGAAGGCCGCCGCCAGCTTGTAGAGAGCGACGCGTCTGGGCTCGCTCTCCTTGAGCTGGGCGGCGTTCCCGCTCTCGGCGGCGCAGAAGTAGCGCAGGTAGGCAGGCGTGTCGTGCGGCGGCTCGACCGGCTCGCACAGTGCCTTGACTGCCTCGCGCGCCTCCTCCAGGCGCTCACGACCCTGCTGCAGGCGGTCCTTCAGCAGCCCTTCCACGTCGGCCTTGTCATAGCCGGCGAAGGCCTCGCCGGTGTAGTCCGTGATAGACGCCTCCAGCGATCGGAACAGGTCCTTGTAGTCGATGATGTAGCCGTATTCCTTGTCCTCTCCATCCAGCCGGTTGACGCGGCAGATGGCCTGGAACAGGCCGTGATCCTGCATGTTCTTGTCGATGTAGAGGTAGGTCGCGGGCGGAGCGTCAAAGCCGGTCAGCAGCTTGTCCACCACGATCAGCAGCTTCATCTGGCCCGGCTGTTCGATGAAGCGCTTCTTGACCTCCTGCTCGAACTGTTCGACCCTGTTCATCGCCACATCTTCGGACACGTTGAAATGCGCGCCGAGCATCTTCCGGTAGATCTCGTACTGGCGCAGCTTCTCGGTCGTCCCCTCACCGGTCTCCTCGCCCTTGATGTCGGAAGGCTGCGGTCGATAGGAGGTGACGATAGCGCACTTCCCCGCCAGTTCGGTCTGTTGGAACAGCTCGAAGAAGCGGCACGCCGAGTAGATGCTGCCGGAGACCAGGAGCGCGTTGCCGTGGCCGCTCTTCAGCCGGTCGCGAGTGGCCATGTCCATCAGGATGTCGGCGACGATGGTCTCGAGGCGACTGCGCGCGGAGAGCACCTTCTGCATCGTGCCCCAGCGCTGCTTGAGCTGGGCCCTCGCGATGTCGGTGAGACTGGAAGTCTTGAGCTCGAACCACTGGTCCACCTTCCCCTGAGAGGTGATCCGCTGGTCGATGTCGCGGGCCTCGTAGCGTAGGTCCAATACGACGCCGTCGCGCACCGCCTCGTCGCACTTGTAGGTGTGGATGTACGGCCCGAAGGTTTCGATGCTGCGGCGCTTGTCACTCTTGAGCAGCGGCGTGACGGTAAAGCCAAGCAGCGTGGCATCGGGCAGAAGCGCCTTCATCGCTTCGTGCAGCTTGCCGGACTGGGTGCGGTGGCACCCGTCTACGAAGACGAACAGCTCGCCCCTGGCGCGGAAACCCTTCGGGAGGTTTCTCGTGATGTCCGCGACGAAGGCCTCCATATCGCCTTCCTCAGAGGTGCCGAACTTGTGGATGAGCCGTTGACCTAGCAGCCGGCAAGGCTCTTGATACTAGCTGCCTTTCATATAGGTGGCTCATGACGCCATAGTAAAGGCAGCCTTTACTAGCGACCAGGAATGCGGCCATGCGAAAGGCGGCCTTCACCTGATTGAACCGCCCCGGCTTAGGCTTGACTAGGGCCTCAGCTCGTCCGTCAGTTCGCGAATCAGCTCCGTTTGGTGACGCTCGATGAAATGCACCATCTCATGAACAAGAACGTACTCCAGGCCCCCTACGGAATGAGGCCGTCCGCCCTGAGTTGATCGACCGTCTTATTCGCCATGGATTTCAGGAGAGTTTTGACGTTCGCGAACGCGTTCCCTCCCGTCCTGGCGCTCGAAGTCCAAGCGGGCTTTCCTGTTCTGACATCGACCAGCTGTGCCGTGAAGCTTGCCCACGGTTTGGATATGTCATACCCGCCGCTCGTGGTCGTGGTAGTCTGCACGCAGCCATCTGATGACATCCATAACGTGCAGTCAGTCCGCGACGATGAGGGCGTGTGACTCGTCGTTGCTCCCGCCTGGTCGAGGGATATCATTAGCGCCGCGTCGATCATATGTCGCTGCAGCAACTCTGCCGCCTCCTCTGCGGTGTACTGGCGCCCAGGAAAGAACACTGTATACGAAGGGACGAATTGGGTGGAATCTGCTTCGTAAGCTTCGCGGAACTGTGACTCTGCCGTCCGCCGTTCGCTGAGCTCGCGAATTGGGAAGACCACGAGGATGTGACGGTAGGTCCGTCCCTGTGCCTCCGGAGCAGCCATGGAGGAGATGCGAGTGCTTGCGCAGCTCGCCACGCCAATAGCGGCGAACATGACGAAAAGGACTCTGCGTGCAGTCTGAGACAGTTGAGCCATGAGCACTCCGTTCTGCCAAAGAAAACGATCTTAAGACAAGGGGACGTGGTGTTCAACGAAATAGGTCAGCCGCGAGCACTGACTCGTGACTCTCCCAACGACTAGTCCGAGACTGTTGCGGGTGTCGGGCGTCAGCCCTATCACACGTCAGCTGCAAAGCCACGTTTGGTATTCGCTTCGGAATCTCTGCCCTTCTCCCTGCACGCGGTCCTCACCGACTTCCCCAGCATCGGCGATGCTACCGCCCGGCCAGCCTGTATTTGACACCTTGACGAAGTCGCAGTGCCCACACACCTGGCAGTGCTACTGCAAAACGATAGCACACTTGAATTGCGCGGGGCGATTCACGGGACTGAAACGATGTTGTCGTGAGTATACCACGGCATCAGCCTCTCACAGTGTGGGGCATCCTGGAATCCCGGTACGGTTCAGTGGCCTCCGCCGGATGGCAAACGAGTGCGGGAAGATGTGGAACACGGCCAGTTTGGGTATAACCGTGTGTAGGACGGCCGTAGTCATCGCGCGGTGCACCGCTGCCTTGCGCAGGCGATGATGCATACGTCCACCGGTGTCGGCGACATTATATCAGGGTGGCGGCGAAGAGTCACGGCAATACTCATCACTTGCAAGCGTCGGGGGTGTGTCCCGAGGTCAGTTGAAATTCAGGTGATGCCGCACGATGGCGCGGCTCACGCAGCCGCGCCGGCGGTCATGGGTAGTTTGGGG
>CALCHX010000119.1 GCA_937906875.1 uncultured Gemmatimonadota bacterium | reverse complement strand
GCACGTGCAGCTCGGCTACGCCGTCACCGCCCACCGCGCCCAAGGATCCACCGTCGACACCACGCACGTCGTCGCGGCCCCCGGCATGACCCGCGAATCCTTCTACGTCGCCATGACCCGCGGCCGCTACGCCAACCACGCGCACGTCATCACCGACCCACAACCCGACACCGACCAGCCGAACACGACGAACCCGGCCAGCACACAGGCCGTCCTCGAGCAAATCCTCGCCAACACCGGCCAGCAACTCTCCGCACACGACACCCAAGCCGAACTCGAACACCAAGCACAGCAATGGATCTCACGCCGAAGTGGAGACGCAACACGCGCTCCTGACACGGCCCGTTCTGCTGTTCCAATGCGTGCCACCGTCGCCCGTGGGCCGGGTGAAACCGCCCTGCACTCGCTGACCGCTGGTCGATACGCCTTGCGAGAACGATCGCCTCGCTCACGGCGCAACTCGGCTCGCGGTGTCGAGCGATGACCGAACCTGCACCGACAGAAGGAGAATCCGCCATGACGCGCAATCTAGCGGTCAGCGAGACGGCACGACCTCGACGTCTCGCAACAATCGCCGACGCCGCTGAATACGCTGCGTGTTCACACAAGACCATCCGCCGCCGCGTTGCCGACGGCACCCTGCCCGCCTACCGGTTCGGAAAGCGCGCGCTCCGCATCGATCTGAACGAACTCGACCGCGCCTTAAGAAAGATTCCCAACGCTGGGCGACTGTGACCGTGACGCTGGTAATGCGCCGCTGCTATGCCGCGTGGAGCCGCGACGTGACCGCAACGGTCAGATCGGCATCGAGTGCATCGGCTATCCGATGCAACACCGGCAGGGACGGAACCGTGCCGCCCGCTTCGAACCTGGCCACAGCAGACTGCGTAATATGCGCCGCCTCGGCCAATTCCCGCTGACTCCAGCCTCGCTCGACTCGCAGCTCTCGGACCGCCCGGCCGAGCGCCGCGCCATCCTCGCGGTTCAGTACCAGTGCGACGCCGTTGAGGCTCGCGTGCGTAGACGGGTTCGCGTGCGCTGCACGGGGCGGAGCGCCGTGAAGCGCGCTCGAACTGCGTCGTACATGTCTGTAGCCCCGGAATCGTCAACAACGGAGAGGAGGAGGGCGAAGGGAATCTTCGTCGGTGAGTTGTCGAGGGCTCCACTGCGCCGCGCGACGTAGGACAGTTCAAGCCGAGGAAGCTCAACCTCGCTCGGCTTTAAAGTCACGCGGTAGTGGCGAACCGTCTCCCACTTCCCACTGTCGCGCAACTGCGCCTCCGAAGCTCCCCGTTTCGTTGCTCCCAACGTCTTCGTCACGGGCTCCTGACTGGGTGTCCATCCCTGCGCGAGCAGGATGCGCGCTTGGTCACCGCCGATGTCGAAGGTCTGGGCTTTGCCCGTGACGCCTTTGGGCGGTCTGAACGAATGGAGGCGATGATGAGGCCGTAGACCGAGTTCCAAGGATGCGCTCGTGTATTCAGTGGGCTGCGTGGGGTCGACGGGTGAGGCGTATGCGAGCGTGATCTGCAGCTTCACGGCACTCTTTGCCGGCTCTGCGACCGGTACCTGGTATCCGAGAAGATCGCCGCGTTCAATCTCGTCTACGTAAAGCACATGAGCTTCGTTAGGGGCACAGTCCAAGAGGTCATCAAAGTTGAGAGGTTGGCGTCCATAGCCAACTTCATCGCGAAGCTTCTTATGATTCCGGGGACGTTCGGCGAAGTGTGCGGCGAAGGCGCGAAGGACGCTGCTGTTCACTCGTGGAAGCCGCGTGACGAGGTCCGCGAGGGCGTGAGTCGTCACAGGGGCCGCGAAGCTCGTGCCTGCCGCTTCTAGGAAGCTGCCGTCGGCGCGGACGACGTTGAACATTCGGTTCGCACTACCGCCGAACTGGACACCCAATGGTTGGACTCGGGCTCCGTGTCGGCCTGGACCCATTGACGAGTAGGGTGCTCGCGCCCACGGTTGCTCAGGGGCGGGCGTATCGCAAGCGCCAACAGCAACCCCGTTGACCATATCAGCGGGCACTTGCACTCGATGTAGGCCGGTGGCCTGGTCTTGGTCGCCTTCATTGCCGGCTGCGACTACGAACAACACGTCCTTATCCCACGCCAGTTGATCGAGCTCGCTTGTCCAGCGGTTCGGCTCCATGTCGTCTTCGACGGCGAGCGTAGGACCGAGGCTGAGGTTGATGAGCCTATGCCCGTTCGTTTCCACTGCTTCTTTGATGCGATCGAGCACCCAGTAGCCTTCGAGGTCTCCGGGGATGTTGGGTACCGGGAGGACTCGATAGCTTTCAACCGGGAGCGGTGGCGTCGGCGCTTGCTGCCCTGGGGAGACGAGCCCGTACATGACTGCTCCGGTAACACCGGTGCCGTGGTTGAGTTCATCCTGGTCCGGCGGCTCCGGCGTCAGGTCATGCGCGGGGATCGCGAACAAGGAGCCGCTTCGGTGGGCTACGTCGACACCGCCGTCGAACACGGCCACCGACACGGTCGAAAGTACGGGCTGGTTGGACGCTGGCGCGATCAACCGCTGCACGCTGCGCGTACCGAAGCGCGGTCTTGGTCTGATCGCAGGCATCGGACGCAGCACCCGCAGCGGGTTGAAGCGCGCAACGGCTGAGACCCGCTCGGCTTCGAGACTGACAGGCGTGAAGGTCAGCCCGCCGACTCGCCGAATATAGTCGCGATGAATCTCCCCGCCCTCATTCGCGATCAGGGAGAACCAGCGTTCCAAGGTCTCCTCATCGAGGGGCATTGGCTCACCGAGGGCGGATGCGCGTGGATGAAGGACGGCTTCCCAAATCTGCCGATCGGATGGGCCTGCGCCGCCCTCGACGCGTGCGGGTGCCCGGAGAACATCAGACTCCCGAGGAAGCGCGACTTCGTTGATCTCGCGAATCTGGCTGAACGCTTGCTCCTCGGTGCGATTGCGCCCACCCTCAGTGATGAGCCGCCGAAGTTCGGCAAGCCCACTGTCCGAAACAGTGAAGATCAGCCGTCTGGTCTGCGCTTCGACGCTCTTTGCCTTGGTGACGTACTGGCCGATATCTGCACGGGAGCCGACAGGAGATGCGCCGACATGCGCAAGAAGTTCCGTTGGGAAGTACGACGCAGCCAAGTAGTTGGGAAGCAGTTTCGCTTCGACATATACGCGGTCGTGGGCACGAAGCTCAGTGGGCAATGCCGCTACCGCTTCGGTTGTAGCGATCACCTGTGGCGCAAGGATGCGCTGCGCTTGAGCAACTGTCTGCGGCTCAAACTTGTCGCCACCGCCGGCACGTGGGGTTTCAACGTCGAGTCTTAGCGCTTCCCCATTGACGAGAAGCGGTCGCGACACGGCATCATTGCTCCGCGCGTCCGCCATGCTGGACTCCCTCTGCTCGTTTGATGCCAGCGGCTACGGTCGGATGGCTAACGCCTACCGTCACAGCGATCTGCCTGTTCGACATCCCCAACTTGTCGTGCAACGTCAGGAACAGCCTGTCACGGCCGGGGCCGGCATCTTCGATGTGGCGCGCCAACTCGTTGACGAGTTCGTGGGCGACCGCGGAGTCGTTCAGGATCGAGCGACGGTGGGCGAGCGACCAGAGTCGGGTGAGGTCTGAGCTGGTCATCCCTGCGGTAAGCTCTGTTGCAAGCGCAAGGGAATCGTCGTCTACGCCTCCGAGTCTCGACGCAAGATACTCGAGAATGGAGCGGCGCTGCGCGTCACCCGGGTTCGACAACACAAGCGAGCGATCGAATCGCCGTTCGACTGCTGCGTCGAGAAGCTGAGGATGGTTGGTCGCTGCGATCAGCAGGCTGGTGTCGGGCCAGCGATCGAGTTCGACCAGGATCACGTTCACAATGCGCTTAAGTTCGCCGATGTCCGAATCGTCATCACGGCGCTTGGCGATGGCATCGAACTCGTCCAGTAGCAGGACGCATGGGCCGCTCTTTGCATAGTCGAGAACGGACTTGATGTTTCGGCCAGAGCTTCCGAGGTAGCTGGAGACAACCGATGACAGGTCAAGCGATAGCAGTGGAAGCCGTAGCGATTGTGCAAGCCATCGAGCTGTCATCGTCTTTCCTACGCCGGGCGGCCCGCTGAGCATGAGCGTTCGCGTCGGACCGGTGCCGGCTCGGCGAAGCTCGTCGGCGCGTTGGCGCTCCAACAACACTTCACGGAGTTCAGCCATCAAGTCGTCGCTTAGGACGAGTCCGTCGCCGTCGGGCAGAAGATCGATGTCGACGAGCGGCTGCGCGCTGTCCCCTTCAGTTGGCACCGAACCAGCGGCATAGCGCAACTCTGTAGTGTCAGAGCCGGCTGCAATGGCCTGGTGGACCGCATCGCGGAAGGACTCAACGTCTTCCACGCCCGGGGGGACAGTGCGCATGAGGCGCGAGGCGAGTTGGCGCACGCCGGCCCCGTGTCCGCGCGTGCCGACGCGGACGAGGTCCACGACGGCTCGTTCGAGTCCGTGCGCTTCGCGGTAATTAGTGTCTCCTCCGGCCGTCATGGTTACCACCCTACCGAGCCTCATCCTGCCCATCTAGGGGGTGCTCATGGTAAGACAGCCGAACCAATGCTCGAGACTTTCCATCGTTCGATGGCTTCATTGGCTCAGCGAGCCGACATCCTTGGCGGTCAGATGTCGACATGTTCTCGATGCGTGAGGGGCTGCGTCGGGCACGAGCTTTTCGCACCTTGAGGCGCGCCAGCAGGATCGCGCTGACCGGCCCCATCAAGATGAACTTGAGCGCGTTCCAGGTGAAAAGGAGCACAGGGCGCGGGCACCTACTCGCGGATCGGAAGGTGCTATTGAGCACACTCAAAGTGGCATGTGGATGGCACGACTCAATCAAGAGGATGGCGATAAACGCGCTGACCAGCAGCGATACAGCGACGCAAATCTGACTACGGATCAGAAGGTTGGGAGTTCGAATCTCTCCGGGCGCACCCTAGCCTGACCAGGCAATATACCTCATTCACCTGCTATGCCATCGGACTGGGCTGACCCGGATCGACAGGGTTTCGGCGTGCGGCCAGGCACGGTGTGCTTCGCGGAGGTAGTGGGCCTTGATGGTGTGCGCCTGCCTGTTCCGTTGATCGGTTGTTGCTGCCTGGTCGTGTCGGGCACGGTGTTCCGGGTCGCGGAGTGCTGCGTAGGCAGCGATGACTTGCCGCAGTGCGGTGTCTGCGGCTGCAGCCGATACGGGATCCTGGGGACCGCGTGTGTCGGGGTGGTACCGCAGTAGCAGGGCGCGGTAGGCGCGAGTGATCTGTGCCTGGCTGGCTGCTGGGTTCAGTTCGAGCACGATGTACGGGTCGAGCGGGCGGTCGTTCATGATCATCACGTCGGGCATCGCGCGGGTATGAGGGGCCCCGGCCGTGTGGCCGGGGCCCCCGGGGGAGGGTTACAGACAAGGTGTGCCGATGCGCCGACGCCGCCTGGTTATGGTTTGCGCCATCGGGCGCTGGCGCCTCGCGGACAACGCGTCAGGCGCGCCGGGAGAGAAGTGGCGCGTGCGAACGCGTCAGCAGGCCTTGCAGGGTCACGTCGTGATCTGACTACCACCTACCTTTCACACGGTTTGCGTATTTTGGTTTGGTTGCGGGGAGCGGTTGCCGCGGCGGTGAGCGCGGGCTGCCCCATCGTCCGATACCCGGATATGCCGGCCGGGTCGGCTTCTGCCGGTGGTTGCCCACGGTTTGCAGCCGGGCGTGTTGTGGGTGCGGGCGTTTCACCGCGACCTGGCAGCCTGGTCGGTCTGGCGGTGGGCTGGGCCATTCCGCGGCGATGATCCGGTCGAACTCCTCGCGTATCCACTGAGTTTCGGCGGCCCGCAGGATGCGGGGATCATCCAGGAGACGGGGCGCGTCTTCCCGCCGCGGTGCCTGGTCGGGGATCGTCGTCGTCATCGCTTCCACCTTCGAGATTGTCACCTCTCGCGTGGTCAGGCGTTGATGGATTGCCGCTCCTCGCTGTTGCGCGAGATGGAAATCTTCCTGGGTTTCGCGGCCTCGGCCACCGGAATCAGCAGTGTGAGTACGCCGCTGTCGTAGCTGGCCGCTATGCGTCCGGTATCCAGGTTGTCGCCCAAGACCAACTGGCGGGAGAAGATGCCGCGGGGCCGTTCGGCCGCCAACATTTCGGCTTTCTCGTCCAGATCGGGGCGCTGGGCCTTGACGGTCACCACGTTTCGTTCCACGTCCAGATCGATCGAGTCCGGATCGACGCCGGGCAGGTCGAATTCGACGTGGAATGTGTCGCCGTCACGCCAGGCGTCCATCGGCATCACCGCCGGACGAGCGAGCGTGCCGTTGCTCCCGAAGACCTGCTGGGCTAGTCGGTCCAGGTCACGAAATGGGTCAGTGCTGCGCACCAGCATCATGTCCACCTCCATCACATCGCTTCTGATGCTCCGTTACGAACCACAGACCGCCGGTGCAATCTGTGGTATGCGCTATAGATTCGTTGTAGCAGCAGTGGCATGATGACGCAAGGAAAAAGTTCAAGAAATTCTTCGGAAGGGATGCGTCGTGGTCGAAGAGCCGACAGGATCCGCCGTACCGGACGACGACCGAGGGGTGTACGGCATCTCGGTGGCCGCGGAACTCACCGGCATGGGCACACAGAACCTGCGCGCCTACGAGGCACATGGACTCCTCGAGCCCGCCCGCACCGGGGGTGGTACCCGTCGCTACAGCGCCAATGACTTACACCGGCTGCGCCGCATCCGCGAACTCCTGGCCGCCGGGCTGAATCTCGCGGGCATCGGCATGGTCCTTCGCCTGCAAGACGAGAACCGGAGGCTGCGAGCGGAGAAGGAGGCCAGCCCGTGAGAACCAGGCACTCGAAGCCGAGCAATCCCGCCACCTCGGTCCCGATCTACCAGGCCGACCGTGTCTGTACCACCGCGTTCGGTGTCGCGGATGCCGCAATCCGACATGGGAGGTGTCCGCCCAGGGGATGCCGGTGCGCCGGGGCGCATCCGGCATCCACCAGGGTGTGTGGTCAGGTCTGGAGGTCTGGGTCGAAGAGCGGGTGTCCGGTCTCCAGTAGCGTCTTCAGGCCGTCGATGACGGTCAGCCAACCGATGCCGCCGATGCTCTTGGCGGTCTTGGGGGAATTCTCCAGCCGGTCGTGCACGGCGGTGAGCAGGCAGACGCCGCGGCCCTGTTCCTCGATGAGCCAGGTGACTCGGCTCCGCGGTTCCGCGGCCATCTCCTGGTCGTAGAGCGAGCGCCAGGGGACGACCAGCTTGTGCGGCGGATCGGCCTGTTCGATGATCTCATCGCCCCACAGGGTGGTGCCGTCGGGCGCGTAATACCGCAGCGGGGTGCCGGTCTCGCCGGTTGTCTCGACGCGGGCGCCGTGAAAGTACCGGCTGGTGAATTCCGGTGTGGTGATGGCGTCCCAGATTCGCTGAGCGGTCGCCCTGATCAAGACCTGATAGACCTGGGTAGTGGTGCTAGTGAGCGTGTCGGTGGTGGTCATTGTTCGTTCTCCAACTGTTCCTTGAGTTCGGTGAGCGCGCTGACGTGTCGCTCGGTGTACTTGCTGATCCACCGGTCGTGGATTAGTCGGATCGGGATCGGGTTGAGGAAGTGCAGCCGTTCCCGCCCGACTTTGCGGGAGGTGATGAGCCCGGCGTCCTGAAGCACCTTGAGGTGTTTCATGACGCCGAAGCGAGTCATCTCCGTGTCGGTATCGAGATCGCCGAGCGCGCGGCCGTCGCGCTCGAAGAGCTGGTCCAGCAGGTGACGACGGGTCGGGTCGGCGAGTGCTTTGAACACCAAGTCGTCGTCATCCACCCTTGAATGATAGGTGACTATATGGTCACCTGTCAACGAATTCCGCTACTGGGGCGTTTCCCGGGCGCATCCTGACACCAGGCAGCGCCATCTGAGAGGGCGCCGCTGCCGGCCGTCGGAAGTGCGGGCGCGACGCGGGAAACCGCACCGGCGGACGCCGGTGGTTCGCGACGCATGACGACATCCCGTGCGGTGGCGACGCAAGTGGCCGGTTGCACACGAACAGCCGGCCACGACGTTCACCTCACTCGATCGTCGCGATCTGGGCCCCCTGCCGGGCGACCTCGCCCTCGCCGACCACG
>CALCHX010000118.1 GCA_937906875.1 uncultured Gemmatimonadota bacterium | reverse complement strand
GCTCCGCCTCCACCAGCTTGCGCAGCGTCACGGCGAGGTCCTTCTGCACGAACACCGCACCCGGCTCCGGCCCCTCGCGCTCCGCCGAGCCGAGGTTGGGAAGCATCACCTCGCGGGCGTACTTCCACTGCTTCAGCCACTTCTTGTTCGACTCTATGGACCGCGCCGCCTGCGCCTCGATGGGGTAGCCGTCGGCCATCTCGATCGCCGGCGCGAGTACCTGGGCGAGCGACATCGTGCCGTATTCGGCCAGCATGGTC
Source organism: uncultured Gemmatimonadota bacterium (assembly GCA_937906875.1). Lineage (GTDB taxonomy): Bacteria > Gemmatimonadota > Gemmatimonadetes > Gemmatimonadales > Gemmatimonadaceae > CALCHX01. Next base: position 8,880 of record CALCHX010000118.1, on the reverse strand, counting down.
ATCAAGCCGCCCGGCGTGCCCGGCGTCACTGCAGCCAGGGGCCCATACTCGGGCGGGTACTCATGCCCCTTCGAGTGGTAATACTCCGGGGTGGCCCCGGTGGGCGCGACACCAAGGGCATTGATCCCGATCACCTTCTGGAGGCCAGGATGGTAGATGAGCGCCTGGGTCTCACCGCCCCAGCCCAGGGTATCCCACATGCTGGCCACCGCGCCCAGCATGGCACAAGCCGCGTCGACGGCGTTGCCGCCCTGCTGGAAGATGGCGGCGCCAGCGGTGGCGGCGAGTGGCTTCCCGGTGATGGCCATCCAGTGCCGCGCGTGGAGCGGCGGCTTCTGGGTGCGCGTGGGAGGAAGCTGGGCTTCGAGCTGGGCGCCGATCGGGCTGCCGACGGCGCATGCGGCAAGGGCGCCGGCGAGCAGGCGGGCGCGGATGGTCGTGGTGACTGTCATCGTACGATCGGCTCCGGGAAGGGACATCCTACAATGCTTCGTGGCAGCGGATCAGGGAAGCGCCGTCGCTCGAACATCCGGGATCAGGCTCGGTCGATACGCGGCCGATTGCCACCTTTCGCTGGCTGCGTGCTGTTGGCGAGGACACGGCTGTCGCGGCGGCTGTGGTTCGTGGCTGGGATGTTCTGGAGAGTCGGCTCGGGCTGGTGGTTGGGGAGGTTTTCGTGGCTGCGATGTTCTGGAGGGTCGGGTCGGGCTGGTGGGTATGTCGGGGTGTCCTGACAGCAATTCTCGCAGTATCTCCGCGTACCTCTGCGAAGATTGCTGTTACGGAGCTAGGCCGACTCACCAGACCCTCCTGGCCCCACCGCACCCCCCGACCGCCCGTCACCCCTTCGCGCCGCGACTCACGATCCACTCGACGATCGGACCCAGCACATCCGCTCCCAACTGACGCACCCTCAACTCCCCGTATCGCGCCGGATGACCATCGGGATCCGGCAGGAGCAGATGATTCCGGCCAGGCAGCAGCCGCAAAGTCACGTCCCCCTCGCCGTTCCGGCGTAGCGCGGCCGCCAGTTCCTCCGCCTGTTCGGCGGGTACCTGGCGATCAGTTCCACCCTGGATGATGAGCACGGGTACCCGGGTGCGTGCGGCCGCCTGAAGTGGGTCCAGCGTCACGTAGTAGCGCAGCCAGTTCTGCTGCGCCGCTGTCGTGTCCAGCGCCGCAATGCGCGCAGCGATGGTGGTCGCGCGTACCGCCGGAGCGATCGTGCTGTCCTGTTCGACACCGTAACGGATCTGATACTCCAGAGTCCGTCGTCCCGTCCAGGATGGGCCGGACAGCAGGACGATCCCGGCCAACCCCGGGTCGTCGGCGGCGATCATTGGTGCGATGACCGCGCCCTCGCTATGGCCGAGCAGGAATATTCGTGCTGGATCCATCTCCGGCCGTGCGCGAAGCCAGGCCAGCGCCGCCCGTACGTCCGACGCGAGATCTGCGGTGGTAGCGGTGGTGAAGTTGCCAGTCGAGGCGCCGTAGCCACGGTCGTCCAATCGCAGTACAGCGACTCCACGGCGGCCGAGGGTGTCGGCTATCTGGCGGAAGGGGCGATAGCCGGGAACTATGGGTAGTGCCTCGTCGCGCTCCTGTGGCCCACTGCCGCTGATGGTGATCACTCCCGCCACCCGGCCGCTGCGTGGCTCCGGCAGGGTGAGTGTGCCTGCCAGGGTATCCCCGTTCGGAGTCGGCACGCGAACTTCCTGCGCGGTGTACGGCGCCCCTTCCGGCGCGGAGTAATCCGGCCTGTCGATTGCCAACCGCGACGCAGCCAGCCCATCCACCCGCGTAGCCACCACCAATTGAGCCGGCACGGCGATGTGAGTCACGCGACCGTTGCGCGAGGTGAAGTGGATCTCCACGCCGCCAATCTCCATCACCGCCGAATCGGCGCTCACCAGGCGCACACCGGTCATGACCTGCTGACCGCCGGTAGCCAGGAAGACCGGGACCTGGACGGAATCGCCGCCCATGCTACGGGCACGGTCGACGGCAAGTTCGAGGGTGGCAAACGCGTTACCGATGACGAGTACCGCGTCGGGTATCATGCCCACTCGCTGCGTGCGCGGCGGGGCACCGCCAGACGCTACATCCACCGCCACGCTGTCGCCTGCCGGCCTGAGCAGCAGTCGCTGCACCGGTGGCGTCTGCGGCGAAGCTCCAGGTGCGTGAACGTTGAGCGTCATGTAGCGCGTATGCCCCGGCCCATCGAGGACGATATCGTAGACCAGTCGCGGCTGTCCGCGCAGCGTCAGTTCGCCCACGAGTCGGTCTGGCGTCTGGATGAACCGTTCGATGCCGAGGGTGTCGCCGCGAACCAGGACGACGAACGCCGACATCGAATCGACGCCGACCGCCGCCAGGCCCGGTGGGTTCTGCGCTGCCAGCGACGAAGCGGCGAACGCCAGGAGGACGGCGATGAACTGGATACGTGACTGGATGGCCGGCATGCGCATGGAGCGAGAGACAGTCCTGGAGTGTGTGGCCTGCGAGCGAACGGCTTACCAGGAGATTATCAGGCTACGCCATGACGACGTTGCGCGCCATGGACGAAAGACGACTCCCTGAGGTACGCCGGCCAGGATAATCGATCCGATTCGCCGCGCGGCGCCGACCGTCAGCCTGCAGGCACACCAGCCATGGAATGGACGCCGGGCCGATTACGGAGGTGACCTCGGGTACCACGCGGGAACTCCCGGCGCTGACGGCTGCCGGCTGGACCGCTACCCGCTAGATCAGAAGGTACTGTCGACCGTCGGCGGTATCAGGCTCGTCGTTGGCGATCGCCGCCAGCACATCGGCGTGACAGGCGCGCGGGGCGCACCAGCAGCCGAGTACGCGTCCGCGCAGTTCGCGCACGATCTCCTCCCGAGTGGGCGGCGTGAGCCCGGGCACTTCGCGCAACCCGACCAGCCAGTCGCGATAGGCCTGGATGGCCTCCGCCCGCGAACCGACGCGCACCGTGGCAAGGGTGTCCACCGTCTTGTCCGTGAACGGATTGCTCCACCGGTCGCCGCGTCGGGTGCGACCGACGAAGACGTCGTAGGGCGACCTGCGGTGGTGGACAACGAGTGGGTGTGGCATGGCGAGCACGACCGGATCGACTGCGGAACGAGCTGGAGCGGGGAGCGCGGGCATCGGCTGGAGCAGGGCGCGCGGCCATCGGCTGGAGCAGGGCGCGCGGCCATCGATCCGCATACGTGCGCGCCAATCCCGTCGCTGGACCAAACGCGGCCCGCTCCTGGTGGGAGGCGGGCCGCGTCGCTGCATGCCGGGAAGGTTTTTCTGAAGCCCGATTTTGAGAATCGTTGGGTGACCGCCCCGCGACTTCCGCGATCCCCCGCACTGGGGGCGTGGCGTCGGCCGTGAAATCGATCTCCCGGCTTCAATAGTGTCGGCTCAAAAAAGTGAACTCCCCGACATGCCGCGATCAGGAGTAAAGATAGCGGTTCCCATACCCACCGACAAGATGCCGAAGACTGGGAACTACCAATCGCCGCCGGTCACGGTAACGGCCGGCTTCTTGCCCGTCGCCCAACTCTCGAGCGCCTGCCATCAGGCTGCTCCCGCCCGATCGCGAACGCGGCATCGGGACGTCAACCGCACCGACGGAGGAGGGCCGCAATGCGTTGGACCCCGCGTGGACCGAGCAGGAATCTGGAGGACAGACGGGGGAGCGGGCTGGCCCGCGGCGGCGTGGTGGTCGGTGGTGGCGGCATGCTCGTCCTTCTCCTCCTCAGTGCCGTATTCGGGGTGGATCTCACGAGCCTTGCCGGCGGCGGCGAGTCGGTGACAGCGCCGGCCGGGCAGGCAGCGGGTCCGATCGAGGAGACGCCGGAGGAACGGGAGCGGGTCGCCTTCGTCTCGGCCGTGCTCGACTCCACCCAGAACATGTGGGCGCGCGTGCTGCCCGCAACGGGTGGTGCTCCCTATCGGGACGCCAAACTGGTGCTCTTCCGTGGCGCCGTGCAGTCCGCCTGCGGCACGGGCCAGTCGGCGATGGGCCCCTTCTACTGTCCGAGCGACGAGAAGGTCTACATCGACCTCTCCTTCTACGACGAGCTGCGCCAGCGTTTTGGCGCCCCTGGCGACTTCGCCCAGGCCTATGTGATCGCGCACGAACTGGGGCATCACGTGCAGCACATCCTGGGCATCGACCAGCAGGTGCGTCGACTGCAGAACCAGGACCCGGGCGCGGCCAACGCGCTGTCGGTGCGGCTGGAGTTGCAGGCCGACTGCCTGGCCGGCGTCTGGGGACATGAGGCAAACAAGCAGGGGATACTCGAGCCGGGCGACATCGAGGAAGGCTTGAACGCAGCCGCGGCGATCGGCGACGACCGGCTCTCCGGCGGCAGGATCAGCCGGGATAGCTTCACCCACGGCTCCTCGGCGCAGCGGGTGTCGTGGCTACGAAAGGGGCTGGAGACGGGCGACCCCAACGCATGTGACACATTTGGCGCTGGTGGCTGAAGCAACCCGGCCGGACCGCCGTTCTCACACGGGCGACTGACAGGACCCGACGGCGTGGCAGCCCTGGTACCGGCGAGTGATGGGACCCGGGCTGAGCGACCAACCGGACACGGGCGACTGACCGGGCCCGACAGAACGATGCATCTGGCACCGGCGACCGGCATCCCCTCCCGAGGCGGTGCGGCCTCACTGGCGCCATGCCGGTCACGCCGGGCTAGATTCACGCCATGCGCAGCTCGATTCTCTGGTGGAGCGCCGGCGGTGGGGCGATACTGGGCCTGATCGTCGGCCTCGGCCTCGTCGCCCTGGGAGCGCTCCTCCTGCCCCTGGTGCTCCCCGCCACCGTGGAGCGCGCGCTGGAGCGCCACGCCTGGCTCATGAGCGGCATCGTCATCGTCACTCCCGTGCTCACCGGGGCCATACTGGGCTATCTGGAAGGTCGACTGAAGCTGGACTGAACGACGATGCACGGACGACAGCAGACTGTCGTGGCTGCTCCGGAATGCTTGGAACGCCGGAGTTCGACTGAACGGAACGACGCGACGCGACCACGAATCCATCGTGGCCGCGTCGCGGGAGGGTACCCGTCATGCGAGCCTGTCCGGGGCTCGCGCCGGGCCGCGCTCCCGCGACGCATCAGCATCAGCGGCCGCTACGGCGGCATCACAACACAACCGGGATGGCGGGATCGCTCCCGTTGTCCCGACCAGGCTTGTCTAGCGGACCCGGACGCGCCGACGGCGACGAGCAGCCTGCGCCTTGAGCTGGCGAGCCTCGCTCGGCTTGGTGTAGTGACGCTTCCGACGCAGATCCTGCATCAGACCGGCGCGCTGCACCTTCTTCTTGAACTTCTTGAGCGCCCAATCGAGGCGGTCGTTCTCGTCCAGATGTACTTCGATCACGTGCATCTCCCTGGCAAATGACGCCGGTGGTAGATCGACTCTGCGAGCGCAGCTACCTCGATCGCCACCGGTGCGGACACAAGACAGGGGCCGGCGCGAAGATGCCAGGCCCCTGAAACAGACGTCCGGAACTTGTCCGTGCCGCGCGATGGAGCGTCGACACGGAAATCGCTAGCCTTCATTCTAACACAGCCGGGAAATTCATGCAATATGCTCCCGCTACAGTCGACGCGTCTTCGGCACCTTCCGGGGGGCGGTTTCGCCGCTCCGGCCAGGCTGGCGACAGTCGGCCAGCCATTCCCGTCTCCCCTTCCACCTGAGCGCCCCAGCCCATCACTCCCGCCATCCGCGCCGCCGAACGTGCCGGCATCCCGTTCGAGATTCTCCGCTATACCCATGACGACGCCGCCCCCTCCTTCGGCCTGGAAGCCGCCGAGGCGCTCGGGCTGGCGCCCGGGACGGTGTTCAAGACGCTCGTCATGGCCACCGATAGCGGTCGTCTGGCCGTCGCCCTCGTGCCCGTCGACCGTTCGCTCGACCTCAAGGCCGCCGCCGACGCGCTCGGCGCCCGACGCGTTGCACTTGCCCCCGCCGCCGACGCTGCACGCGCCACCGGCTACGTCGTTGGCGGGATAAGTCCGCTCGGCCAGCGACGACGGCTGCCCACTGTGATCCACGAGAGCGCCCTCTCGTTGTCCGTCATTCATGTGAGCGCCGGCCGACGCGGACTCGAGATTGCCCTCCATCCAACGGATCTCGTGAGGCTCTGCGAGGCCAACGTCGCCGACATCGCCAGGGATTGACTCGTTGACGCTGACGGGCACGATCGGTACACGCTGACTTGCACACGGAGCTGAACGGCACGGTCGGTATACGCTGACTCGCGCACGGAGCTGAACGGCATGGTCGGTATACGCTGACTTGCGCACGGGATGATCTCGCCGTGCATGCCCAGGCGCTGATGCTGGCGGCGGCTGCGCGACGATCTGTCCTCGCGTCGCCTCTTCGGGCGCGTGTGAGGCAACCTGTCTCCAGCCGCGGTGCGCGCCGAGCAATCACTCGTGCCGCATGGCGTCGATCGGAGTGAGGCGAGCGGCGCGCCGGGCCGGATAGGTGCCGAATACCAGCCCCACGACAAGCGCGGCAAGGGCCGCCACGAAGAGCGTCTGCCAGTCGAACGCGGCATACACCTCCATTCTGGTCCGGGAGCGCATGAGCCAGGTCACGCTGAACGCGCCGGCGAATCCGAGCGCGGCGCCGATCACGCTCCCCACGCCGGTAACCACCACGGACTCGGCGAGAAACTGGGTGAGGATGTCCCGTCGGCGCGCGCCCACCGTCTTCCGGATGCCGATCTCGCGAGTGCGCTCGGAGACCGACGCCAGGAGCACGTTCATGATCCCGATTCCACCGACGATGAGCGAGATGGAGGTGAAGGCGCCCATGGCCAGCTTGAAGATCAGCACCCCGTTCTGCAACTGCTCGATGCGCTCGGCACGCGCTGCCGATATGCGTACCTCGTTCTTCCACTCGGGCCAGCGCGCGGACGCCCAACGTTCAGCGGCGCCCTTCACGCTGTCCACACTCTCGATGCTGGGCGCCCGTGCGACGAGCAGCGGCACGCGAGGGCGGGCGCTGGGGAGCATCAGCGACCCGGCCATGTCCACCGGCACGATGGCAGTCAGGAAGGGTTCGCGCCGTCCGCTCGCGGCAGCCTGCACGCCCACCACGCGCATCTCGCGCTCACCTACGGTCACTGTCGCGTCGACCAGCGAAGCTGCCGGGTCGGGGGCGGCAAGGGCGACGGCGAGGTCGTGGGACAGCACGATCAGCGGCACTCTCGCACGAGCCTCGTCGGCGGTGAAGAGGCGGCCGACAGCTATCGGGACCAGTGGCGGCTGGGCTGGCGCCGGCAGCATACCGGTGAGGTAGACGCCACGCCGCCGGTCGTCGTGCGGCCCTGACACAGTGGACGGTCCCTCGAGGCTCATCCCGACCGTGGAGCCGCCGGGCAGCGCTCTCTCCAGTTGTGCTGCATCGGCGCTGGAAAAGGTGGGGAAATGATCACGATTGACTGTCACGCCGTCCAGTTCGCTCGTCGTCCGCGACTGTACGACCACCAGTTGCATCCCCTCGTCCTCGATCATGCTGCGCCCGAACTTCTCCAGCCCGTCGCCGACGGCCAGCACTGCCACGAGCGACGACACACCCATGATCACCCCAAGGGTGGAGAGGACCGCGCGGAGTGGGTTCGAGTGGAGGGTCTCCAGGCCCACGCGAGCTGACGAGGCGAGCGATGCGACGAACATGACGGCGACCGGTGTGAGGGAACCTGTGTGGGCGTGGTTCCCTACCGACCAACGGCGGACCGGGTTTCAGTGCCGGGAGGTCATTCCCCGTACGGCACCCAGACGTTCTTGACCTGGGTGGCGTGACGAAGGAAGAGGCGCCCCTCGCCGCTCGACGGGTCGCGCCAGTCGCGCGCATCGTCCCGTTCACACCAGGTGCGCTTCATGTTGCCAGCCGATGCGTACTCCACCGCGCGGACGCCGTCGGCGCTCCCGACATACCAGATGGCATCGACGTCGTCATGATCGGCCAGCACGCGGGCGAGTGCGTCGCGCTCACCGGTGACGATGTTGACCACTCCGGCCGGTACATCGGAGGTGTCGAGTACCTGGTAGAGGTCGGTGGCGGCGAGCGGATGCCGCGCGCTGGGAATGGCGACGACGGCGTTTCCCATGGCGATCGCCGGCGCAACCTGCGAGACGAGGCCCAGCAGCGGCCAGCGCTGGGGAGCGACCAGGGCGAGCACGCCGATGGGCTCATGCATGGCGATGGCGACGCCGCGAATGGGTACGCTGTGGACGGCTCCGTCGTACTTGTCGGCCCATGCGCCATAGGTGAAGAGACGGGCGATGGCCGCCTGCACCTCGTCGTCGCCGTCGCGTTCGCTGACGCCGGTCATCCCGACGATCCGTTGCGCCAGTTCGCTGGATCGGGCCGAGAGGTTCTCGGCGATGTAGTAGAGGATCTGCGCGCGGGCATGGCCGGTGGCTCTCGCCCAGCCCTTCGTCGCCGCCCGCGCGGCCTCGACGGCGTTGCGGATGTCCTTCCGGTTGCCGTCACCAACCTGGCCTATGGTGTGACCATCGGGGTTGTGGACGGCGATGCTGTAGCCGGAGTCAGGGCGCGCCTGGCGGCCGGCTATGTACAGCTTGGGGGTACGATCCAGGGGAGGGAGTGGGGGATGCTCCGGCGCGGAGCTTTCGAGTGTCTCGCCGTGCGGCGTCGGGGTGGGTTGCTCGGATGGGAGCGGCGACCTGCTACCACCGGCGCCGGAATGATGCTGGCCGCCGGCAAGGTGGGCGCCAGATTGGTTTTCGGGGGGGGCCCCCCGCGCGACCGACGGCCCGTCCAGGGACTCCACCCCATCTGCCCCCTCCGTAGCCTCCACGCCCGCCACGCCCTCGGCTCCCCCCACACCCTCCCCCCC
>CALCHX010000117.1 GCA_937906875.1 uncultured Gemmatimonadota bacterium | reverse complement strand
GGTGCAGCTGGATGGCCTTGCCCTCGACGAGCTGCGGCTCGAACGCCTGGATGCCCAGGCGGTGCAGCGTGGGGGCACGGTTCAGGAGCACCGGACGCTCGCGGATGATCTCCTCGAGCACGTCCCACACCTCGGGCCGGGTGCGCTCCACGGCGCGCTTGGCGGCCTTGATGTTCTGCGAGTGGCCAAGGTCGATAAGACGCTTGATCACGAACGGCTTGAACAGTTCGAGCGCCATCTGCTTGGGCAGACCGCACTGGTGCAGCTTCAGCGTCGGACCGACGATGATGACCGAACGGCCCGAGTAGTCCACGCGCTTGCCGAGCAGGTTCTGACGGAACCGGCCCTGCTTGCCCTTGAGCATGTCGGAGAGCGACTTCAGCGGCCGCTTGCCACGACCACGAACCGCCTTTGACCGGCGGCCGTTGTCGAACAGCGCGTCCACGGCCTCCTGCAGCATCCGCTTCTCGTTACGAAGGATGACCTCCGGGGCACGATGGGCAATGAGCTTCTGGAGCCGGTTGTTGCGGTTGATCACGCGACGGTAGAGATCGTTCAGGTCGCTCGTCGCGAAACGTCCACCGTCCAGCGGCACGAGCGGACGAAGGTCGGGGGGGATGACCGGGACGACGTCCAGGATCATCCACTCCGGCTTGTTTCTGAGTTCCGTCCCCTCGCCCGAATTGCGGAACGCATCCACGATCTTGAGGCGCTTGAGCATCTGCTTCTTCCGATGCTGCGACGTCTCCGTGATCACCGATGCGCGCAGCGTCTCGGCCAGCGAATCCACGTCCACCCGACGCAGCAGCTCCCGCACCGCGGGAGCGCCTATGTCGGCGTAGAACTCGGGGTCAGCGTCCTTGGGCTGCCCGACCATGTCTTCCGTGATCGTGACAGCGCCCCGGTCCTTGCCCCCCTGCTTCAGCGGAAGGGCCAGGTTCAGGAACTCCTCGGTGATCGAGGTCGCACGGCTCCATCGCGAGAGACGCAGGTACTCGTCCTCGTCCAGGAGCTGGTTGCGACGAACCTCCTGCTCACCCGCATCGATCACGACATAATTCGAGTAGTAGATCACCTTCTCGAGGTCGCGCAGCGTGAGGTCGAGCAGGTTCCCCATCGGGCTCGGAAGCGTCTTGAAGAACCAGATGTGGGCGACCGGCACGGCAAGCTCGATATGCCCCATGCGATCGCGACGCACCTTGCTCAACGTCACCTCCACACCGCAGCGATCGCAGATCACGCCGCGATAGCGGATGCGCTTGTACTTCCCGCAATGGCATTCCCAGTCCTTCACAGGACCGAAGATGCGCTCGCAGAACAGTCCGTCCTTCTCCGGCTTGAACGACCGGTAGTTGATGGTTTCGGGTTTGGTGACCTCACCCCATGACCACCAGCTGCGCAGGCCGGCTATCTCCAGCCGCTCGCGCTCCTTGGGGTCCTTGGGGCCACGGATCTCCTCCGGGGAGGCAATCCGCACCTGGATATTGTCGAACGCCGACGCGCTCTGTTCGCGCGTACTGCGGAAATCGATCATTCGCCTACTCCTCGCTCCCGTTTCCCGCCGCGCCATCCGGCGCGCCGAAACCATCAGTGTTGGAGCCCATGCGGACAAAGATGCCCAGTGCCTGAAGCTCCTTCACGAGCACGTTGAAGGACTCCGGTATGCCGGGCTCCGGCAGGTTCTGGCCCTTGACGATCGCCTCGTAGACGCGGCTGCGCCCGTTCACGTCGTCGGACTTCACCGTCAGGATCTCCTGCAGGATGTGCGCTGCACCGTACGCCTCCAGTGCCCACACCTCCATCTCTCCGAACCGCTGACCGCCGAACTGCGCCTTGCCGGCCAGTGGCTGCTGCGTCACCAGCGAGTACGGTCCAATGGACCTCGCGTGGATCTTGTCGTCCACCAGATGCGACAGCTTGAGCATGTAGATCTCGCCGACTGTCACCGGGCTGGCGAACTGTTCCCCACTCCGGCCGTCCCGCAACCGGATCTTGCCGCTGGGTGTCAATCCGCCCAGCCGCATCAGTTCTATCGACGCCAGGTCGACGTCGGCCTCGGACTTCTTGCCGAGCATCGCGGCGAGCGCCGGCAGCTCCTGCTCCAGGAGCCGGTCGGCGGCGTCGCGATCGCGCTGGCTGGCGAGCTCCGCGCCTTCCCGGCGCGCCACCTCGCGCTCCTCAGCGGGCAGCGTCTCGTCGGCGGCCAGCGCCTCGTGAAAGGCAATCTGTGCCTCCAACTCGACCACCTCGCGCTGCGCCAGCTCCTTCGCTGCCGCCGTGAGGAAGTCACGCGTACGATTGTAGATCTCCCTGGACTCGGCACTGATACCGCGCGCCGCCAGGTCGTTCAGGTTCGCGTCGGCCAACAGCTCCACGCGGTCCTGCTCCTCGATCTTGGGCCGGATGTCATTCAGGATGGTACGGACATCCACGTCCGAGTACACCGGAGCCGGCGTCTCGAGCTCCAGTGAGTCGCGAACCCAGCCGAGCCCGGCCAGCCTGAGCAGCATGCCGATCTCCCGCTCGTTGGCTCCCTGGAACACCGGCGTCTTGGCGTAGAAGCCAAGCAGCTTGGCAGCCCACCCCAGGTGGGTCTCCAGGATCTGGCCAACGTTCATCCGGCTCGGTACGCCGAGCGGATTGAGGACGATGTCCACCGGACGACCATCGGGGAGGAACGGCATGTCCTCCTCGGGCACGATGCGGGCAACGATGCCCTTGTTGCCGTGGCGGCCGGCCATCTTGTCGCCGACGGAGATCTTGCGCTTCTCCGCCAGATACACCTTCACCAGCTGGATCACGCCCGGCGGCAGCTCGTCGGGCTGAAGGATGCGGTCGATGCGCTCCTCCGCCCGCTCCTCCAACCGCGCCTTCTCCTCGTTGGCGGCGTCGATGATCTTCCGTATCGCCTCGTTCACCGCGCGGTCCTCGACGCGGAACGTCTTGAGATCCAGCGACGGCAGGCGCAGGTCGCGCAGCAGCTCGGCGGTGAGCACGGTGCCGGAGGTTATGGCCTCCTCCACCGTTCCACTCTTGAGCGCCAGCGCCACCGTCTGCCCTTCCAGCAGCTCCACGAGTTCGCCGTCACGCACCTCGTTGACGCGCATCTTCTCCTCGCCCTCGAGCTTGCGGACGTCACCGATCCGCTCACCGCGATCCTTCTCGACGACCTGGTCCTCGATCCGTGAGAAGATCTTGACGTCGATGACGACTCCCTCCATACCCGGTGAGACCTTGAGCGAGGAATCCTTCACGTCCTTCGCCTTCTCACCAAAGATCGCCGTCAGCAGCTTCTCCTCCGGACTCAGCTCGGTCTCACCCTTCGGCGTGATCTTGCCGACCAGGATGTCGCCAGGCTTCACCGACGCGCCGATGCGCACGATGCCGCGCTCGTCGAGATCCACCAGGGCCTCCTCGGCCACGTTGGGAATCTCGCGCGTGATCTCCTCCTGCCCGCGCTTGGTGTCGCGGACGTGCAGCTCGAGCTCCTGGATGTGGATCGACGAGTAGACGTCGTCCTTCACCAGACGCTCGCTGAGTACGATGGCGTCCTCGAAGTTGTGACCGTACCATGGCATGAACGCCACGGTGACGTTGGCGCCGAGGGCCAACTGCCCCATCTCCGTCGCGGCACCGTCGGCCAGCACCTGACCTTCCGTCACCCGCTGACCCAGCGTGACCAGTGGCCGCTGGTTGATCGCCGTGTCCTGGTTGGTGCGCCAGTACTTCTTGAGCGGGTAACGGTCGTGCTGGGTGAGTCGGGCCAGCGGTCGATCGGACGAGCGCCGGTCGGCGCCGCGGTTCCGCTCGCCAGCGTGTCCCGCATCGACGATGATCTCGTCGGCGGTGACGCGGCTGACCACACCAGCCCTGCTGGCAATGACGACAGCGCCCGAATGGCGGGCCACCGTCTCTTCCAGTCCCGTGCCGACGACCGGCGTCTGCGGGTTGAGGAGTGGTACCGCCTGGCGCTGCATGTTCGAGCCCATGAGGGCCCGGTTGGCGTCGTCGTGCTCCAGGAACGGAATGAGGGCGGCGGCAATCGACACCAACTGTTCCGGTGCGACGTCCATGAACTCGATCCGGTCCGGTGCCACGAGCGGGAAATCGCCCTCGCGGCGGCAGAGCACGAGCGGGTTGACGAAGGTGCCGTCAGGATTCAGGAGCGCGTTCGCCTGGGCGATGGTCGCTCCCTCCTCCCGGTTGGCATCCAGCCACGCCAGTTCGCCCGTCACCTGACCATCGCGAATGACACGATATGGTGTCTCCACGAAGCCCAGGTCGTTCACCCGGGCGTAGGTCGCCAGCGAAGTGATGAGGCCGATGTTCGGTCCTTCCGGCGTCTCGATCGGGCACATGCGTCCGTACTGCGAATAGTGGACGTCACGCACCTCGAAGCCGGCGCGCTCACGAGTGAGGCCGCCAGGTCCGAGCGCCGAGAGACGACGCTTGTGCGTCAACTCGGCGAGCGGATTGGTCTGGTCCATGAACTGGCTGAGCTGCGACGATCCGAAGAATGCCTGGATCACGGCCGACACCGTTCTGGCGTTCACCAGATCGTCGAGCGAGATCTTCTCCGGGTCGGTGTTGATCGACATCCGCTCCTTGACCAGGCGCGCCATGCGCGAGAGGCCGACGGAGAACTGGTTGGCGATGAGCTCACCGACCGACCGGATGCGCCTGTTGCCCAGGTGATCGATGTCGTCGGTGTGACCGCGTCCCTCGTGGAGTTCGACGAGGTAGCGGACGATGGCCACGAAATCCTCCTTCGTGAGCACCGTGACATTAGCCGGCGTGTCGAGGACCAACCGCTGGTTGATCTTGTAGCGACCGACGCGACCGAGGTCATAGCGCTTGGGGCTGAAGAAGAGCCGCTCGAGCGCCTGACGGGCTGTCTCCCGGTTGGGGGCCTCGCCGGGCCTCAGGAGGGCGTAGATCTGCTTGAGGGCGATCTCCTCGCCCTCATCGCTCTCCACCCGACGATCCTCCTTCTTCACCTTGTCCTGGACGTGCCCGGTGGGGTCCTTGGCCAGGGTGTTCTTGATCAGCACCGACTCGGCACGCCCGGAGGCGACAAAGACGGAGACGAAGGTCACGCCTGCCTTGCGCAGCTTCTTGGCCAGCGCCTCGGTCACCATCTGGTGCGTCTCGGCCAGTACCTCACCGCTCTCCACGTCCACGACGTCGCGGGCGAGTTCGCGGGGCTTGTCGCGCTCACCCGCGTCGAACGCTTCCAGCTCGTCGCGGAGGTCGATCGTCATGTACGAGGCGAATACCTTCACCCGCTCCACGCCCTGACGGCGAAGGCGGTTGTAGATCTCCTCGGTCAGCTCGTCGCCCTCGCGCACCAGCAGGTCGCTCTCGGCGCGCTCGCGCTCGGCGCGTGCCTTCTTCGTGCGGAGCTTGGGTGCATCCTCATCGGTTTCCTCACCGGCGAGCGACAGGTCCTCGGCGATCACCGCGCCGAGCACCTCGCGCGTCTCGGCGCGTCCGTGACGGTCGCGCGTGAGGTCGATCTCGCGCACGGCGAAGAAGAGGCGCAGCAGGTCCGAGTCCGAGCCGTAACCAAAGGCACGGAGGAGTGCCGTCGCCGGGAACTTCTTCTTCTTGTCGATGTGGACGTAGATCACGTCGTGGATGTCCACCGTGAACTCCACCCACGAACCGCGGAAGGGGATTATGCGAGCGCTGATCAGGCGCTGGCCGTTCGGGTGGGTGCTCTCCTCGAACACGACCCCTGGCGAGCGGTGCAACTGGCTGACGATGACGCGCTCGGCGCCGTTGATGACGAACGTCCCCAGCTTGGTGATGAGGGGGAGTTCGCCGAGATAGACTTCCTTCTCGATGATGTTGCGCGGACGCTTGACGTCGTTGACCTCCTCGTTGATGACGAGTTGCAGCGTCGCCTTGAGCGGCGCCGAGTAGGTCATATCGCGCTCTATGCACTCCTCGACGGAGTACTTGGGCTCCCCGAGGGAGTAGCGGACGAACTCGAGGGAGAAATTCTCGTGGACGTCAGTGATGGGGAACAGGTCCTTGAAGACGCGCTCCAGCCCCACATCCTCACGGTCGTGGGCGGCGGCGTCGAGTTGCAGCAAGGCCTCGAAGGCACGCGTCTGAATATCGAGGAGGTGTGGCATGTCCATCCCCGAGTCGAGCTTCCCGAAGGAGATCTGCTTCATCATGTCAGCCATATATCACCCGCACGCAGGCGAAAACAGCCCCGCCCCCGCTCCTCGGCGCGAAGCCGAGGCGGGACGAGGCAACGAAGACTTCAGTTGTAATGCGAAGGTAATAATATACACTATCGCGTCGAAGTCAGGAAGTCGGCCGGAGCGCCAGACCCACGCCGACGGCGTGGCGCACCCACGGCGGTGAGGCCGCGAAGCCGGGGACCGGGCGTCCGGGCGCATGGAAGGCCACCGCTGGCCAACCGGGCGCTGGAGCGCACGGTGCCCGGCCTCCCGACCAGGCACCGCGGCCAGCCTACTTGATCTCGACCCCGGCGCCCTGCTCCTCGAGCTTGGCCTTGATCGCAGTTGCCTCCTCCTTGGAAACACCGCCCTTGACCTCCGACGGTGCGCCGTCGACGAGGTCCTTGGCTTCCTTCAGGCCCAGGCCGGTGATCTCGCGGACCACCTTGATGACCTGGATCTTCTTTGCTCCCGCTTCCTTGAGCATCACCGCGAACTCGGTCTGCTCCTCGGCAGCCGGAGCAGCCGCAGCGGCGCCGGCCGCAGGGGCGGCGCCAACCGGGGCGGCAGAGATCGTTACGTTGAACTTCTCCTTGAAGGCATCGATCAGGTCCTTCAGGTCGAGCACGGACATGTTGCCGATCGCGTCGAGGATCTCGTCCTTGCTGAGCGTCGCGTTTGCCATGATGGTAATCTCCTAGATAAAACCCAGACGACTGGATGAGTCCTGGGGCGTGGTCAGGCAGTACGCCTGGGGTTTCAGGCGCTCTCGCGCTGGCTGGCCAGCGCATCGAGGGCTCCAACGAACATGTACAGCATCCCGTTCAGCGCGCCTGCAAAGGCGGCCAGGGGTGACTGCAGACCGCCGGCAAGCTCGGCAAGCATCTGCTCGCGCGAGGGTAGCTCGGCCAACTGCTTGACCTCCTCGGCACCGATCGCGCGACCATCGAGCATACCCCCCTTGACGCTGGGACGCTGGTCGTTCTCTCGGGCAAAATCCGTGAGTACCTTGGCCGCCGCTACCGGGTCAGTGCCAACCACGACACCCGTCGGGCCGCGCAGCCGGTCACCACCGCCAAGGCCGCTCTCGCTAACCGCGCGGAGCGCCAGCGTGTTCTTGATGACCAGGTACTCGACGTCGGCCCGGCGGAAACGACGACGGAGTTCCGTCATCCGCTTCACGTTGAGCCCGCTGAAGTCGGTGTAGTAGAGCGCCGAGGCGCCCACCATCTTTTCCTTGAGCTCTCTGACGAGCTGTTCCTTGTCGCTTCGCTTCATCGCCGGTTACCGGAAAGGCGTGGTGTCGACGCGCACGCCCGGGCCCATCGTACTGGACAGGGCGACGTTGCGGACGTAGACCCCCTTCGCCGCGCTCGGCTTCGCGCGGACGATCTGGTCCATGAAGGCGGCGAAGTTCGTCTCCAGCGCCTCCAACGGGAAGGAGACCTTGCCGATGGCGGCGTGGACGTTCCCCGTCTTGTCGACGCGGAACTCGATCTTGCCCGCCTTCACCTCGCGGACCGCCCGCTCGACATCGAAGGTCACCGTACCGGCCTTGGGGTTCGGCATGAGGCCACGTGGACCGAGGACACGGCCCAACTGACCCACCTGACCCATCTGGTCCGGCGTGGCTATCATGACGTCGAAGTCGGTCCAGCCCTCCTTGATGCGCGGGATGTGCTCGACGCCGACAAAATCGGCGCCGGCGGCCTCCGCCTCACGCGCCTTGTCGCCCACGGCGATCACCAGCACGCGGACGGCCTTGCCCGTGCCGGCGGGAAGCACGACGGTACCGCGCACCACCTGGTCGGCGTGGCGCGGATCGACGCCGAGGCGAACTGCCACCTCGATGCTCTCATCAAACTTCGCGAAGGCGTTCTCCTTCACGAACGTCAGCGCCTCACGCGCCGGAACGCTCACGTCCACGTTACGGTTGGCGGCGGCCGCCTGATATTTCTTGCCGACCCTGGGCATCAGTCGCGTACCTCGATACCCATGGACCGCGCCGCCCCGGCAACCATCGCCATGGCCGACTCGATCGACTCCGTGTTCAGGTCCGGCATCTTGACCTCAGCAATCTTTCGCACCTGGGCCGATGTGACCGAAGCCACCTTGGTCCGATTGGGCGCGCCCGACCCCTTCTCCACCCCCGCCTCCTTCTTGAGGAGCACCGCGGCTGGCGGCGTCTTCAGGACGAAGGTGAAGGACTTGTCCGCGTAGATCGTCACCTCGACCGGGAGGATCGTATCCAGGCCCTGCGTCCGAGCGTTGAACTCCTTGCAGAAACCCATGATGTTGATCCCCTGGGGGCCGAGGGCCGTTCCCACGGGAGGAGCCGGAGTCGCCTTGCCCGACGGAATCTGGAGCTTGACGAACCCCGTTACCTTCTTTGCCATTCCTTAGCCTCTCACGTATGGGAGCCCGTCATGCGGACCCCGTACTCCCACGAAAGCTTCGCGTCGTCGTGGTAGCGACGATGGTGGCAGGCAGACCCGACCGGCCACCGGTTCCAGCACTCCATTCGATACCGCTTCGTCAGTACCCCTGCAGTTGCAGGTAATCCAACTCGACACTCGTCGGCCGCCCGAACAGGCTCACCGATACGCGCACCTTGCCCTTGTCCGCGAGCACCTCCTCCACCGTACCATTGAAATCGGTGAACGGACCCTCGGTGATCTGCACCGCCTGTCCGACGAGGAAGGGGATCTCCTCCTTCGGCTCCTCGGTTGCCGCCTCGTCGACGACACCCAGCAGCCGATTGACCTCGTCCGGCCGCAGTGCCATCGGCGTCCGGTCGTGACCCACGAACTTGATCACGCCCTGGATGCTGTTGACGATATGGGCAGTCTCCTGGTTCCAGATCATCTCGACCAGCACGTAGCCAGGATAGATCTTCCGCTCGACGGTGACCTTCTTGCCGTTCTTGACCTCGACCACCTCGTGCGTCGGTACGAGCGCCTGGCGAACCGGGCGCTCTTCCGGCGGCAACGGATCGGCCTCGATCTTCCGGGTGATGAAGTTGCGGACCTTGTTCTCGTGGCCGGCGGTGGTCTGGATGGCGTACCAGCGGTGCTCCATCGTCAGCTACCGAATATGGCCGGCAACCAGCGAACGAGGATCTGCTGGAGCACGACGTCCATCAACCAGATGACGGCGCCGATGAACAGCGACAGCGCGATCACGCCGATCGAGAGCTGCCTCACCTGCGGCAGGTCCGGCCAGGTGACGCGCTTCATCTCGGTGACGACCTCGTTGTAGAACAGCCGCATCCGCTGGAATGCGTTCCGATGCTCGACGACGTCGGTAGAGGCCATGGTTACTTCGTTTCCTTGTGCAGCGTATGGGCGTTGCAGCGCGGGCAGTGCTTCTTCCACTCGACACGCTCCGGATGGAGCCGCTTGTTCTTGTCGGTGAAGTAATTGCGGTTCTTGCACTCGCTACAGGCGAGAATGATCTTGTCGCGCGGCATTTAACAGCAGGGTTGCAGGTTCGTTTGTGCGAGGTGTCCAGCTCGTGCGGCACGGGGCCGCCGGGGCACCGGGCGGGGATGAAGGCGCGTCTCCGCCCCGTCTCCCACGCCGATGCTCCAGCAGGCCGCGATTACTTGAGGATCTTGGTGACGACGCCGGCGCCGACGGTGCGGCCACCCT
>CALCHX010000116.1 GCA_937906875.1 uncultured Gemmatimonadota bacterium | reverse complement strand
GTCATCATCGACGAGGCGCACGACCCCGAGAACCTGCATCCGTTCAAGGGCAACATCGACCTGGACAAGCTCGAGGCCCTGATCTCTCGCGTGGGCGCCGATCAGATCGCCTACGTGAGCCTGGCCGGTACGGTGAACATGGCGGGTGGCCAACCCGTCAGCATGGCCAACGCGAAGGCAGTCCGCGCGCTCTGCCAGCGCCATGGCATCCGGATCTTCCTCGATGCCACCCGGATGGTGGAGAACGCCTACTTCATCCAGGAGCGGGAGGAGGGCTACGAAGGGGTCCCTCTCGCGACGATCCTCAAGGAGTTCTGCGCCCAGACCGACGGCGCCTGGATGAGTGCCAAGAAGGACAACCTCGTCAACATTGGCGGTTGGCTGGCGGTCAACGACGAGGGCCTGTACGAGGAACTCCGCAACCTGGTGGTGGTTTACGAGGGACTTCATACCTACGGTGGAATGGCCGGTCGCGACATGGAGGCGCTGGCCATCGGCATCGCGGAGTGTGTGCAGGACGACTACATGCACTCCCGGATCGGTCAGGTGCGATACCTGGGCGACCTGCTGCTGTCGTGGGGCATCCCGATCGTCCAGCCGGTTGGTGGCCACGCGGTGTTCCTGGACGCCCGTCGGTTCTACCCGCATCTGTCGCAGGACCAGTTCCCGGCCCAGACCCTGGCGGCCGAGCTCTACCTGGACTCCGGGATCCGGGGCATGGAGCGCGGTATCGCGAGCGCGGGACGGGATCCGGCCACCGGCGAGAACAAGCGTCCCAAGCTCGAGTTGACCCGGCTGACCATCCCGCGTCGGGTCTATACCCAGGCACACATGGACGTAACGGCGGAGTCCGTCCAGGCGGTCCATCAGGCGCGCGGGAATGTACGTGGCCTGCGAATGGTCCACGAACCGAAATACCTGCGCTTCTTCCAGGCTCGGTTCGAGCGGCTGTAGGAGGGACGGTACGCAGCTGCTCCGGGGCCGTTTGACCGCGCGGGCAGGAGGGGCCTGAGGCAGCCACACCCGCGCGGTCGGTTGCGTGCGCGGACAGAGGCAGTTCTGCAACGGCGCGAGGCGGTCGCCAGGCAGCCGTCACGAGCGGCAGGGAAGCCAGAGTGTGAACGTCGATCCGCGCCCGACCTCGCTCTCCACGGCGATGTGCCCGCCCAATCCGCGTGCGATGAGCTCGCTGATCGCGAGGCCGAGACCGGCTCCCGTGGCGCTGCTGGTGCCGAGCCGACTGAACTCCTCGAAGATGTACTGCTGTTTGTCCGCTGCTATGCCGATGCCGCTGTCCGTGACCTGAATGGTGGCCCAGCCGCCGTCGGGAACATCAGGGTTATCGGGGCCGGCGACGCCACCAGCGTCGCTCGCATGCCGACTGCTGCTCAGCGTGACGGAGCCATGCTCGGTGTACTTGATGGCGTTGGAGAGAAGGTTGGCGACGATCTGCCTCACACGTGTCCGGTCAGTCATGACGATGGGACCGTGGTCGTCGGCCACTACGGTGAGCGACAGCCCATGCCCCTGCGCCGCTGCGAGGTACTCGTCGGCCATTTCACGCATGAACGCCGCAAGGTCCAGCGGCTCCCTCGCGAACGCCAGATGGCCGGTCTCGGCGCGCGACAGTTCGTGCAGATCGTCGATCAGCGCGAGTGCGGTATCGATGTTCCGACGCATCCGGGTGATACTCGCTCGCTGCTCGTCGGAGATATCGCCATAGACACCGAGGGCCAGCATCTCCGCGAAACCGTCTGCAGCGCCGAGAGGGTTCTTCACGTCATGACTGAAGCCGCGCATCAGGCGCGAACGACTCTGGATGACGCGCTCCAGCACCCGCGCTCGCTCGCGCGACTCGTCCAGCAACCGGCACTTCGAGTAGGAGAGGGCAGCCAGGTGGCCAAAGACTCCGGCGCGTATCACGTCGCCGGGAGTGAATGGCCGTACCGCGTCGCGAACCACGAACAGGAATCCGCTCGGCGTCGCATCGCCGCCGAGGGGGACGACGATCGCCGGGCCTCCGGCATCGACCATGGTGCCGACGGCCCCCGAGTACTGGGCAGTCGCAAGATCCTCGAGCAGCAGGGGTTCGTCGATCGTCATCGCCCGCTGGGCGTTGGAGCCGACCAGAGGGCTCGTTGCACCGAGGGGCGGCACCCCTGTGCCGGCGACGGCGCGGACGACCAGCCGCGGAGGACCATCCACCGCCTTCTCGATGATCTCCACGAACGCGCCGCACCCCGCCAACACTTCAAGCGCTGATTGCGCGATCCGTTGCGTCACCTCGTCCACGGAGTTCGCGTCACCGAGCGTTTCCGCGGCCTCCCGCAAGGCAGACTCCTCGCCCATGCGGCGACGAAGGACGGTGGTGAGCCGCCGTTCGCGCATGGTGAGGACGGCCACACCGTACATGGCTATGATCGCCGCCAGTACCAGCGCGGCATTGGAGACGATGCTCAGATACTCGAGCCTGCGCACCTGGCCCATCCGCGCTTCCGCCTGGTTGGCGAGTTCCAGCGACAGGTCGGTGGCCGCCTCCACCGACCCGTCATAGCGCGCCTGCTCGCGCTGGAGGCTCGCACCGAACATCGCCGGCGATCCGCCATCCGCGATGATCGCCGCATTGGCCCGATACCAGCCGGCGCTACCAGCCTGGAGTCGGTGCGCATGGCTCGCTGCCGTCGGATCGAAGTGCTCCGTCAAACGACCCAACAGGACAAGTCGCCGCTGGTCATCGGCGGCCGTCACCTCGTATCTACTGAGTAGCGTCCGGTCGCCCGAGAGTGCATAGCTCTGCAGCGCGACTCGCTCGTTCGCCATACCGGTCTGTAGTTGCTCCACGAGCGCCCTTGCCGGTGCCACTACATCGCTGGTCTCGCGTAGCAGCCGCATGATTCGCCAGCTCTGGCGGGCCGGAAAGGCCACGGAGCCGAGGAGTGCGAGCGCGACGAGTGCCAGTGGTACCGTCCCCCAGAATGCTGGCCACGTGATACGAGGATACCTGCGCCTGAGGGCGTCAGGATACCGTCCGGGAGCCGCTCCGGCGCGTTCATCCAGCATTCTCCTCCCCGGAAGGTCGTGAGAACTCCGCGCTCACGTCACAGCTATTGTCCGCCGTCCATCCACGCTGCCCGCAGCGACCGCATCGAGGCCGTCACCGGCTGTCCGGCCTCCTCGAACAGCATCGCTTCCAGTCGCGGGCTGACGGCGAGCGTGATCGTCGCCTGCTGGCGTGTCCCGCGGCTCTCGAACACCACCGCCACCACGTCGCCCGCCCGGTGTGCGTCGAGCACCGCCGCCACGTCGGCTGCCGAGCTCATGGCGCGCCCGTCGAGCTGGATCAGGCGGTCACCGGAGTCCATCCCGGCCACGTAGAGCGGCGTGCCGACAATGGTTGGCGAGGCGAGCACCAACGCGCCGTCCATCGCCTGCCAGCGGACGTCGCCCATCCATGCCCTGTCGGGCTCCGCCTGCCTCAACAGAACACCCGCTGCTGAGAGCAGCTTCACGTAGTCGGGCGCCTCGCGGCCGGTGACGTAGCGGGCGAAGAAGTCGTTCGCCCAGGCAGTGTCGCGGGCGACCTCGCCGAGCGTGCGGCGAGCGTCGTCGGTGGTGTAGGGGCGGGTGGGCGCGAAGTTCTCCTGGTGACGGCCGAACTTCTCCCACATAGCCCGCATGTAGGCGTCGAGCGTGGTGTTGTAGCGCTGACGCAGTTCCATGTCCATGGCGAGCCCGATGCCGGCGCCCCAGGTGTAATACGAGATGAAGGTGTTCGCCCGATTGGTGGGGTCTATGGCTGTGGCAGCATCCACGAACGGCGCCTGGCGACTCATCTCGACCGCCGAGAAGTAGCGGCGGCCCGGCCCGTTGATGATGGCATTCGCGATGCCGCCCGCCGTACGCGCGTAGGCGGTGTCGCTCACCAGCCCGGCGCGGCGCATTATCAGTCCGCCGTAATACTGCGTGAAGCCCTCGGCCAGCCAGAGGTCGTCCGACATGTTGGCACGGGTGA
This sequence comes from uncultured Gemmatimonadota bacterium, assembly GCA_937906875.1. Taxonomy (GTDB): domain Bacteria; phylum Gemmatimonadota; class Gemmatimonadetes; order Gemmatimonadales; family Gemmatimonadaceae; genus CALCHX01. The sequence goes on along the minus strand of CALCHX010000116.1, from coordinate 3,534 downwards.
AGTCGAACGGCTCCAGGTCGGCCGGCCGCAGCCGCTCGACGTTCCAGATGTGGAAGAACTCGTGCGACACCGTCCCCAGGTTGCCGAGCATGCCGGTGGAGAGCGGACGTGAGCTGATGACGATGGTGGAGTTCCGATGCTCCATGCCGTCACCGCTGTCCCACGGCAGGTAGTCGGCGAGGAAGGTGTAGTTGCCGTAGTCGAACTCCGGCAGGGTGCCCCAAACCGCAATCTGCGCGTCCACGATGCGGCGGGTGCCATCCACGTAGGCGGCCGCCTCGGCCTCGGTGCCGTCGTGATGGAGGGCGACGCGGATCTCCTGGGTGCGACCGCCCGACTCAACCTTCCACGAATAGACGTTGTGGGCACTGATCTCCACCGGGCTGTCCAGCAGGTACTGCAGGTGTGGGGCGGTGAAGACGGAGCCGTTGGCGGTGGGTGCGAGCTGGGTGGCGATCCGCCATCCCGGCCGGTCGATGTCGAAGCGGACCTGGATGGGCCGCTGCTCGAGCCCGCGCGCCCACATGTAGAGGGCGGGCGCGTTGTAGTGGAGGTGGGATCGGTCGACGGCCAGGTAGGTGCCGTCGGCCCGGTCGCCGAAGATGGTATAGGTCACCTTCACCGTGCCGTCGTGTCCCTGGACATCCCACTGGTATGGACTGGGCCGGGTGATGGTCAGCTCGCGCCCCTGGCCGTCGACCGCCTTCACGTCGTAGACGTTCTTGGCGAATTCGTGGATGGCGTAGCGACCCGTGGAACTGCGGCTCATCATCACCTGGAGCGGCTGCCCGCGCGGGACATCGGGGAAGGTGACGGTGACGCGCGCCTCGTGGTGTGCGGCGCTCTGGACAGCGACCTCGTATGAGACAGCCGCAGCCTGGCGCTGGGCGGCGGCGGTGGTCCGTGCCGGGGCGGGGGCGGTGGTGGTCTGCTGGGCCGTGGCGCAGGAACTCGCGGTGAACGTGAGTGCGGCGATGACGGCGGCGAGCGAGAGGCGGGTGCGGAGCATGGCGCGGGGCTGGGTGGGGATGAGGGCGGGAGCCGACGGTGGATCAGGGCGGGTGGAACTGGTGGGCCGGATCACTCGTATCTTGCGCCGCGGGGGGCGGTATGGCTAGCTGCGCAGGGTTGGCGGGTCGCTGCGTTTGGTAGTACGAAGCTGGGACGCGTACCGTGGATGCCTTCGATCTCGGACAGTCTTCCCAGGCTCCTCCGGCCGTGCCACCTCATCGGCATTCATCATTCGCGGCAGCGGGCCGCTCCGCGTCCGGCGTGCTTACCCCGCCCCGAGTTACGCTCATCGGGGAGATGCGCCGTGTGCTGCGACTCCGTCATTACAGCCAGCGCACCGAGAAGACGTACGTTGGGTGGGTACGCCGGTTCATCCGTTTCAGCGGCGGCCGCCATCCGCGGTCGCTGGACGGTGCCCACCTGGAGCGATTTCTCTCGAATCTCGCTGTCGAGCGCAAGGTCGCCGCGAGCACTCAGAACCAGGCGTTAGCTGCTCTGCTGTTCCTGTACCGCGACGTGCTCGACCTGCCGATCGACATCTCCGCGGAGACCGTTCGAGCCAGGCATCGCCCACGTGCGCCAGTGGTGCTCACGCGCGCCGAGGTGTGGCGCATACTGGACGCGTTCGACTCGCGCGCGAGGGTGCCCGCGTTGGTGGCGACGCTCCTCTACGGGACCGGGTTGAGGCTGGGGGAGGCGCTTTCGCTACGGGTGCAGGACGTGGACCTGGCCCGGAGCGAGGTTCTGGTGCGGGCGGGCAAGGGCGGGAAGGACCGCCGGACGGTGCTGCCGGCGTCGGCGGCCGGTCCGGTCACCGCGCACCTGGTGCGGGTATGCGCGCTGTACGTCCGCGACAGCACGGCGGGCGTTGGAGTGCCGATGCCGAACGCGCTGGCGGTCAAGTACCCGCGGGCAGCGAGCGAGTGGCCGTGGTACTGGGTGTTTCCGGCGCGGCGCCAGTATCGCGAGGCGGACGGGCGCCGAGTAAGGATGCCGCTGCACCATTCCGCCGTGCAGCGCGCCGTCACGGCCGCGGTGCGCGCGGCAGGGATCAGTAAGCGTGCGAGCTGTCACACGTTCCGGCACTCGTTCGCGACGCATTTGCTGGAGGATGGGTATGACCTGCGGACAGTGCAGGAATTGCTCGGCCACAGCGACGTGCGGACGATGATGATCTACACGCACGTTCTGGGAGCTGGGAGTCCTGGGGTACGGAGCCCGGCGGACCGGCCGCGGCCGGTCGGGTAGTAGGGGTGCGGCTGGCGGGCTTGGTGCGCAGTGATGATAGGCAGCGTTTGGCGCGGGAGGCGGTGTAACGCGGTTGCAGTAACGCTGCGATCAGCTCTTGCGGAGTGAGCTGGACGACGGAAACTTGGGAGAGAGCAGCGTGGGCTGAGGCGTGGCGAGCGGAGTTCTGTTGCGAACGGAGAGGGCGCTTAGTCTCAGTGGCTGTCCACGCGTGTATGCAAGTCCAATAGGCGTTAGCTGGCCTAGCGGCTCGTCATTCGGCAGGGCTCCGGACTTACTGTGCACCGTGATGTAAATTGCACTCGTCCTGCTCCCGGAGCCTACCCCCATGCGCACATATACCGCCGTTGTCGAGCGCGATCCTGCCACAGGCCTCTACGTGGGCCACGTCCCGGGTTTCCCGGGTGCCCACAGTCAGGGCGCCACGCTCGATGAGTTGCACGCCAACCTCGAGGAAGTCGTGGCGATGCTCGTCGAGGACGGGGAGCCGTCACTCGATGCCGAGTTCATCGGCACACAGACGCTCCGGATCGCCTGAGCGCTGGCGCCGTGGGCTCGCTCCCCATTCTGAAACCGCGCGAGGTCGTGGCCCGCTTGGAGCGGCTCGGCTTCGTGGAGGTCCGGCAGCGGGGCTCACACAAGCAGTTTCGGCACCCGGACGGGCGGCAGACGACCGTGCCGTTTCACCAGGGGCGAGACATTGCGCCGCCGCTCTTGCGACAGATCTGTCGTGACATTGGTGCCGAGCCTGAGGCGTTTCTGCGCGCGTGAGCTAGGGCGAGTCCGTGCAGTGCCGCCTAACGAGGCGTTGCAGTTGACAAAGCCGCGCAGCGTTCCGCTGCCGGGCCGAACTCCTACCCTGCGGCTTTGCAACTGAACTTTGGCGTTAGGCGACACCAACACTCCGCTTGACGCCTGTCACGTGACGCGTTACATTGTGCTATGATCAAGACGTTCGCGGATCGGCGAACGCGCGACCTATTCCTCACCGGAACCGCGAAGCGCTTTCCCGCAGACTTGCTCTCGCGTGCCGTGCGCAAGCTCGAGTATGTCGATCTCGCCACGTCGCTCGACGACCTCAAGGTGCCGCCGGGAAACCGATTGAACCCCCTGAAAGACGATCGCAAAGGACAGCATGCGATTGCCGTCAACGACCAGTGGCGCGTTTGCTTTCGCTTCGTGGAGGGGGACGCCTACGACGTCGAGGTCTGTGACTATCACTAGTGGTTTGCCCCCGAAGTCTCTTGCGTAATAGATCGGGACGTCGTATCTTGC
>CALCHX010000115.1 GCA_937906875.1 uncultured Gemmatimonadota bacterium | reverse complement strand
TACGAGATATTGGCGTGACTGGAGTTCAGACGTGTGCTCTTCCGATCTGATCGCGGCGCATGTCCTCCAGCGAACTGAGCTGATCCTGCAATTCATTGCGTTGCGCCCTGAACCCCTGCAGCACGGCGACCGGGTCCTGGGCAGCCTCGGAGGTCAGGTTCTGCGGCACGATCACCTGCTCCACGGCCGGTGGCGCTGACGGTGACGGGGTGACTGGCGGTGCCTGCTGCATCGGAGAATCCTCGCTGGTCTGCATTCCTGGCGGCGGAGCGGTCGCGGTGGACACTCATCACACTACGCGCGATGCCGCCTGGCCGTTTCACTTCGCCCATCCCCGCCGAGCGGACTCGAGAATCGCTCGACCGGTCTGTCCTGCCATTGCGTTCGTCCGGTCGCGCTCCGGCCAGCGAATGAGCAGTCGGTGGCGTAGTCCGGGTGGCGTTCACAGCTCTCCCGCAGGTCACCAATCCATGTCACCAATCCAGCCCGCATGATCCGTCACACCCTCGCCGTCGTCCTCGCGCTAGCCATCGCCCAGCCGGTCGCCGCGCAGCAGGCCGAAGACCGGACCCTCCTCTCGTCGCAGCAGATGCGCGATATCATCAACGAGGCCTCCGGCGAACGCGCCCTCCACACCGTTCTCGAGATGGTGCCCTATCAACGTGTCCGTCCGCTCGCCGAGTACTCCGGCGACTTCCGGGAGAGCGAGGTGGCCGCGTCGTTCGCTCGCGAGTTCGGCTACAGCGATGTGCGCGTGGAGTCGTTCCCGGCTGGTCAACCGCTCTGGCAGCCCACGCGCGGCGAGTTGTGGATGGTGGAGCCGGTAGTGCGTAAACTCTACGACATCCAGGACATCGCCATCTCGCTTGCTCCGAACAGCGAGAGCGGGGAGGTGACTGCTGAACTGATAGACGTCGGCAGTGGCACCCGTCCCGACGACTTCGCCGGCAAGGACGTGAAGGGGAAGATCGTCCTCGGCAGCAACGGCGTCAGTTCGCTCCAGAGCCTCGGCGTCTTCGAGCGTGGTGCCGTGGGAGTGCTCGGCGCCAGCGCCCTGCGTCCCATAGACTTTCCGGACATCATCCTCTCCCAGAGCATCCGGGCGGCACCCGAGGGTCAGAAGGCCGGATTCGGCTGGGCGATCACGCCGCGCCTGGCGGCCGAGCTACGCACGATGCTCGACCGCGGCGACAGGGTGGTCCTCAAGTCGATCGTGACGGCGCACACCTTCCCGGCCGAGCTGGAGGTGGTGCATGCCATGATCCCCGGTGACGGCAGCACCGACCAGGCAGTGGCGGTCTCGGCGCACATCTATGAAGGATACATCAAGCAGGGCGCGAACGACGACAACTCCGGCGTCGCCATGACGCTCGAGATGGGGCGGGTATACCTCCGATTGATTGCCGAGGGCAAGCTACCGCGACCCAGGCGCGACATCCATTTCGTGTGGGCGTCGGAGATCAGCGGCACCAATGCCTGGCTGAATGCGCACCCCGACCTCGCCAAGCGCATGATTGCCAACCTGAACTTCGACATGGAAGGGATAGGCCTTCGTGCCAGCGGCGCCTACTGGCTCATGCACCGCACGCCGGACACCTTCCCCACCTACCTGAACGACGTCGGTCAGAGCTTCCTGGAGTACGTCTCGGAGCTCAACCGGGAACGCGTCCGCTATCGTGCCGCGGGCTACGCACCCACGCTGCCCATCTACTCGCAGAATGGGTCACGCGATCCGTTCTACGCGATGGTCGACAAGCACTACGGCTCCAGCGATCACGTGACCTACATGCAGCATGGTATAGCGTCGGTGATCTTCAATACGTGGCCGGACATGTGGTATCACTCCTCTGCCGACACGCCGGACAAGATGGACCCCACCCAGCTCCGGCGAGCCGCGGTTGTGGGCACCGGGGCCATGGTGACGCTGGCAGCCGCCGACGACGCGCTGGCGCTGCGGGTGGCCGGCGAGAGCATGGGACGCGGCACCGAGCGCCTGGGTGAGGCACACCGGAAGGGGCTCGGCTACATGGCCGATATCACCGATGGCGCGCAGCTCGCGGCTGCCTACCATGAGGCACGCAACGCCGTCGCCCACCAGGCGGCCGTGGAACGCGCGGTGATACTCACCACTCGTGACCTGTTCCGCACGCCAGCCGCTGCCGCACGCGTGGCGGCGCTGGCGACCGCCGTCGACCGCAAGGCGGCGGCGCTGCAGGCCGAGCTCGCGGACAACTGGCGCATCGCGGCAGCGCAGTGGGGCGTGCAGGCCAGGGAACGGGCGCAGACGCCGCTGGAACGCGAGGCCGCACGGCTCGTCGCGGCTCGCTTGGGCGGCGGCCGTGGCTTCGGTGGTCCGGGTGGCCCCGGTGGTGGTGCCTCCAATGTCCCGGCCGCTGACCGTGCTGCCCTCCAGGAGGCGCAGGCGCGTTTCCCGCAGCACATGAACGCCGAACTGAACATCCTGCTCACCCAGAACCGTACGGTGCTGGAGATCCGCGACTTCCTGAGCGGCGAGTTCGAGCCGCTGCCGCTGGAGACGCTGATGGCGCTGCTGCGGGCGCAGGAGAAGGTGGGCTCGGTGACGCTCACCGCGCGCTGAACGACAGGCACAGATCGGTAACGGGCTGGCTCCGCAAGGGGCCAGCCCGTTCCGTGACGACAACGATCAACTGTCACTGCTCATGGCCGGCGGGAGGATGGAAAGCCGGCGAGTCTGGAGATGGCAGCGAATTACCGTTACCAATCGGTCGGCTTGTAATCCTTCAGGAAGTTGCCCCACACATGCTGCCCGCTGTTCACGCCGTCAATGATCGGGTCCACGATCCGCGCCGCACCGTCCACTATGTCCAGCGGTGGATGAAAACGGTGCTCGGCGACCTTCCGCGCGGCGATCGGCGCCGGATCCTCGTCGGTCACCCAGCCGGTGTCCACGCTGTTCATGTGGATGCCGTCGGCATGGTAGTCCACGGCCGAGGTGCGCGTCATCATGTTGAGCGCAGCCTTGGCCATGTTCGTGTGCGGGTGACGCGCCGTCTTGAAGCGCCGGTAGAACTGCCCTTCCACCGCCGACACGTTGACGATGTGCTTCTCCCGGCCGGGCGTACGCATCATGAGCTGCTTGAGCCGGGCGTTGATGATGAACGGCGCCACCGCGTTCACCAACTGCACCTCCAGCAGTTCGACGCTGGACACCTCATCCATCATCAGGCGCCACGAATTGCGGCCGCGCAGGTCCACCTGCTGCAGATCCTGATCCAGCCTGCCGACCGGGAACAGGTCCTGCTGCGCCGCCAGTTCCTCGGGCAGCAGCGGCAACTGCGACAGTTGCGCCGCGTGGGTGAGACCGGCTACCGCCGACAGGCGAGCGTCCAGGCCGGGCGAGGGTGCGTCGCCCTCGGGGAGCAGGTTGTAGCCACGTACGCCCTCGTAAGCGCCCAATAGACGACGAACATCGGCCGGTAGCGCGCTCTCCGCCGCCGTCTCAGCCTCCATCATGTGGCGATAGAAGTCGGGCGGACGGCGGACGGTCTGGCAGGCGTTGTTGACGATGAAGTCGAGCCGGTCGCGCGAGTCCAGCAACTGGCTGCAGAACGCCTCCACACTGGGCGTGTGGCGCAGGTCCAGGCCAAATATCTCCAGTCTGTGCCCCCACTCGGCGAAGTCCGGCTCCTGGGCGTAACGGGCCGCCGAGTCGCGCGGGAAGCGCGTCGTGACGATGAGCTGTGCGCCCGAGCGGAGGAGCTTGATCCCCGCCTGGTAACCGATCTTCACCCGCCCGCCGGTGACCAGCGCGACGCGCCCGTGCAGGTCGGCCAGTTCGCCTCGTTTCGCGAAATTGAAGTCCGCGCAGGCCGGGCAGAGCTGGTCGTAGAAGTGGTGGAGGGTGGTGAAATCCTGCTTGCAGATGTAGCAGTTCTGACGCTCGGACGATTCGCGAGCCGGGTTACCGGCATCCTCCTGGTTGTCGAAACCAGCGGGGGCGAAGAGACTCGGAGTGATGAACACCGACTCTCGCCGCAGGCGCCGGATTCCCGTCGCTTCCAGCTCGCTCTCCGCGCGCTCGACCCGTGCCGCCTTGCGATCGCGCTTGGAGGCCTTCACCAGTCTGCGGCGGTCCATTGCGTCGGGCCTCGAGATGCGGCCGGCGGCACTCAGCAGCCGCAGCCGGTCGTCATCCGACACCAGCGCCAGCAGAGCCCGGTCGTGGACCATGGCTTCGAGCACTTCGATTGCGGCACGCGTGCGCTCGACGACGGACTCGGCGGACGCGGGCGTGGGGTACTCCGTGTCAACGTACGAACTGGAAGACATCTGCGCGGACTGGGAGAGACTGTGTGCGTCGCAACCGGCGCCACCTTCTGGCGGCCAGACGCGCCCCGGTTGCCCGCGGCGACTCCATGCGAACGGCGCGTGGCTCGCGCCTTGACCAGGGAAGTCTAACGACCGCTCCCTCCCATCGAGACTCAGGCAGCGGGCATGTCGCCGGGGAGCGGGCCGCGGAAGAGTAGCAGGCCGTAGACGGCAGCGAGGAGGATCGCCGGAATGGCCAGCACCATGTGACCTGTCCGGAGCAGAGTCATGGCGCTGATGAAGTGCAGCGCGAAATTGGCCATCACCACCGGCCGGCCATGGATCCCTCCCAGCACTGCGCCCCGGCTCAGCCAGCTCAGCGCGGCCATCCCCAACCAGGCGGCACCCAGTAGTTGCCCCAGCCAGAACGCGGCGGGTGGGAAACCATCCACCAGTTGCAGCAGCACGACATCGGGGGCGAAGAGCATCGCCACGCCTGCCAGGAAGAGCACGAACGCGTTCACGCGCGAGATAATTCCGGATCTGGTCATGATTGACGATATATCGACCCTGTTACGCGCAACAGTGGCGAGCCCGACCATCGGCCCTGGCAGAGCACCGGGATGGATCCAGCGACGCGCGGCGCTCCACGGGCAGGCCGCAGTGGCTCGCCGGTCAGGGGAGAGATCAGGAGACGCCGTCCGGGGGCGTGTCCCCGGCAGGGGCCCACCGGACGCTCGCGCCCTCTTCCACAGCCGACTCAGCACCGGCAGGAGTGACCTCGAAGCAGCAACGGGGGCGCCCATCGCGTTCGCAGCACTCCCGCACCCGGGCCTGCACAAGCTCCGCCAGAAAGCTCTCCATGGCCCGGCATACCTTGTGGTTGCCGTGGACCGCGGCGGCCAGCAGGCAATCGTGGGCCCGGAGGGCGAGCCGACCGTCGCCCGGACTCACCTCCACCTCGGTGAGGGCGCCAAGTTCGTTGAGGAGCCGCGAAGCCGCCTGCGTCCGCTGGAGAAGCGTGCCCGACGGCTGGACGTAACCGCGGGCCAGGTGCCTCCCGACCTCATCCATGAAGCTGCTGACGTCCGACGCTGGAAGCTGCTCGCCGAGCACCCGTAGCAGGCCGGTGGTGAAGGGGACGTAGGCGTTGGAAAGGAGACTGTCGGCGGCCGGCGCCAGCTCGTAGATGGCGGCCGGCCGGTTGGAGCCGGTAGTGCTCCCCACGCAGCGCACGATCCCCTCTCGTTCCAGCGCGGTCATGTGGACGCGCACCGCGCTGGATGTGAGATGCAGCTTCTTCGCCGTGGACCCCACCGTTGCCGCTCCCCGCCGCAGGAGCTCGATGATGCGGCGTCGAGTGGCCCTCATTGGTGGTGGTCGGTCCTGCATCGTGCACTCCTTCAATCAGGGTGGCAGTTGCCCGGGTCCATTAGTTGCAACGCAAGATAAACGTTGCGTAAGTAACAGTGGCTTGCAGGCCGCGTGCCCCGCCGAACCGGCGGGGCCATCTGTTGAGAAGTGTCGTTCCATGCAGTTCAGGTCCCACCCGTTCAGGAGAAATACCATGTTCTCGTCATCGCCTGCCGTGCACCGAAGCGTTCTCTCATCAATCGGCATCGTCGCCATGCTCGGCGCGGCGGCATGCGGCGGGGGCAGCGACGCCACGGCCGACTCCGCTGCCGCAGACTCGCTCGCCATGGGCGCGGCCGCCGCTCCCGCACCGGCTGCGATCAATGATGCCCAGATCGCCCACATCGTGGTGACCGCCAACTCCATTGACAGCGCCGCGGGCGTGGCTGCCCTGGACAAGGCGCAGAACAAGGACGTGAAGGACTTCGCCCAGATGATGATCACGGATCACGGCGCGGTAAATGCCCAGGCAGTGGCGCTGGCGACCAGGCTCGGAGTCACACCCGAGGACAACGACACCAGCCGACAGCTCAAGGCCGGCGCCGAGGAATCAGCCACGAAGCTTCAGGGCCTTACGGGCGCCGCATTCGACCGCGCGTACATGGAGCGCGAGGTCGCCTTTCACGAAGCAGTCATCGGCGCACTCGACGACACGCTGCTGCCCAACACCCAGAACGCCGAGCTGAAGGATCTCCTGGAGAAATCCCGTCCGGCCTTCGTGGCACACCTGGACCGCGCCCGTACCATTCTGGCGTCGCTCCCGTCGTGAGTCGGTACGGTGGCTGATCTCGGGCCAGGGCGCCGACTCCCGGCCATGAAGCCGCCGACCACCACGAGCGATGTTCGCCACCGCACGCTGTCGCGTGCGGTGGCGAACATCGCGCTCATTGGCGCGGCGATTGCCATGGGGATTACGGCCTGCACATCCCCGCAGCCGAGGGTGCACCAGGTGGCCATCAGCAACTTCCTCTACAGCCCCGACACCGTGGTCGTGGCGCTGGGAGATACGGTCACCTGGACCAACGAGGATTTCGTTCCGCATACGGTCACGGCACGTGACAACAGCTTCGACTCGCAGTCACTGGCCCCGGGCGCGACGTGGAGTTGGGTAGCCAGCACCCCCGGTGTTCATCCCTACCTCTGCACGTTTCACCCGAACATGCTGGGGACCATAGAGGTGCGCTGACATCGGGATCGCCAGTTCTTCAGTCACCGCAAACCTCCAGGAGCTCAGCCATGTCAGATGCGAAGCAGGTCATCATCAAGGGTGAGGCGGACGAAGCCACGATCCGGCAGGCTGAGAACTGCCTGGTGGAGGCGGAGGCCATGTTGCTCATGGCGGACAGCCATCGAGGCTACGGCATGCCGATCGGTGGCGTCGCCGTCTACCGCGACAGGGTTCCACCTTCCGCCGTGGGGTTCGATATCGGTTGCGGCAACAAGGCGGTCAGGACCAACCTGATGCTCGATGACATCGAAGGCAGGCTGGATCCGCTGGCCGATGAGATCTTCGAGCGGATTGCCTTTGGCGTTGGGGGAGCGAACCCGACACCGGTGGAACACGAACTGTTCGACGATCCGGCCTGGGATGAGGTCGAATTCCTGGCTGGCTCGCCCGCACTCAAGGACACCGCGCGAGCGCAGCTAGGGTCCACCGGCGCCGGGAACCATTACGTGGACGTCTTTGTCGACGAGGATGACAGCATCTGGGTCGGCGTGCACTTCGGCTCGCGAGGTTTCGGTAATTCCGTGGCCTCGCACTTCATGGAACTGGCTGGCGATGAGCTGAACATCATGGACCAGACGCCGAAGACTCTGGCCGTGGACTCGGATCCTGGCCGCGACTACATCCGGTGCATGAAGTTGGCCGGCAGGTATGCGTACGCCGGCCGCGACTGGGTGTGCGAGACGGTCGTGGGGATCCTGGGCGGCGAGATCACCGACGAGGTTCACAACCATCACAACTATGCCTGGTACGAGGAGCACGGCGGTGAGCACTTCTGGGTGGTCCGCAAGGGAGCTACTCCGGCATTCCCGGGGCAACGCGGCTTTGTCGGAGCATCAATGGGTGACGATTCGGTGATACTGGAAGGCATCGACAGCGAGGAGTCCAGACGGTTGTTCTACTCGACGGTGCACGGTGCGGGGCGTGTCATGTCCCGAACGCAGGCCGCCGGCCGACGACGGCGCGTCAGGACCCGTCGGACCCGACCGGACGGAAGCACTTACGGCTACACGGAATGGGTGCATGACGGCGGCCTCGTGGACTTCGATGCCGTGAAGGACAGGATAATGGAACAGGGCATTGTCCTGAGAGGCGCCAGCGCCGACGAAGCGCCCGAGGTCTACAAGGACCTGGCTGAAGTTCTGGAGGCACACGCAGGAACGGTGGAGATACGTCGTACCCTGAGCCCGCTGATCGTCTGCATGGCCGATTGACAGGAGTTTCGGGCAGGGTTCAGCCGCCCAACCCAACTGCCAGACCCACCCGAAGAACCAGGTTCTGTCCCGAGCCCGATGTCCCGTCCACCTTCACCGTCTGCCCGCCCGCGCTGAGCTCGACATCGCCGAAGTTGATCAGGCCGTAGGTGGCGCCCAGGTCCATGTTCAGCCGCGGTGAGAGCCGCAGCAGCACGCCACCGCCCACGTTCACCTGCCCGCCGCCGGCCGTCGCCTTCACCCCTTCCACCTCCAGTCGCTGCTGCAGGTAGGCCAGACGCGCCGCCAGGTACGGCGCGAAGGTCGAACGGCCTACATCCAGGACGTAGCGCGGCTCCACGAACGGTCCCGCCAGCGACACCCGCTCGTCGAAACCAGGTACATCCAGTCCATGGCTGGAGTACTGGACCCCGAAGCCCCACGAAAGCGCGGACGGGGTGTAGCGTGCCTGGACTTCCGCACCCACTCCCGAATTCAGTCCGTCGTAGGCCGATCCTGAAGGGACGACGACCAGCGCCGACCCCTGAAGCGACCAGCGCTGCGCGGACTGGGCGGTGGCCGGTGCGGCGCCGACTACCGCCACGAGCACGACCGCGGTGGCGAGCACTGCGCGGCGATGGATAGCTGTCATCTGGAGTCTCTCCATTTGGTTGGCGTGCGAGTCCCGCGCCTGCCGCGGGCTACAGGCACATGCGCGATCCTGCGCCGTCACGGCTCACCCAGCGTGCTGATCGCGAACAATTCATGCTCGCGCTCGCTCCGACCCTGCCCTATCTTCGCCGGTACCGGCGGCGCCATGCCCATCTTCATAGCCGCTCTTTTCTGAGCTACGGATGCCCAACTGGCCGCCTCACCTCCCGCCCCCCAGTCCGCCACACCCGCAGGAAGGACGTCAGCCATGACCGACCAGGATGCGCACCGGGTCACCCGTCTGCTCCAGGAGCTGGATGAGGGGCAGCCCGGAGCCGCCGATCGGCTCGCTCCTCTGGTGTATGAGGAGCTACACGTGCTCGCCGTTCATGCCATGCGACGGGAGCACGAGGGACACACGCTGCAGCCCACCGCCCTCCTCCACGAGGCGTTCTTCAGGCTCGTGGGCCAGCAGGACGCCGCCTGGCAGAATCGTTCGCATTTCTACGGTATTGCGGCCTCGGCCATGCGCCGCATCCTGGTGGACCACGCCCGTCGCCGCCGTGCTGTCAAACGCGACGGCGGCATCAGGGTGACGCTCGAGGACCATGCCGCGGTGAGCGAAGCGGGCAGCGAGCAGGCGCTCGATGTGATCGCCCTCGACGACGCCCTGCGTCGATTGGGTGAGCTGGATCCCCGTCAGGCGCACGTGGTGGAACTCCGCTTCTTTGCCGGACTCGAGGTGGAGGAGACGGCACGCGTCCTCGGCATCTCGCCAGCCACGGTCAAACGCGACTGGACCTTTGCCCGCGCCTTCCTGCGCCGCGAACTGGATGCCGTGCCGCCCGACGTCTGAGCCGCGCCGCCACCTCTCCGCGCCTGATGAAGTGCCGCACCTCTCCCGACACTGCCAACCTTCCCGACCAGCTCGCCCATGACTCCGCCCAACGAACCATCTCCACCCTCGCCGACGGGCTCAGTGCCGGTCGGTTCGTCGGGGCCCGGTCAGACGCCTCTCACACCCACCAGGCTGCGCGAGATACGAACCCTCTTCGATGCCGTGGTGGAGTGCGGGCCGGAGACTCGCGCCGACTTCCTCCTCGCCGCCGCCCCTGACGACCCCGCATTGCGCGACGAGGTGACCAGCCTGCTCGCCGCCCTCGACTCGGGCGACGACCCGCTGGAGCGCTCGCCCGCCAGGCTCATGGCCCAGGCGCTGTCTGATGATGGCTCGGCGCTGGTTGGTGCGCGGGTGGGTCCGTACGAACTCGTGCGGCGGATCGGCGTCGGCGGCATGGGGGCGGTCTATGAGGGAGTACGCGCTGACGACCAGTTCCGCATGCGCGTCGCCATCAAGCTGCTCAGGCCGAGTACCGAGAGCGATCTGGCCATCCGGCGCTTCCGTTATGAACGGCAGATCCTGGCCAACCTGGACCACCAGAACATCGCCGCCCTGCTGGACGGTGGCGTCACCACCGACGGCCATCCATACCTGGTCATGGAGTACGTGGAGGGCGCACCGATCACTTCATGGTGCGACGCGCGGCGCCTCTCGCCGCGCGAGCGCGTGACGCTGTTCCGTCAGGTATGCGACGCGGTCCGGCATGCGCACCAGAACCTCGTCGTCCACCGCGACCTCAAGCCGGGCAACATCCTTGTCGCTCAGGATGGCACCGTGAAGCTGCTCGACTTCGGGATCGCCAAGCTGCTGCGCGAGGAGGAAGGGCCGGATCAACTTCCGGCAACCCACGGCGGCGTTCGCGCCTGCACACCCGAATATGCGAGCCCCGAGCAGATCCGCGGGCTGCCGGTTGGCACCACCTCCGACGTCTACGCCCTGGGTGTCGTGCTCTTCGAGCTCCTCACCGGGAATCGTCCGTTCGACCTGGAGGGACGGCTGCTGGCCGAGGTGGAGCGGATAGTGTGCGAGGAGCTACCGCCCAGGCCGAGCACGGTAGTGACAGACGATGCCGCCGAGGTGCGCGGCGAACGCTCCGCGGCGCGGCTGCGCGCCCGCCTGTCGGGCGACCTGGATGCCATCGTCCTCACCGCGTTGCGCAAGGAGCCGGAGCGCCGCTACGGGTCGGCTGAACAACTGGCACTCGACCTGGGTCGCTACCTGGACGGGCTGCCGGTGACGGCACGGCGCGACAGCGTCGGCTACCGGTTTGGCAAGTTCGCTCGGCGCCGCCGGTTCGAGATCGCCGCGGCTGCGGTGGTGATCCTCTCACTCGTCGGCGGCGTGGTCAGCACCATGCGCCAGGCCCAGCAGGTGGAGGTCGCACGGGCCCGCACCACGGCCATCAACGATTTCCTGCTCACCATGCTCGGCGCCGCCGATCCAGGGAGCCTGGGTCGCGACGTCACGGTGCGTGAAGTGCTCGACTCCGCGGCCGTACACGCGGACTCGCTGGCCCTGCAGCCCCGGCTGGAGGCAGATGTCCGCAGCGTTATCGGCCGGACCTACCTGGGGCTGGGTGAGTACGGGTCGGCGCGCGAACAGCTCCGGCGCGTACTGGAAGTACGCCGCGGGATGGCACCGGAAGGCGACCGTGACGTCGCGCTGGCATTGAACAACCTGGCGCTCGCGGTCCAGTACGATGGTGAGTTCGCCGCCGCCGACAGCATGCATCAGGACGCCCTCGCGCTCTTCACCCGCACGGCGGCCCGGGACGACACATTGCGCGCGTCGCTGCTGAACGACGCCGCACAGTCGCGCCACGAGCTGGGTGACCTCGTGGCTGCCGAGCGGCTGTATCGCGAGGCGATCGGGCTCCGCGAGCGCTTCATCGGTCCCGACGACCCCGGCCTGGTGGCGCCGCTCAACAACCTTGGCGTGGTGCTCGGTGACCTGGGACAGATCGCCGCCGCCGAGTCACTCCACGCCCATGCGGTGACGGTGGCACGACGAATCTACGGACCAAGCCATCCGATCGTCGCGATGGCCATCAACAACCACGCGAATGTCCTCGAGCTGGCCGGCCGTCTCGCCGAATCCGACTCGCTATTTCGCGTCACCATCGCGATGCGACGCGAGATTCTCGGTCCCGAGCATCCCGACTACGCGTGGACGCTCTTCAACTACGCCCAGTTCCTCATCCGGCGGGAGCGCTGGGCCGAGGCCGAGCGATACTCGCGCGAGGTGCTTGCCCTGCGCGGCACCACTCTTCCCGACGCCCATCCCGCAGTGGCCACGGCCATGCAGGCGCTGGGCCTCGCCCTCGCTCATCAGGGCAAGCCGGATGAGGGCGAGCGCTGGCTGCGTGAGAGCCTGGAGTTGCGCCGCACGACGCTCCCCGAGGGACACTGGCTCGTCTCCACCGCCGAGAGCGTGCTCGGCGAACACCTGACGCAGGTCGGACGGTTTGCCGAAGCCGAGAAGCTGCTCCTGCCCTCGGAGGCACGGCTCGTCGCCGAGCGAGGCGCGAAGAGTCCGCAGGTGAGCGCCGCGCGCGAGCGGGTGGTGAAGCTGTACGAGGCCTGGCAGCGCCCGGATGAAGCGGCGCACTGGCGCACCCTTCTGGCCGAGTCGCAGTAGCAGCGCAGCCGGTCGAGCGGAGGTAGTCACGATCGCGACGTGCCGCGCCGGGTCAGGCAAGTCCCGAGTGTGCGGAGGTCATGACGTGCAGGGCGCGGCGCCGGGATGAGCCCTGGCTGCCGCGCCCTGCGCATGTGGGGTTGAGCGACCGGTGGGCGCCGGCGCGAATCGTAACCTCCGCGAGGACATCTATCATGGAACGCGTCATCCTGCGGCATCTCAAGGGCTCCAAGACGGGCGTCGTCGAAGAGTATCCGCTGGAATCGTTCAGCGAGTTGCTGCTTGGCCGTGACCCCACCAGTCAGGTGCGGTTCGACCCTGCTACCGACGACCTGGTGGGCCGCCAGCACGCCCGCATAGGCCGCGACCCGGGGGAGAAGTACCGGTTCGTGCTCACCGACCTGAACAGCCGCAATGGCACGTTCCTCAACCGCCTGCGAGTAGTGGGCACGACCCCACTCCAGCCTGGCGACGTGATCCAGCTCGGTGCGGGCGGCCCGGAACTCCAGTTCGACCTGGATCCGCTGCCCGCGATGTATGTGAAGGCAACCCGACTGGCGGTCCAGACACCAATCGCGCCGCCCGTGCCCATGCCGCCGCAACTGGGACAGACCAGGGAGGCGGCATCAGACCCTGGCGCGCCCATGGTTGCCGGCGGCTCCGGTAGCGGTTCCGCATCAGCGTCCGCCGGCGGTGCTCACGGTGGAGCCGGTGGCACCCCTGGCAGCTCGGCGTCGGGCGATGGCGGCCGTCAGCCGAATGCCATAGGCAAGGCAACCGTCGAGCGGCTGATAGGGGACACGCGCAAACAGTCACGTCGCAACACCATCGTGGCCATCGCCGCCGCCCTCGTGGTCATTGCCGGAACGGCTGCCTGGGTGCGCTCCGAATCAGCGGCCAGGAACCGCGGCCTTTCCGGGGACCTGAGTTCGCTGCGCGGCGATCTGCAGAGCGCCACCGATTCCCTTGCCCGCAGCGATAGCGCGATCGGGCTTCGCGTGGCCGCGCTGACGCCAGCCGAGATTGCCGCTCGCAACTCCGCGGCTACGGTGCTCATCGATTTCTCCTGGAACCTCATCTACAGCCCGAGCGGCGCGCAGGTCTTTCACCGCTATGTCCCCAACGTGGACACGCTGAAGGTCAAGGGACAGAGGACGCCCATCGTCAACAACGGCCAGCAGATGATCCCGGCCTACGTCGCGGTCGGCGGTGGAGACGGTGGGCAGGCCCTGGAGCCGGCTCTCACCCTTGACCAGAACGCCGGCGCACCGATAGCCGTCAGCTCTGGCGGCAGCGGTTTCGTCGTCACTTCAGATGGCTTCATCCTCACCAACCGCCACGTCGCCGCCAACTGGCGTGCTCCGTACCGCTTCGATCCCCAGCAGCACATGGGCGTGCTGCTCGACCAGAACGGTGGGATCGCCCGCGGCCGGGACAGCAGCGCGATCGTCGTCCAGCCGCCATCCGACTGGATCCCGTCGGAGACGAAGCAGGCAGGTCCGAAGAACGAGTTCGACGTCTTTCGCGGCAGGCAGGAATACCTGATGGTGCGCTTCCCCAAGAACACCAACCCGGCCGAGGCAACCCTGGAGCGGGTGAGCGATCGCCACGACGTGGCGCTGATCAAGATCAATACCCCCGCCACGCTCGCCAAGACGGAACTGCACGACGCCTATGACGAGGCGACGATCGGCGATCCGATCACCGTGCTGGGCTATCCATCCATCTCCGACTACACGGTCGCCGTGCTCAAGAGCAAGGACACCTTCAACCGGGATGCCCAGCAGCGCATGGTTCCTGATCCCACACTCTCCTCGGGGAACATCGGCAAGGTCGTGCGAGCCGCCGACGGCCCGGTGAGCGATGCCTATGCCGTGTACGCGCCATTCGGCGATCGCTACCAGCTCACCATCAACTCCACCGGTGGTGGCAACAGTGGCGGCCCCATGTTCGACGCTGCCGGCCGGGTGATAGGTGTCTTCTTCGCCGGTCGAACGGGTGACGTCCAGGTCTCGTTCTCCGTGCCGATCCGCTACGGGCTCGAATTGATGTCGGTCTCACCGACCACTCGCTAGCTGGTCCTCCCGGGAGTTTCGTCATGACCGCCGGCGCATGGGCGCGCACACTGATCGGCTCCTACCAACTCGCCGAGTTGGTAGGAGCCGGCGGCATGGGCGAGGTGTACCGGGCGGTACACCTTCCCACCGGCCGGACGGTGGCGGTGAAGGTCCTCACCGGTGCTGCCGGCATGCCCGTCGTCACCGAGCGGTTCCGTAACGAGGCACGAGTGCAGGCGGCCCTGCGCCACCCGAACATCGCCGTGCTCCACGAATTCCTCGAGGAGCACGGCACTCCCTGCATCGCGATGGAGTTCGTGGACGGCGAGACGCTCGAGCAGATGCTGCGCAGACGTGGCGCCATCCCGATCGAGGAGGCGCTCGGCCTGATCGCGTCTGTGGTGGACGCGGTGGGCTACCTGCACGGCCGGGGCATCGTCCATCGTGACATCAAGAGTGCCAACGTGAAGCGCAGCACGGGTGGCGTGGTCAAGCTCCTCGATTTCGGCATCGCGAAGGGGCCGGACAGCCCGGCGCTGACTCGCACCGGCAACATTGTCGGTACGCTCCAGTCGCTCGCTCCGGAACAGTTGGAGCACGGCCGCTACGACAACCGGACCGACATCTGGGCACTCGGAGTCCTGCTCCATGAACTGCTCACGGCCAGACATCCGTTCGCCGACCCGGGAATGTTCGGCATCACCGACCGTATCCGTGCCGGGCGCTTCAAGCCTCCGTCGCGCGTGAACCCTCTCCTGCCTTCGGGAGTGGACCGAATCGTCTCTCGCTGCCTCAAGGTGGATCCGGGTCAGCGCTATCCCTCGTGCGAGGCCATGTTGACCGATATCCGGGCACTGCTCGAGCCGGCACCCTCCGGGGCGATGAGATTCAGCACTCCCAGTGGCGAGTTGCTCACTCTCGCTCGCTCCCGCGGCCCGCTTGGCGCGGCGATTCTGGCCGCCGCGCTGGCAGTGGCTTTCCTCGCCTGGAGCGTGATGCGCCCGCCGACCATCGCCCCGGATCTGAAGTTGCGACCCTCTCAACCTGCCGCGGTCCTCATGGACCCGGCGCGCGTGGACGAGGCCGAGCGCTCCGCCGTCACGAGGACGACGCCGACCGTGGCCACTCCTCGATCCGCGTCCGGCAACGCGCCCGCCGCATCGTCCGTGGCACCGCTGCGCGAGGTGACCGTGAACGCGCTGAACGGCACTGCGGACGTCTACCAGGGCGGGAGCTACGTGGGGCGCACACCCTACCTGCTCCGTGCACCCATCGGCACCTCGGTGTCGCTCGTGCTGCGCCGGGCCAACTACGAGGATGCGTCAGTCCGCTTCGACGTGACCGAGGGAAGACGGTCCTATTCGATAACGTTGAAGCCCCGTGAGCGTACCTCCGGGAGCGGCACGGCATCACCTCCGCAATCGCCCTCGTCCGCGACCTTGCCCGCCCCCGCTCCCTCGTCCCCAGCGGGTGCGGGCTGGCTCGGCATACCCTTCCTGCCGTGGCCCAGGCGCCGCGGCCGTGCCGCTGCCGGGGACGGCGCGGTCCCGGTGACCGGGGAAACGACCCGTAGCACCACCGGCGACATTCCGGTTGAATCGGAGCTGCTGATCGGGATCGCCAGCGATGTCGGCTGCGTACGCGAGGGCAACGAGGATAGCGTGCGCGTGGTGCGTCCAGCAGGCGCCGACGCCCTGGCCAGTCGCGGCCTGCTCG
>CALCHX010000114.1 GCA_937906875.1 uncultured Gemmatimonadota bacterium | reverse complement strand
CGCCGGGGCGACGGGGTTGGTGGCATTCGTCATTCCGGCGGAGGCCGGAATCCATTACTCAGCGCCGTACCAATCAGCGCCGCACCAGTCAGCCGACACCAGTCAGAACACCGCATCAGCCCCGGTCACAGCCAGCGCCGCACCCGCCGGGTGTACTCGGCGTATTCCTCGCCGAAAGCACTGTTCAGGTACCGCTCCTCACGCTGGATGACCATCGACAGCAGCGCCATGATCACCAGCGGCAGGAGGAGCAGCGGCCACGCCGAGTTGATGATCAGCGTGAGGCCGACGTAGAAGACGGTCAATCCCGTGTACATCGGGTTGCGGCTGAATCTGTAGGGGCCGGCCGTGACGAGGCGCGAGGCTGGACGGTTGGGGATGACGGCGGTGCGGGCGGCGAGGAAGGTCAGCAGCGCCCAGAGCATGAAGGCGAGACCGGCGGCCAGGAGCACGAGACCCACTGGCTCACGCGCCGTGGTGGAGGGCGGCAGTACCGGCAGCTCGCGTACCCGATGGAGCAACCAGCCAATGAGGAATCCGATCGCGAAGATGAGCGGCGGGGGAAAGTGGACTCCGGCGCTGGTCGGCGGCGCTCCAGAGGGCGGCGAGGAAGTCACAACGGTCGCGCCTCCACCGTGCGCTCGTTCAGGTGCTGGCCAGTGTTGCGGGTCGAAGCGGGCTCGAAGAGCACCACCTCGACCATCTCCTCAGCGACCGGACGATGCTCCACACCGCGTGGAACGATGATCATCTCCCCCGGTCCGAGCTCCACGACCCTGTCGCGGAACTCCATGCGCAGGCGGCCGCGATGGACGAGGAAGAGCTCGTCCTCGGCTTCATGGTGATGCCAGACGAATTCGCCAAGCAATCTGGCGAGCTTCACCTGCTGGCCGTTCAGCTCGCCGACAACGCGAGGCTGCCAGTATTCATCTATGAGGGCGAACTTCTCATCCAGAGAAAATGGCTGTGGCATCTGTGGGTTACGAGATGGAAGGTTGATATCGATTTCACCTTTGACGGCAACGGCGCGAATCCAGCGATAATGATCGGTTAGTACGCCGTCTGCCGTTCACGGCGTGAGTCCGGAAATACCCGCCAGTTCGTCCCGGCCCTCCAGTATCTCCCGGGCCAGTGCTGCTCCCTGGTCCATCCCCTGGGCGCCCAGCAGAAGAACAACGTCCGCCTCTCCTGTCCCGTCCAGTGCATGGCCCACCGCGGCGCGGAGTGTCGCCTCGTAGTGAAACTGCGCGCCGCGGTCGCGGAGCGCGGCGATCGTCGCGTCCAGTTCGCCGTCGGTGACCTGGTTACGGTCGTCCGCGCTATCAGTGCTTGCCGTCACCACCAGACTTCCACCTGCAGATTTCACCAGGTCAGCGAGCGCGCTGGCGCAGTGCACGTTGATGGTCGCACCACGACTGCCGCGTACCGCATAGACCATGCGCGGTGAGTGGATACCGAGGGCGGTGACCAGTCGCTGTAGCTGATGGATACTGCGTGGGTTTCCCGCCGTGTCATCGATCACGAGCGGAGCAGTGGCCCGCACGATCTCCGTGCGTCGACGGATGGGCGCCGTGGTGGCCAGGCCGCGGGCTGCATCGTCGACAGTGACACCAGCGACGATGGCGGTAGTGGCGGCGAGGGCTGCGTTGTCGATCTGCTGATCGCCCAGAAGGGGGACTCGCAACAGGTGCTCGCCAGCGGCCACGATGGTCCCGTTCAGGGTGTGCAGTTCGCGCCTGAGGACGAGGGTGAAGTCACCCCCTCCCACATGCACGCGGCAGTCGCGTACGTGCACTGCGGCGCTGGCGTGGCCGGTACGGCTCACTCCCACCACCGGGCCCGCGGTCCTCGCCTCGGCAGCACCCGCCACCAGCGGATCATCGGCGTTGTAGATGAGGGGCGCACCCGGACGGATGAGGTCCAGGAAGCGCAGCTTGGTACGGACGTAATGCTCCGGCGTCGGGTGGAACTCCAGGTGCTCGTCGGGGACGAGATTGGTGAAGACCCCGAGCGCCAGTTCCAGCCCGCGTACACGGTCGAGCAGCAGTCCGTGCGAACTGACCTCGGTGATCGCCATGGCCACGCCCTCATCAGCCATCCAGCGCAACTCGCGTTGGAGGGTGAGCGCGTCCGGGGTGGTGAGGCCCGTCTGGTGGACCATTCCGCGTGCGCGCACGCCCAGCGAACCGATGACGCCGGCGCGCAGTCCGCCGCCGGCCAGGCAGGCCTGGGTGAGAAGGGCGGTGGAGGTCTTGCCGAGCGATCCGGTCACACCCACCACCGAGACGTCCCGGGTGGGATGCCCGAGGAGGGCCGCGGCCAGGTCGGCCAGTGCAGCGCGCGGCGACTCGGCCACCAACGTGGGTATGTCGGGGACCGGCACGGACGCGCAGACGGCCGTCGCCCCATTGCGGACGGCGTCGGAAATGTACCGTGCGCCATCCTCGCTCATGCCGGGCACGGCGACGAAGAGATCGCCCTGTCGCACGGCCCGCGAATCGACGCTGATATCCCGGATGAGGACGTCACCGCCGCGCATGAGAAGACCCACCTCCCGTCCCAACTCGCTGAGCAACCGCGGTCGCACGGCGGGTCGGGCGGGGACGCTCACAGGCTCTCTCCAGATCTCAGTTCGTGCACCTTCCCGCCCACGCCCAACCGCACGGGATGTTGCGCTCCGCGATCGCGCGCAGCTACGCTCAATCCATCCGGGGTGGCACGGACGTCCAGCGACTGGCCGCGGTAGCGCAGGGTCGCGCTCACCGACTCCAGGTCGGGCGGCAGTCGGGGATCGAACCAGAGTACGTCGTCAGAGAGTGACACACCCAGGTATCCTCCCTGAACCACGTCGACGGTCGCCGCCATTGCCCCGATATCGATGGTCTCCCGGGCAGCTTCGTCGCCGTGTAGCGCCAGCGCCTGCTCGAACAACGACCAGGAACGTTGCGGGTCGATGGTGGCAAGGACGCGCGCGCGGATGGCCGTGCTGAGCGCCGAGCCTGGTTGCGTCGACGCAGCGCGACTGTCGAGATAGTGGCGTACCGTGCGCGCCACAAGCTCGTCATCGGCGCCGTATCCCATCCATTCCAGCAGCCCCACCAGTTCCGCCTCGCCCAGCAGATAGTGGAGCATGAGCACGCCGTCTCCGCTGCCCAGGCGATCCACAACTGGTGCCTGGTCGCCGGCAGATGCGTCGCTGGTCTCCACCAATATCCCGTCTGCGGCATCCTGATCGGCGCCGGCGAACTCTCTGATGACCCCGTCATGGATGGGCACGGCGAGTCGACGTCCGACCTCGCTCCACTGCGCGCGCTCGTGGTCGGTGAGCTCGAGTTGGTCGCAGAGCTCGTCGCTCCGGTCGGTGGGCAACAGCTCCAGCACCCGATCGGCGCAGCGCAGTACCCAGGCAGCCATGATGTTGGTGTAGGCGTCGTCGTCCACGGCCTCAGTGTCTTCATCAGAGTGCCGACGGTGCGCTTCGACCGGCCCCATGACCCCGCGCAGGTGGTAACGACCGTCGGCGTCATCAGGAACAGCCCGGCTGGCCCAGTACCGGGCGATCTCGAGCACGATCTCGGCGCCGAAGAACGAGAGGAATTCATGGTCTGCCGTGGCCTGATGGTAGCGCCAGACATCCAGAACCACGGCAGAGTTCAGGTGTGCCTGAAGGTGGGTGTGGTCCGGGTACCAGCGGCCGGAGAGCGGATCCAGCCATTCGTGGGGCGATTCGTCGCGTCCATTGCTCCCGCTCCGCCAGGGGAAGCGAGCTCCGCGGGCGTCCTCCCCGACCGCGATCAGCCGCGCCGCGCCCAGACGCCGGAAACGGTACATCAGCACGGCGCGGGCTATCTCCGGCACACGCAGGCTGAGCAGAGGGAAGACGAACAGCTCGTCCCAGCTCACATGCCCACGCCCTTCCTCGCCATGCCAGCCGTGCATGGGAACGCCGGCATCCAGCTCGACGCTGTGTGGCGAGACTGTCTGCAGGATGTGGAAGAGCTGCAGGCGGATGAGAGTCTGGATGGATGGCGGACCCTCGCCACGTGTGGTGGTCACTCCGACAATGCGCACGCGGACATCACAACGCTGCCAGAGCCGCTTCCAGGCCAGCGAATGGGTGCGCAACAGCTCCGAGAAGTGCGGGGCGCGACGGGCCAGGGCACCGGCTTCGGCCAGCGGTTCGCTCACCGCGTTGTCGCGCGAGGTGAAGATGGCCACGGTCTTCTCGACTCGCACCGTGCGCCCCGGACCGCTGTTGAAACGCAACTCCTCACCCACGTAGCCAGACAGCTCCACCGCCTGCCGATCGACGTTCAGTTCCCGTCCGTCGCCGAAGATGAGCGTGCGGGCTGCCTGGGCCATGCGCAGATGGGACTGCGCCGTCTCCACCAGCAGCCGGATCACCTGGTCCCCTTCCTGCTCGGCGATGATGGGAACCAGATGGCGGATGGTGAAGCCCGGGTGCCGCTCGCTGGCGGCGTTGGAGACGGTAGCGTCGAGGGCGCTGCGAACCACTATCGGGCCGGACCAGTTCTCCGGCGTGATCTCCCACTCGATCGCCGCGAGGTGCGCGCGCTCCATGTGTACGAGACGTCGGCTGCGCATTGCCGTGACACGTCCCTCGGGGTCCCTGACCCTGAGCCGGCGGACCAGCACGCCGCGCTGCATGTCGAGCGTGTATCGCTGCTCGAGTATGGTCCACGAGACGGTGTCCAGCCATTCGCCATCGCCGGAGCGGAAGGTGAGGGCGAGCCAGTTGGGCCAGTTCACCAGTTCCTCCACCTCGATCATGCGTCCGGCAGCCTTGCCGGGCAGCCGATCGTAGCCGCCGGCGATGTAGGTGCCGGGGTGGTTGCTGTTGTCCGCGGAGCGCTCGGCGCCCGAGCCGCGTGTCACGAGGTAGCCGTTGCCGAGCGCAAGTACGGACTCGCGCCACGCCGACCGGAGGGGTTCACGGTCATCGAAATTGAGCGCCCACCCGTTCATGTGGTCCTCTGCTGGTGTGGCGTTCGCAGGCTTACGACGCGGGTCGGCCGAGGTCGCGGGAGATGGTACTCGCCCGCAAGGACTGGGGCGGCCGGCCGGATATGTGAAGCTTCCATCCTTCGATGGTGGCACCTTGAAGGCGGGGCGTCAACGGCCAGCGGGGAACCCTGTCGGGCGACCGGGGTGCCACTCTGTCCGCGTCCGGGTCTGGAAGGCATACTTCTCTCAGTCGCTATTGAACCGTCACGGTCGCCCGTCCGGAGGCAGGCCGAATCCCCGAACCAATATCGTCATGTCAAGCTCGTACAGCAGTGTCCTTGCCGTTGCGGCGGCAATGCTGGTGGCCGGCGCGGTCAGCGCATCACCGGTGGGCGCGCAGAACGCGTACAAGGCCGGCTCGAGCAGCTACCGCGTGGACCAGTCCATCAACGCTACCCAGACGATGCAGGGTCAGTCGGTAGAGAGCAGTGCCAGCACGCTGCAACTCATCTCGCTCTCCCTCGCGCCGGCGTCGCAGGGTCTGCAGTTCTCGCTCACCGTGGACTCGGCGAGCACCATTCTCGCCGGCGCGCCGCCGCAGCAGCAGGAGATGGCCAACGCGGCAATGCGCGAACTCAAGGGCCGGAGGGTGACCGGGCTCATGTCACCGCAAGGCCGCGTGTCAACGGCGCAGGCGTCGGACAGTGCGCCGTCCAGTGAGCAGATGGTATCCAGCGCACGCGGCTTCCTGCCAAAGCTGCCTGCTGGTGGGTTGAAGGCGGGTGCTTCGTGGAACGACTCGACGACGAGTCGGTTCAACAACAACGGTGTGGATGGCACCACCACGGTGATCAGCTCTCACTCGGTGGTTGGCGACACGACGATCGCCGGTCAGGCGGCCTGGAAGATCACCCAGAAGGGCACGGTCCGGTTGTCGGGCAACGGTGTCTCACAGGGCGCCGAGATCTCCCTCGATGGCAAGGGAACGGTGGAGGGGCACTCCTTCGTGAGCAAGAGTGGCGTCTACCTGGGTGGCGAGCAGCGGCTCACGCAGGACATGACGATCAACGTTCCAGCGGCCGGAATGACGATACCGATGGAACAGAATGTGATGACCAGGGTGACGCGGATAGGCGGCTAGCGGGACCTGTCAGGCGCTCCGCAACGAGCGACCGGGCGACGCGTCGGTGGATGGACAGGCGACGGGGCTTCGTCTGTCTATCCCTTGACCGCCCCCGACGTGAGTCCCTGTACTATTCGCCGCTGGAAGGCGAGCACCAGCGCGGCCACCGGGGCAGTGGCGACCACCGCGGCGGCGAGGATCTGACCCCAGGGTACCTGGTACTGACCGCGGAAGAGGGCGATCGCCACCGGTACCGTCCACCGCTCCGGACCCAGGGTGAAGGAGAGGGCGAAGAGGAATTCGTTCCAGCAGTAGATGAAGGTGAGGATGGCCGTTGTGGCGATGCCGGGCATGGCCAGTGGCAGCAGCACTCGCGTGAAGGTCTGCCAGCGCGACGCGCCGTCCACCCGCGCGGCGTCCTCGAGTTCACCCGGAAGCTGACGGAAATAGGTGGTCAGCAGCCAGACCGTGAGCGGCATCGCGAAGGTGAGGTAGGGGAGTACCAGCCCGGGATAGGTGTCCAGCAGGTGCAGCGCGCGCAGCAGTATGTAGAGCGGGCTGACGATGGAGATCTGCGGGAACATGGTCACGGCGAGCAGTGCACCGAGCACCGCCGAGCGTCCGCGGAAGCGGAGCCGGGCGAGGGCATAGGCGGCGAGTGTGCCGAGGGTGATGCAGAGCGCCGTCGTCGCGCCGGCGACGATGAGGGAGTTGCGGATCGGCGTCCCGAAATCGCGCTCGGTGAAGAGGGCGCGGTAGTGGTCCAGGACGAGGGTCCGCGGGACGAGCGATGGCGCCTGGAAGAGGCTCGCCTCGGGCGTGAGCGAGGCGACGATCGCCCAGTAGAAGGGAAAGGCGAAGAGGAGGAGGATGAAGGCGAGCGCGCCGCGCCTGAGCCAGGTGGTCATGTCGTGCTCCCGCCCCGTCCGTCGTCGGCACCCAACAGGCGGACGTAGATGACGGCAAGCAGAAAGGCGACGGCGAAGATGGTGACGGAGAGCGCCGCGCCATAGCCGAAGCGCAGGTTCTGCATGAGCGCGCTGAAGGTATAGAGCGCTACTGGCTCCGTGGCCGTGCCCGGACCGCCGCCGGTGAGGACGTAGATCAGGTCGAAGACGCGGATGGCGTCGAGGGTGCGGAAGACAAGGGCGACCAGAATCGCGGGGCGGAGCAGGGGGAGGGTGATGCGAGTCAGGACACGCCAGCGCCCGGCTCCGTCGATCGCTGCCGATTCGTGGAGAGTGGGGTCGATTCCCTGCAGGCCGGCGAGGAGGAGGAGGGCGACGAAGGGTGTCGTCTTCCAGACATCGGCCAGGATAACGGGCACCCAGGCCGTGACGGTCCCGGCGAGCCAGACCACCGGCTGGTCCAGTACTCCGGCGGCGATCAGGACGGCGTTGACGACGCCGGCGTCGGACTGGAAGAGGAAGCGCCAGAGGAGGGCGGCGACCACCGTGGGGAGGGCCCACGGGACGAGCACCGTGGCCCGGATGAGGGCGCGTCCGCGACTGGCACGTTGCATGGCAAGGGCGAGGACGAGCCCGAGGATCAGTTCGAGGGAGACGCTGGCGACGGCGAAGAATGCGGTGTGGGCGAGCGATGCCCAGAAGCGTGGCGTGCCCAGCAACTCCCGATAGTTGGCGAGACCGACGAAGGAGCGTCCCAGCCAGGGCATGCGGAGGTCGTGGTGGTGGAACGACTCCCAGACGGTCCAGGCGAGTGGCGCGATGGCGACGAGGAGGACCACACCGAGCGCGGGTGCGACGAGCGTCCAGCCCAGTCGCCGCTCCTCACGGGCCAGGCTATCGTCAGGGGTCGACGAACAGGTGTCGCCGTCGCGTCGGTTCACCGCTGCACACACGGGGCAATCATGGCGCGTTCATGCCGTACCGCAGGCCGCTGCGCTCGAGAAGGGCGTTCATGTCGGCGGCCGCGGTGTGCAGCGCCGGCCCCGGCTCGACCTGGCCGGCGAGGGCCGAGTGGAGCGCTATCTGCAGCCGCTCGGAGAGCTCCGACCAGAGCGGAGTCACGGGACGCGGAACGGCGCTCGCCACCGCCTCGCGCGCCACACGCACGCCCAGTGGGAGAGCTGCCGCCAGGCGGGCGTCGTCGTACAGTGCCGGGCGTGGCGGGAGCTGGCCCACTGCCTCAGCCCGCTCGAGCATCTGTTCCGGCGCCGTCAGAAACGACACCAGCAGCCATGCCAGGTCGGGCACATCGCTATGGGCATTGATGGCCAACTGTGCCCCGCCCAGCGCCGATGCCGGCCTGCCGCCGCTGCCCCTCGCGGCTGGAATGGTGGAGACCCCCACCCGCCCGGCCACCTGCGATCGTACGGAGTCAGCGAGGAGGGCGGCGGCGTATGGCCAGTTGCGCATGAAGACGGCGTCGCCATTCTGGAAGGCGAATCGCGTCTCCTCCTCATGCCAGGTGAGGACCTCGCGCGGCGACACGCCGCGCCTGATGGCGTCCCGCATGAAGGTGAGCGCGTCCACCCCCGGCGGGTCGTCCACCACCACGCGGCCGCTGTCGTCCATGATGCGGCCACCATGAGCGGTGAGTATCTCCAGGTAGACCGTCACCAGTCCCTCGTAGCGCGCGCCCTGCCACACCCAGCCCGCGGCGGGAGGCGGTGGGCCGCCTGGCGCGCCGGCGCCGGCCATCGCAGCGCGGGCGAGCGCGGGGAGCATCTCCAGGCTGACCGGTGCTTCCGGCACCAGATCGGTTCGCCGGTAGAGAAGTCCGACGTCCACGAACCATGGCATCGCGTACAGACTCCCGTCCCAGCGATTCGCCTCGATCGTGGCCGGGAAGAAAGCCGCGGCTTCAGGCGCGAAGCGGTCCAGCGGCGACAGCCAGCCAGCGGCGGCGAACTCCGGCGTCCAGACGACGTCCAGTTGCAGCACGTCGGGGTCCTCGGCGCGCGCCACCAACCACTGCACGTAGAGCTGGTGTCGCTGCGAGGCGTCGTCCGGCGTCTGGCGCAGCTCCACCCGCACAGCAGGGTGCAACTCCATGAAGCGATCCATCTGCCGCCGCAGGATGGCGCCCTCGTCGCCCACCGCACTCCCACTGATGGTGACCACCGGACGAGGGTCGGCGCGTCCACCGCCACAGGCTCCCAGCACGAGAAGGAGGAAGCTCGCTCGGCACGCCGCGGCGAGGGAGTCCATGGGGCGTCCGTTCGCTACTCCACTCCGTCACTTTCCGGATCACCCACGGGCGCTCCGGAAATATTGGGCAACCGCTTGTGCAGCGCCACCTTGGCCAGCATGTGCGCGCTCACGGGCGTCGTGATGAAGACGAAGAAGACGATGAGCAATTCGTGGAGGCTCAACTCACCGCGCACCGAGAAGTAGATCGAGGACGCGATGAGCGTCGCTCCAAGCCCCAGTGTTGTGGCCTTGGAGGGGGCATGCAGCCGGCAGTAGAAGTCGGGCAGTCGGACCAGGCCGAGGGATCCGATGAAGACGAACAGCGAGCCCGCCAACAGGCAGGCAGCAACGAAGAACTCGGAGAGCGTGGAGAGCACGGCTGTGTCCATCAGGGTCACCTCACTCGATTATGTCGCCGCGCAACAGGTACTTGCTGAGCGCGATCGTACTCACGAAGCCGAACAGCGCGATGAGGAGCGCCGCCTCGAAATAGATGGAAGTGCCCCGGCCAATGTCCGATACCAGCAGGATCGCGATGGCCGACGCGGAGAGGGTATCCATGGCCAGGATGCGGTCCACCACGCTCGGGCCGCGGACCAGCCTCCAGCCGTTGAGTATCACCGCGCCGGCGAGCAGGGTGATCGATATCCGAACGGCAATGATCAGCATCCGAAAATCTCCATCAGCGGTCGCTCATAGCGCGTCTTGATCTCGGCGGCAATTGCTGCCGGATCGGTGGTGCTCAGCGCGTGCACGAGCAGCGTTCGACGGTCGCCGCTGATGTTGGCCGAGACGGTTCCGGGAGTGAGCGTGATGATGCCGGCGAGGGTGGTCAGGGCGAGCGGGCTGGTCAGCTCGAGCGGTACCTCGACGAAGCGCGGATGAATCCGACTCATGGGGCCCAGCACCAGGATGGCAACCCGGATGTTGGCGGTCAGGATGTCCCAGAACACCACGGCCAGCAGCGCTGGCAGCGGGGCCAGGCGCACCGCCTGCGGGGCGTCCTCGAGAAAGCCGTTTGTGAGAAGCGGAATGGCGATGGAGAGTATCGCGCCCGCCGCGAGGGTTCCTGGTGCGATACTGTTCTGGAGCAGGCTCCAGACGACGAACATCATCGTGCTGAGCACCGGGTGAGGAAGGATGCGCGTCCTGAGCCGGGCGGCGTCCTTCCGACGCTGAGGGTCTGGCTGGGTGGACATCGGATGGCTCACCTGGGGGGTAGCACAGCGTTCACGTAGCCCGCCGGCGTCAGTAGTTGCTGGGCGGTTGCCGCAGTGTAGCGGGTGGCTGGAGCGGCCAGCGCGGAGAGAAGCAGTACGGCGCCGAGCAGGGCGATGACGGGCGCGGTACGCCAGTTGGCGCCATCGAGTGTTGGCCCGTCCGTCGTCGTCATCGCACTGGCAGCGCGGGATTCATCGGTGGCCCGGCGGTGCGCCGGTGACGTCGCCGTGGTGCTCCAGAAGACTATGGAGCCCGCCCGGCTGCAGGCGACGAGCGACAGGAGGCCGGCGGTGAGGGTGACGCTCCACAGCCATATGCCACGGCCGTCCATGGGCGTGGCGGCGAGCACCAGTGCCTTGCCGAGGAAACCGGAGAGCGGAGGCAGGCCGACGACTCCCATGGAGGCAACGAAGAAGAGGATGCCAAGGAGGGCCGGTTGAGCCACGGCGGCGGCCGGCCGGAGTCGCGGGCCGCTGGGACCGCGCTGTCGCGAAATGGTGTCGACGAGCAGGAAGAGGATGGCGATGATGAGCGTGCTGTGCACGAGATAATAGAGTGCGGCGCTCAACCCTCCCTGGGAGAAGAGCCCGATGCCGGCGAGCATGAGCCCGATGGAGGTGATGAGCAGGTACGCCTGGAGCCGGCGCAGGTCGCGCGCGGCCACGGCGCCGAGCACGCCGGCCGCCTGTGTGGCCAGGGCGACCGGGAGAAGCCAGGGAAGGGCGAGGTCGGCTGCCGGGCCGGCCAGCGGGCCGAAGATCAGCGTCGAGACGCGAAGGATGCTGTAGACTCCCACCTTGGTCATCAGAGCGAACAGCGCCGCCACCGGCCCGGTGGCGGCGGCGTACGACCTGGGCAACCAGAAGTAGAGCGGCAGTACGGCCGCCTTGAGGCCGAAGACGACGAAGAGGAGCAGGCCGGCCGTACGCAGGAGTGCCGCGTCCGACGGCGCCACCTGGGCAACCCGAAGGCTGAGGTCGGCCATGTTGAGCGCCCCCGTGACGGCGTACAGCAGACCCACGGCGATGAGGAAGAGCGCCGATCCCACCAGGTTGAGCGTCA
This sequence comes from uncultured Gemmatimonadota bacterium, assembly GCA_937906875.1. GTDB lineage: Bacteria > Gemmatimonadota > Gemmatimonadetes > Gemmatimonadales > Gemmatimonadaceae > CALCHX01. The sequence goes on along the minus strand of CALCHX010000114.1, from coordinate 25,424 downwards.
CGTAGTGCAGCCCGGCCCGCAATCGCGATGCACCCCCGCCGTAGAGCAGCAGGCAGTACGAGGCGATGAGGAGGACCTCGAAGAAGACGAACAGGTTGAACAGGTCGCCGGTGAGGAAGGCTCCGTTCAGGCCAGCCAACTGGAGCTGGAAGAGGGCATGGAAGTGCGATCCCTTGCGGTCCGTGCCAAGGCAGGCGTAGGCAAGGCTGCCAAGGGCGACGACGGCCGTCAGCAGCACCATCAACGCGCTCAGCCTGTCGAGCACGAGGACGATTGCCGCTGGGGCCGGCCAGTCTCCCAGCCGATAGACGGTGTAGTCACCGCCCGCCGCACTGACGGCCAGAACGATCGCCACGGCGACACCCACCGTGGTCACGGCGACGCTCACGGTGCGTTGCAGCGCCAGCTTCTGGCGGCCGAGCAGTACCAGGATCATCCCCGTCGCCAGGGGGAGGGCGATTGGCGCGACGAGCAGGTGCCCGAACATCGAGCTGGCGCCGCCCATCACTCGCGGCCGTCCACGTGGTCGGTTCGGAGAGTGATGCGCGCCCTGAGCGCGAGCACGACCAGGAATGCGGTCATGCCGAAGCCGATGACGATCGCCGTCAGCACCAGAGCCTGCGGCAGTGGGTCAGCGTAGTCGGAGGTGCCGGGCCCCAGAATGGGCGCTGTGGCGGCGCGCACGCGCCCCGTGGCCAGCAGATAGAGATTGACGGCGTAGGAAACGAGTGTGAGCCCGAAGATCACCGAGAAGGTGCGCGGGCGCAGGATCAGATAGACGCCGGCGCCGGTCAGGAGGCCGATCGCCGAGGCCATCAGGACTTCCATGGATCACTCTCCCGGAGATAGACCGGCTCGATCTCGGCGGTGTGACTCAGCCTGCCCAGCCGGGCGAGGATGAGCATGACCGCGCCCACGACTGCGATGTAGACACCCAGGTCGAAGATCATGGCCGTTGCCAGTTCGATGTCGCCGATGATCGGGATGTGCAGGTGAGTGTAGGTCATGGACAGGAATGGCACGCCGAACAGTAGCGCGCCGGCGCCGGTGAAGACCGCCAGCAGCACGCCGATCGCGATGTACGTGAGGAAGTTCATGCTCAGCCGTTGGTGGGTCCAGGCAACCCCGCTCGCGATGTACTGGAGTATCAGCGCCGCCGCGGTGAGGATGGCCGCGATGAAGCCGCCACCCGGCTGGTTGTGGCCACGGAAGAGCACATGTACGGCAACGAGCAGCGCCAGTGGCAGGAGTGGGCGGCTTATGGTTGTGAGGAACAGTGGATGTCGATCGCGAGCTTTCGTGCTCTCCGGGATCGGCGAAGGGCGTGGACGCAGGCCGGCCAGCAGGCCGGCCACGCCTATCGCCGCGATCCCGATGACGCTGATCTCCCCCATGGTGTCGAAGCCGCGGAAGTCCACCAGGATGACGTTCACCACGTTCGACCCGCCACCCAGGGGCAGGCTGGATTCCAGGAAGTAGTCGGCGAGCGTGCTGGTCACGGGCCTGGTGAGCACGGCCCAGCTCAGCGCGGCCGCTCCGGTTCCGGCTATCGCGGCAATCACACCATCCCGTAGCCGCCGCCCCTCGGACGAGGAGTGTTCCGCGGTCCGTGGCATGTGGTAGAGGGCGAGCATGAGGAGAATGACCGTGACCACCTCGACGAGCAACTGCGTGAGGGCGAGGTCGGGCGCGGCGAAGCGCACAAAGGCGAGGGAGACGGATAGCCCCACTCCGCCCATGAGAACGATCGCCTTGAATCGGTCATGAAACTGGCCGATGAGGCCAATGGTGGCGGCGACCAGCAGCAGCCAGACGGCGACGCTGGGCGGGTCGATTGGCGTGAGCGGCATCCGTTCGGGCGACGGGATGCCGCCAGTTGCCAGCATGGCCCGTGCGACCGGCCACCCGCCGGCCACCAGCGCGCTCAGCACGACGAGGAGGACATAGCGCTGCAGCGAGCCGTTCTCCAGGGAAGCCGTGACGTTTGCAGCGCCGCGCAGCACTGCCCGACGCAGCGAATGGAAAAGGCTGGACGCAGTGACGATCGGGACCACCGGATCGCGCGCTCCCTCCAGCCTTGGCATGAGCAATCGGTAGGCTGTGATCCCGCCAATGAAGGCTATGACCGTCATTGCCAGCGGTAGCGTGAAGCCGTGCCAGATGTCGAGGCTGTAGTAGGGCAGCGGCCCGCCAACCACGTCCCGGGCGCTGATCGAGAGCATGGGTTCGACAAAGAACTTGGGCACGATACCCACCAGCACGCAGAGCACCGCCAACACTTCCACCGGCAGGCGCATGAACCGCGGCGGCTCGTGGGGCACGCGGGGCATTCCCGTTCCAGGTCCCGAGAAGAATGCCTGGTGAATGAACCGGACCGAGTAGCTCACGCTGAAGGCACCGCCCACAGTCGCCAACGCCGGGACCAGCCAGGCGAATGGCCGGCCGTTCCAGACATCCAGCGCCTCGCTGAAGAACATCTCCTTGCTCAGGAAACCGTTCAACAGCGGCACCCCCGCCATCGCTGCCGCCGCGATCACGGCGAGAGCCGTCGTATAGGGCATGAAGCGCCAGAGACCGTTGAGTACCCGCAGATCGCGCGTTCCCGTCTCATGGTCCACGATGCCGGCGGCCATGAACAGCGACGCCTTGAAGGTCGCGTGGTTGATGATGTGGAAGACCGCCGCCACCGCAGCCACGGGTGAGCTGAGGCCGAGGAGCATGGTGATCAGCCCGAGGTGACTGACTGTCGAATAGGCCAGCACCTCCTTCATGTCATGCTTGAACTGCGCGGTGTAGGCCGCGAAGACAAAGGTCAGCAGTCCGGTTCCGCTCACCAGCCACAGGTACTCCCCGGAACCGGCGAGCACCGGATGCAGGCGGGCGAGCAGGAAGACGCCCGCCTTCACCATGGTCGCCGAGTGCAGGTAGGCGCTCACCGGAGTGGGGGCAGCCATCGCCGACGGGAGCCAGAAGTGGAACGGGAACTGGGCCGACTTGGTGAATGCTGCCAGAAGGATGAGAAGGAGCGCCGGCAGATACAGTTCGTGCTGGCGTACGGTCTCACCAGCGGCGAGGACTGTGGAGAGGTCGTAGGAGCCGGCGGCCTTGCCCAGCAGAATGACTCCGCCGAGGAGCGCGAAGCCACCCAGCCCGGTCACCGTGAGTGCTGTCCTGGCTCCTACCCGGGCGTCGGCGCGGTGGGACCAGTAGCCGATACAGAGGAAGGAGGCGAGGCTCGTCAGCTCCCAGCAGACGGCGATGAGCAGGAGGTTCCCGGCCAGGACGAGCGCCGCCATCGCTCCCATGAAGAGCAGGAGGTACGTATAGAGCCGCCCCATGGAGTCGTCGGCGTGCAGGTAGTAGCGCGCGTAGACGATCACGAGGACGCCGATGCCGAAGACGAGTGTGGCAAACAGGAATGCCAGGCCGTCCAACCGGATGACGAGGTCCAGCCCCAGGGCCGGTAGCCAGGAATGCTCCCAGGTGGGGACCTCGCCCGCGCGCACCGCCGGCAACTGCCCGAGGAGGAGGGCAATGGCCGCCAGGGGCGGGACTGCGGCAGCTATCGCGCTCCAGCGCCTCGTACCCCAACGCTCCACCAGCGGCGCGACAAGAGCGCCGAGGAAGGGAAGAACCAGGATTATGGGGAGAGCGGATGACGCGAGGAGCATGACGGGTGGAGCACAGGCAACGACTAGCCGGCCACCCCCTCGGGGGCAGTCGGACGGACGGGTACGCGGGACTGCCGCCAGCGCGCACTCGGCGCCCTGGAACCGGCCAGTCCGGCCGGTGGTACGATCTGTAGCACAGGCCGCCGACCGGAAGCCACGAAATATGTCATCTTGACACGGACTGCGGGTTGTTGGAGCGTATAGTATGCGAAAGTGAGCCAGGGCTCACGTTTCGGGACGCCGGCGCGGCTGCCGTCGTTCCTTCCATCAGCCGGAGCCGTGCATGGACCACACGACGTTCGACTACCCGACTCGCAGAGTGCTCGCTGCCGTCGCTCTTGCAACTTCTGCCCTGGCCGCGCCTTCGCTGGCCGTCGGACAGGGATTCGGCCTCAACGAGGTAGGTAGCTGCAGTGTCGCTCGCGCGGGCGCCGGGGTGGCGGCGCCGTGCGAGGATGCCTCGCGCGTCTACTGGAATCCGGCCACTGCCGTGCGCCTTCCGGGCGTCCACCTGCTCGTCGGGGCGGCCGCGGTGGCCGTCGACGGCCGCTTCACGGCAGACCTGAGCGGTCGGATCCACGAAGGCGATGTACCGGTAGAGGTGCCGCCGCACCTCTTCGCGACCTATCAGGTACAGTCGCGGTTCAACGTCGGTCTGGGTGTCTATGTCCCCTACGGGCTGACGTCCCAGTGGACCGATGACTTCCCCGGCCGTTTCTCGGCCAAGAAGGCTTCCCTGGCCTCCATCTATATCCAGCCCAACTTCGCCTTCGACGTCGTGCCCGGAAAGTTCGCCGTCGGCGGAGGCCCGGTCATCGGTATCTCCGACGTGGAACTGGTGCAGGCAGTCGACCTGGCGCACCAGATGACGCCAGCCGGCGTCACTTTTGGCCAGTTGGGTATCCCGGCGCGGACGGAGTTCGCCCGCGCCGGCCTGAAGGGGCAGTCAGTTGCCTGGGGCTATGACGTGGGCGTCCACTGGCAGGTCGCTCCGGCCGTGGCTCTCGGGGCCCGCTACCTGTCGGAGATCAATTTCGAGTACAACGGCGCCACGGCCAATTTCTCTCCAGTTCCGACCGGCCTGACGCTGGCGGCCGATAATCCGCTGGGTCTTCCCGCCAACACTCCCGTGGACGCGGTCGTGGCCGGCCAGTTCGCCCCGGGCGGTGCGCTCACCACCCGCGGCGTCAGGACGAGCATCGCCCACCCGGCCCAGGCCCAGGTCGGCATCGGGTTCACGGGGATCTCGCGGACGACGGTCAACGTCGACTACGCCTGGGTGGGCTGGTCGTCGTTCAAGGAGTTGCCGGTGACTTTCCTGGGCGCCAATCCGCCGCCTGCCAAGGTGCTCCTCGAGGACTACGAGAACTCGTGGGCCATTCGTGGCTCGCTGGATCGCGTCTTCGGCAACGGCTGGATTGGCCGCGTGGGATCCAGCTACATCAAGACTCCGGCGCCCGATGTTTCCGTCACGCCGCTGCTGCCGGACATGGATCGTTACAACTTCGCCGGCGGCGTCACCGTGCCGCTCAGCAAGCATTTCGCGATTGATGGCTCCTACCTCCGCGTGGAGAGCAAGGGACGCCGTGGCCGGATCGTCGAGCGCACCGACCGCAGCCAGACAGCAGAGGAGTTGAACAGCGGCTTCTACAACCTCACGGCAAATGTGGTGTCGCTGAGCCTCAAGGCCACCTTCTAGGGAGACTCACGCATGTCCCGCATCCGCACCATCTGTGGCCTGGCTGCCGCCGGCAGCGCGCTTGCCCTCCTCGCCGCGTGCGAGGGCCCGCTGGAGATCAGGCAGCCGAAGGCCAGCTCCACCGACGGTCTCTTCGACCGCTATGTCGCCCTTGGAAACAGCCTCACCGCCGGCTACCAGTCCGGCGGCATCAATGACAGCACCCAGCGTGAAGGCTACGCCTATCTCCTGGGCCGTGAGATGATGGGTGACGATTACGAGTACCCCCAACTGGCTGGCCGCGGCTGCGCGCCGCCAGTGACCAACTTCCAGACGCAGGAGCGGGTGGGTGGCCCCACCGTTACCGACAAGACCTGTGACCTGCGCGCTGCAGGCTCGGTTACGGCGGCACTGAACAACGTGGCGGTGCCCGGGGCGACCTCGCTCGATCCGTTCTCCACCTCGACCGACGCGTCCAACGCGCTCACCACCTTCATCCTGGGCGGGCGTACCCAGGTGCAGGCGGCGCTGGCCGCCGATCCCACATTCGTCTCGATATGGATCGGCAACAACGACGTCCTCGAGGCGGCCGTGAGCGGGGTGCTGACGGCCATGCCTGGTGTCTCGCGCGGCGTGACGCCGGTGGCCACCTTCTCGGCGAATCTGGACCAGACGGCCGATCCGCTGGCGGCCGCGCCGAGCATCCGGGGCGGCGTTCTGATAGGAGTGGTGAATGTGACGAGCACGCCGATCCTGTTCCCGGCGGCGGCGCTCTTCAACCCGGCCTTCAAGGCCGGCTTCGACAGCTACGCGGGCACCACGACCACTCTTCTGCCCAGTTGCACGTCATCGTCGCAGTCGCTCATCTCGTTCCGGATAGTGAGCGAGATCCGCAAGTACGTGGCGACTGGCGGCACGTCCGGCCATCCGCCGGTGATTGCCTGCGCCAAGGGGCAGTTCCCGCCGTCGGCGCTGGTGGGCGAGCTGTTCGTGCTCGACCCTGCGGAGATCGCCACCCTGGGCCAGACGGTGGCCGCCTACAACGCTGCGCTGCAGGCCAAGGCGACGTCGCTGGGCTGGGCGTACTACGATCCCAATCCGGCGTTGGAGGAACTTCGCCAGACTGGTGCCATTCCCGCCGTGCCGAATCTGGCCAGCGCCACCAATACCTTCGGCGATTACTTCTCGCTGGACGGCGTACACCCACGGCGGCCGGCGAACGTGCTGCTCGCCAATGGAGTGGCACTGGCAATCAACCAGAAGTACGCGGGAATCAGTCTCCTGACATACGTGCAGTAGGCCAGCCAGTGCTCGCTGGATGGCATGCACCCGCACCCGTAGCGGCCGCCGGATGCACTGATCGCCAACGGGCTGACAGGGGCCGCCAACGCCACGTACAGAGGGGGTAGCCTGCCGGGCTCCGTGCCGTGGAGAGTCGCGCCCAGCCGCGGGCGCGGTCGAGTTCGATGTGGGACAGTCGATGGATGCGGTCCCGTTCTCCCCGGGATCGGCAGAGTCAGAGGCGTTTCCGGAATGATGACTGCCGTTCAACCGGCCAGTTCTCTTCCCCGGAGGCGTCTCTGGCGTTTCTGTGTGTCGATTCGGGCATCGGAGAGTGAAACCGAACCGGGGATGACTGACGTAGGGATTCAGGGAGGGACCATCATGGGGTCGGTGGCGCCCCCGCCCCGGGGTCACCACTCCGGCCAGGCTGCCAACGGCAGCCAGGCCGCGTGAAAGCGTCGGGGGCAACCGGGCCGTAGGGTCTAACGACCGTTCGTCCTGGCCCAGCTCTGCTCCAACGAGCAAACCATCGCGTCGCGTGAGACTGTCCAACTGTTGACGACGTCCGATGCGTGCGTATCGTTACCTAGACAGCTATGTATAATCTCCATCTGTTGCGGGGTAGCATCGATGGCTGACAACCGACGGAGGCCGGAGCTCGACGGCGCCATCTGGCGCGCGCCCACGCCGCGAGAGGTGGATGCCGAGCTGGATTTCCACAGGGAGATGCTGACCAGCGAACTACGCGCTGCCGGTCTCTCCGCCAAGGATGCCGCGATCGAGGTCGACCGCCGCTTCGGCGACCTCGGGCAGGTAACCAGTGCTGCGCGCCGCGCAGCCACCAACCGGGACCGTTCCATGCGGCTCAGCAAACTCATCACGGCACTCCGGCAGGACGTGGTACACGCGCTGCGAATGCTGCGCCGCGCGCCGGGGTTCACCATCGTGGCCGTCCTGACCCTGGCCCTCGGGATCGGCGCCAACAGCGCGATTTTCAGCGTCGTCAACGCCGTCGTCCTCAAGCCGCTGGCCTATCCGGGAGCGGACAGGTTGATGTTCATCAGCAGCCAGTTCCCCACCCTGGGCTTCGATGAGTTCTGGATCTCGCCGCCGGAGTTCTTCGAATACCGCGAGCGCACGAGGGCGTTCGACGAGGTGGGCGCCTATGCCACGAACGCCGTCAACCTCAGCGGTGACGCGGGAACGGCAGAGCGTGTGACAGCGGTGGCCCTCAGCGCCAGTCTGTTCGGGGTGCTGGGCGTACAGCCCATGCTCGGCCGTACCTTCACGGCCGCCGAGGATCTGCCCAATGCGGAGGCCGTGGTGGTGCTGGGTTACGACCTCTGGCGCCGCACATTCGGCAGCGATCCGAAGGTGGTCGGCAGACGTATCCAGGTACAGGGAAGGCCGCAGACGGTGGTGGGAGTGATGCCACCTGGATTCGACCTGCACGATACGCACGCCCAGGTATGGGTACCGCTGGCGCTGGATCCGGCCAACAGGCAGAACCGCGGATCGCACTATCTGAACCTCGTGGGGCGTCTGGCTCCCGGCGCAACGGAGACGAGCGCGAAGGCCGAGCTGGCCGGGTTGCTCCGGCAGTGGTCCCGGATCGCGCCGGGTGAGCATACGCCCAACGATTCCACGCACAGGCTCCAACTGGAACCGTTGCGCGACAACGTGATCGGGAGCGTCGGTACCGCGCTCTGGGTGTTGCAGGGGGCGGTGGGGTTGGTGCTGCTCATTGCCTGCGCGAACATGGCGAACCTGCTCCTCGCTCGCGCCGAGACGCGCCACAAGGAATTCGCGATCCGCGCCGCGCTCGGTGCGGGGCGCGGCCACATCCTGCGCCAGTTCGTCGTGGAGGGGGTGATCCTCGCTGTTCTTGGCGCGGTCACGGGGCTGGCGCTCGCTCACTGGGGGCTGAGAGCGCTCCTGACGTTGAATCCGGAGAGTGTGCCGCGGGCCGCCGAGATCGGACTCGACCCGGTGGTGCTGGCGTTCACGGCCGGGGTCGCGCTCCTGACCGGTGTGTTGTTCGGCCTTGCGCCGCTGCTGCACGTGCGCGAGGCCGGTCTTGCCAACACGCTGAGAGAGGGCGGAACGCGGACGACGGTCGCGGCCGGTCGAACGAGACTGCGGCGAAGCCTGGCGGTGGGCGAGGTGGCGTTAGCCGTCATGCTCGTGGTGGGGGCCGGACTGCTCGTGCGCAGCTTCTGGAACCTCACCAACATCGACGCCGGATTCGATCGGAACGAGTTGATCACGTTCGGCGTCGCGCTTCCCCAGGCCAGTTACCCCGACCCGCAGTCGCGGGCGCAGACAGTGGCCCGCATAACGAGCCAACTGCGGGCGATTCCGGGGGTCGACGGCGTGGCGGCGATGACCGGTCTGCCGCCCCGGCGCGACGTGAACGCCAACGATACCGAATTCGAGGGACTGGCGAAGCAATCGGGCAGCCCGCCGCAGAACGTGGACTACTACCAGATCACGACGCCCGAGTACTTCGAGACGATGCGCATTCCCATCGTGGCCGGACGCGGTTTTGACGCGACGGACGTGGGCGGCGGACCGGTCGTGGTGATCAATGAGACGTTGGCGCGCAGGTTCTATCCGGACCAGGATCCGGTCGGGAGGCGTGTGCGTCCGCCATATGGCGACAGCATCCCGTGGTTCACGATCGTCGGAGTGGCGGCCGACGTGAAGCAGGGTGGCGTGGATTCAGAAACGGGGACGGAGCTGTACTTCCTCAATGACCAGGCGCCACGCTTCGCCGGCTTCGCGCCGTCGGAAATGAACATCGTCATGCGCTCGAGGCGCTCACTCAGCGCGCTCATGCCAGCGGTTCGGAGTACCGTGGCCGAGGTGGATCGCACGCTGCCGCTGGTGCAGCCGCGGACCATGGACGACGTGTTCGGAGCCTCGCTCATGCGCCAGCGATTCCTCTCCCAACTGCTCGGCATATTCGCCACCCTGGCACTGCTGCTGGCGGCTGTGGGTACTTACGGAATCCTCAGCTACACGGTGAACGAGCGGCGGCGTGAGATCGGCATCCGGATGGCGCTGGGTGCTGGCCGCGGCCAGGTGCTGCGCCTGGTGATGGGCGAGGGGCTGTCCATCGCGGTAACGGGAATAGTGCTCGGGCTAATCGCGGCGCTCGGGCTCACGCGGGTCGCCTCGTCGCTGCTCTACGGGGTGTCGCCGGCCGACCCGGTCACCTTCGGAATCGTCGCGCTGGCGATCGGGCTCGTCGCGTTGGCTGCCTGCGTGGTGCCGGCGCGCAGGGCGACGCGCGTCGATCCATTGCTGGCCATGCAGGTGGATTGAAGTTGACCCGTGCAACTGGCTTAAGAAGGACGGATATGCGTGATCGCCGACACGCTGACGCAAGAGTGTGCGGATCGACGGCGTTCCGTGTGCCACCTCGCGCACCACTCCACATGCAATCCGGTGCTCGATTCCGGGGTACGCCGTGCACCACGCCATACGCGATCCGGTGCTCGATTCCGGGGTACGCCGTGCACCCGTCCATACGCAATCCGGTGCTCGATTCCGGGGTACGCCGTGCACCACGCCACATGCAATCCGGTGCTCGATTCCGGGGTACGCCGTGCACCACGCCATACGCTGCTCAGTGCCCACCTCCGCGTCGCCCCCCGCCACCCGGCGCCACCGGATGCGCCCGTCCGCGCTCGCCCGCCACTGTATGGTGGTCAGCGGCACAGCCCCTCTCGCACTCCCCTGATCCATGCCCCCCGCCACTGACCGTCTGCACGGAACGCTCGATGCACTCATCATGAAGACCCTCACCTGGGGGCCGCGCCACGGCTACGCGATTGCGAGGTGGATAGCCGAGACGAGCGGCGACGCGATCCGGGTGGAGGAAGGGTCGCTCTATCCAGCGCTCTACAGGCTGGAACGGAAGGGATTGATCGAGGCTGCCTGGGGAGTGTCGGAATCGGGGCGGAAGGCGCGCTTCTACACGCTCACGGTCGACGGTGAGCGTCGACTGCGGGAGGAGGTCGAGGGATTCCGGTCCTTCGTCCGTGCGGTATCGCCAATACTGCTCACCAGTTGAAAGGCGCATGGCGGGGGATTCTGCCATTTCATCCGGGCGCCTCGCGTCCTGACGCCCGGCATGTCGAGCTCTACCGACCGCCGAACGGACGCGGAGGCACGGTGCGCAGGTAGCGGTACAGGGCCAGCGTCTCGTCGTCGGTCATCTGACGGGTGAATCGTATCGGCATCACGTCGCTGATCTTCGTGCCGTCCGGGCGGACTCCCTCGCGAAGCGCGCGGAAGAAGTCGGCCTCGCTGAATTGGCCTATTCCGGTTGGTGTGATGTTGGCGGCCGGCGGCGTCTCCGGCGGCATGCCGGGGATGGGCCCGCCACTCAACTGCGGACCGTGGCAGCCGGTGCATCCACCGAGGTTCGCCAGGTAGGCACCGTACTCCGCCGTCGCGCCCGGCTGGACCGGGGCCGGTAGCGTCGCATGATCTACCTTCTCGGCGCTGAGGATGGGTAGCTTGCCGGCGACCAGCAGGCCACGGCCGACCATGCGGAGTTCCGAGTGAGGCGGCATGACCCGGTCGACGGGCGGGATCTGTCGGAGATACGTCACCAGCGCCGCCAGATCGCCGTCGGTCATGGGCGCGTAGTCCTCACTCGGCATCAAGATCAGGGTGGTGCTGTCCGTCGGCCGCACTCCGTGACGGATGACGAGATCCCAATCGGCCATGGCGAAGTCAGCGGTGACGCCACCACGGCCGCTGGTGATGTTGGGCGCGACGAGGAGCCCCAGGGCCGGGTCGTCAGCCATGATCTTTCCGCCAAGATCATCACCATGGCACTCGGCGCACTTCCCGATCGCGCCGGCGAGATGTGCGCCTCGCGCGAGCATGGCGCTGTCGGGGACGGGTTCGGCGAGGGGGCGGAGGGTTATCGGGTAGTGATGAGCGAGATCACGGGCAGATGCGAATTGGACCGCGCCAGCAAGCAGGACTATGAGGCCGAGCACGATACCGATGCTCACTGCCACGCGGCGAAGCACTTTCATCGGATCTCCAGGGTGGGAAGGAGTTGCCAATATGTGCTGGCCTGGTCGCCATCGCCATGGGGAATTCGAGCCTGACGGCAGCGGCGGGGGTACAGCCGCAACGCGAGGATCGCCTGGCCTCAGAGCCCTCTGGGGAAGGTCTCCGGTACCTCATGCGTCGGCCAGTGCGCTGGTGGATCCAGCGGCTGCACCGCGATCGTCTCGTCAAAGTGCAGCACGGCGTCGAACTGGGCGGTGATGTCGGCGCGGAAGTAGTGGCTCTGTCGCTCAGTATCGGGGCGGTAGATGACGCCGATAGCGCGTTCCAGGCGGGGCTCGGCAAGCAGTTCACGGAGATCGACGTCGTGGCGCAGGTCGAGGAGGAACCGTGGCACGCCGCTGTCGTGGAAGAGGCGTTCGTAGCTGCCTGCCAGCGACGGTCGCACGATCATGCGCTGAGGCGGTCGATCCCAGTCGGCGGCCGCGGTCACCGTTCCATTGTGCGTCGTGAAGCCGATCAGCACGGCATCGTCGCCATGCCGCTCACGCACGAGCTGGCCCACGTTCAACTCGCCTTCGGCGCCGAGCTCCGTGGCCCGTGCGTCGCCCAGGTGGGAGTTGTGTGCCCAGACCACGATCCGCGCCGGCCGGCCGTGGATATCGCTCAACCGTGCGTGGAGCGCATCCAGCGTATCCGTCATGTAGCTGTCGCGCAGGTTCCACGAACTGACGTCGTCGTTGAACATTGTCCGGTAGTAACGCTCGGCGTTGAGCACCAGTCGCGCATTCTGCTCGGCGTGGAAGGCCTCTTCGGCTGCCAGCGTGCCAGCTCTGCCGTTGGCGGACAGGTTCGCGGCGTGCTCGCGCAGTTCCAGCAGTTGACGCACGACGTCATCCTCGCATGACCGGGAGATGTCGAAAGTGGTGGCCTGACCATAGGCATGCGTGTCCTCGCCGAATGGCTCGAAGCAGGCGTAGCGTTGGCGCGCTCGCCGTGCAGCATCCGGATCCACCCTCTCCAGATACTCCACGACAGCGTCGACCGAGCTGTGCAGACTGTACAGATCCATGCCGTAGAAGCCCGCCCGCCGCGACTCCGGCCGGGTATCGTTGTGCTCACGCAGCCACTGGACGAAGGCGAGCACGTCCGTATTCCGCCACATCCAGGTGGGAAAGCGGCGGAAGCCGAGGAGGGCTGCGTTCGCATCCCCATCATCGTCGGCGCCGCGTACCCACCTGTTCACGCGGTAGGCGTGAGGCCAGTCCGCCTCCACGATCACCGCGTCAAAGCCACGCTCCTCGATCAACTGCCGCGTGATGAGCGCGCGCGCGGCGTAGAAGTCGTGGGTCCCGTGTGAGGCCTCGCCCAGGAGGACGAACGCACAGTCGCCGATGATGTCGAGAATGGCGTCACGGCCTGCCTCATCATGGAGGGGGTCGGGAATGGCACGTTCGGCGATGAGCATCGGTGGCCTTGCGGTGAGGGTAGTGAGAGCGGCGGAGCAGGTGCACCATTCCACACCGTCGCAAGCCATGCGCCGCTGACGTCCCGGTGTGATGCCAGTCGCCACGCAACCCTTTTCGTGGTCAGTGCATCCCAGATTATGTAGCCAACGGCCTACGTACACCCCGCATCCCGCTCCGTGTCCGATTCCGAACTTGTCGCCAGTGTGCTAGGCGGAGATCCAGCCGCCGAACGTGCGCTCTACGAAGCGCACGTTGACCGGGTGTTCCGGCTGGCCTTCCGGATGACTGGTGATGACGAACTGGCCCAGGAGGTGGCGCAGGAAACGTTCATCAGGGCATTCCGTCAACTCTCCACTTTCGGAGGTCGAGCGGCGCTCTCCACATGGCTGCACAGCATCACTGTTTCAGTGGCGCTGAACGTGTTGCGAAAGGTGAAGCGGACGATGGCGAGGGAGGAATCACTGGATGAGGCGGCGTTGGCACACCATCCGGAGCGGCGGGCGGAACCGGACCTGACACAACGGCTCGGTGCGTCGATCGCCGCCCTTCCCACGGGCTACAGGACTGTCTTCGTGATGCACGACGTGGAGGGGTACACGCACGAGGAGATAGGAGCTGCACTCGGCATAGAGAGTGGCACGTCGAAAGCCCAGTTGTCGCGGGCGCGCGCAAGGCTGCGCGAGGCGTTGCGCCCATTCCGGGATCACGAGCCCACCGCCACCCCGGCAGTGGGCATTGCCACCCCGCAACGGGGGGCCATCTGATGAGCGACGAGAACAGAACATCCCGAGGGACCGGGGCCGACGACGGGGCTCCACTGGAGCCGTGGTTGCAGGCACTGGCCCGGGATTACAACCGTCCTCCGCCGACACCACGCGAACTGATATGGTCGCGCATCCAGGCGGAACGCGCGACCGGAGCCCGCCTGGGCGAGGTTGTGGAGAACGAGAGTGCCCCTCTGGATGAGATTGGTGCCGACGACGACGACGATGGTGGGCGGCCGAACTGGCTCATCCAGGTCGTCGGCGGCAACGGGCGGGGGGGTGGCGCTGCCGGCGGAGCGCGGCGCCTCCCTGGCGTCGCCGGCCGCGCCGGCGGCCGTGGGCTGTCTGCATGGCGGTGGCCATCGGTTGGTGCGGCCGCGGCGCTCCTGCTGATGGCCGCGTTGGGCTGGTTGAGAAGCGGTCCGGCGTCACCTGGGCCGGGAGCTGAGACCGTGGCCCTGGGGCCGGTGAGCGGCCCGGTCATCCAGACGTCAGTCCAACTCCCTGCTGCCGGCTCGGCGGATGGAGCCGACAGCGGGTTGTCAGAGGGCGTGGTAGCGCCAGAGCCGGTGTTGCCCCGCCGGCGGACAGCCGGTCCCACTGCTGGCAGTGGCCCATCCAGGCCAGCGCGACGAGCGTCGAACGCAGTTGCCGGCAGCGAGGTAGTGGGCGCCGCTGCAACGTTCCGTGACGCTCCCTACCGTATCGCGGCGGCCCAGCATCTGGGGCAGGTGGAGGCGCTGCTCACCGTCTTCCGTACGGAGTCCGGGCGCGATGTCGCGGACCCGTCACTGCAGCCGTGGGCGCGCGAGCTACTGACCACCACCCGTCTCCTGCTCGACTCGCCGGCCGCCCGCGACGAACGGGTGGATTCATTGCTCGGAGAGTTGGAGCCGGTACTCGTCCAGATAGTCCAGCTTCCTGCCGCGCGGGCGGCGGAGGAGCGCCAGTTGATCGCTCGGTCACTCGAGCGGAGTTCACTCCTGAACCAGTTGCGCTCTGCGGTGCCGGCCGGGTCGGCCCAGCCGCAGCGCGCCGGAGAATGATTGCCATGCGTCTCGTTCCGGTATTCCTGTTGGGGACCGTGTCGCTGGCCGGGGGGGCGCTACTCGCCGCCCAGAGCTGGCCGCCAGTGCCTCCCGCGGCGCCTGTCGCACCCACCGCGCCTGTCGCGCCGTCCACGCCAACCAGCCTCGCGTGGTCCGGCATCGCCGCACCGACACTGCCAGCCATGTCTGGTGTGCCGCAGGCGGTGCCGACACTGCCGGGTTGGCCGGTCGCGCCCTCGTCGCCGGCCTTGCAGCCACCGCTGCAGGCGACCCCTCCGGCGCCGTTCAGCGCCGCCGATCCTGCCGACTCGCTCTACCGGTTGGCCCGCGAGGCGGTGACCGCCGGCGACTACGGGCGAGCCGCCAGCCTCTTCCAGGCCATCAGCAGCAATTACCCGAAGTCCGACTATGCGCCTGATGCGCTCTATTGGGAGGCGTACGCGCTCTTCCGTATTGGTGGAAGGGATAACCTGCAGCGCGCTCGTTCAGTGCTCGACAGGCAGGCGTCGCTCTTTCCGGACATCGCGAGCGGCGGTGATGCGCCGTCGTTGCGGACGCGCATAGAGGGTGCACTGGCAGCCGGAGGCGACGTTCAGGCCGCCGAGGCGGTCGTCAGGGCGGCGAGTGCGAGCTGGGCCGTACCAGCAGCGCCGGCAGCACCATCGAGGGTTCCAGCCGCCCCGGCCGCCCCGGCCGCTTCCGTACCAGCGGCACCCGTGGCTCCTGCCGCGCCGGGCGCCAGGCTCGTCCCGCCGGTGCCTCCGACGGCCCCCATGTCTCCCGCGGCAGGTTTGTCGCCGATGTCACCCATGGGAGACGGTGGCGAGCCGGAGCCAGGTTGTCCGCCGGCGCGCGACGATGAGCGAGTGGTAGCCCTCAACGCGCTGCTGCAGATGGATGCCGAGCGTGCCCTGCCGCTGTTGGAGCGGGTGCTGGAGCGGCGCGACGCCTGCTCCGCCAACCTGCGCCGTCGCGCCATCTTCCTGCTCTCCCAGAAGTCCGGCCCCAAGCGCGAGGAACTGCTGCTCAGGAGCGTACGCAACGATCCGGATCCCGAGGTGCGTTCGCAGGCCGTCTTCTGGCTTGCCCAGACGGAGAGCCCGCGCGCGACGGAGATTCTGGAGGAGATCCTGCGTACCTCGGCCGACGAACGGCTGAGGGAGCGGGCCATCTTCGCGCTCAGCAATCAGGACACCCCGCGCGCGCGACAGGCGGTGAGGGACTTTGCCAGCAGCGCCGAGAGCCCTGCCGCGTTGCGCGAGCGCTCAATCTTCTGGCTGGGTCAGCGCCCGTCGGCCGAAAACGCAGCCTTTCTCCAGGAACTGTACCGCAAGGTGGACGATGCCAGGCTGAAGGAGCGCATCATCTTCTCCCTTGCGCAGGCAAGGCAACCCGGCAACGAGCAGTGGCTCATGCAGGTCGCCCGCGACCAGCAGGAGACAGCCGAACTTCGTGGAAGAGCCCTGTTCTGGCTGGGTCAGGGTGGACTGGTGTCGACGGCCCAACTGGGCTCGCTCTACGGTGAAATGGAGGACCGGGCCGTGAAGGAGCAGGTCATCCTTGCTCTCGCCCAGCGCTCCGACGACAGCACTGCCGTGGATCAGTTGATGAAGATCGCCCGCAGCGATGGAGACCGGAAGCTGCGCGAGCGGGCCATCTTCTGGCTCGGACAGTCGAAGGATCCACGTGTGGCCGCCTTCCTTCTCGAACTGATAGACCGATGAGAGAGCTCGCGCGCATGGGCCTCGCGGCGCTGGTGGCCGGGCTGATGTGGCCGGCGACCGCTGGGGCACAGCTGACGCCTCGCTCACCTACGGTGGCGCTCGATGTCGTGGCAGGTCGGACCCTGGCCGCGCGTGTGGCCGCCGCAGGTGACGGCACCGTTCATTTCAGCTTTGCCGCCCGTCCGGGTGTCTGCGGCAACGGCGGAAATGTGCACATCAGCAGCAGTCGGTCGGAGTGGGAAGACGACTGCGAGCCCGGCCCCGTGCGTGTCTCGCTCACCCGGCGAGATGGCCAGCTGACGGGGCTGCGCAGCTACGTCGGCGGTCGGTGGCGGACTGAGCCTGAAAGGCGGGTGACCGACCTGGGTATGGTTCCGGCACCGGCTGCTACCGCTTACCTCGTGGGGCTGGCTGGCGCACTGCCGGCCACGCCGGCCACGGCGGCGATCTTCCCGGCCACTCTCGCCGACAGCGTGGTCGTCTGGCCCGAGCTCTTGCGGCTTGCCCGCGACAGTGCCCGGCCGGATGAGTTGCGCAGGCAGGCTGTGTTCTGGGTGGGCCAGGCGGCCGGTGCCGTCGTGACGCGTGAGCTGAGCGCGCTGGTGGATGAGAATGACGTCGACCTGGCCGTGCGCGAACGGGCTGTCTTCGCACTCTCCCAGCGTCCGGACGGCGAGGGTGTCGCAGCACTGTTGCGTGTAGCCGAGACAAGCGCGAGCCCGACGCTGCGCAAGCGGGCGATCTTCTGGCTCGGCCAGTCGAGAGATCCACGGGCTCTGGTCTATTTCGAACGGGTGCTCGCCGGGCAACCCTGAAGCACCAGGCTGGCGAGTGGTCGCGGGAGAAGAGCCATCCCGGCTCCCCTTGCGGCAGGATGGTCGCGGGGGAGCGCGGACGCCGTTCGGGCCGGAGACGTGATGGCTGTGTGCTCGTCACACCGGCAGGCACTATCATTCGCCCATGTCGTCGTCCACCGGTAGCTACCGCGCCGTCCTCCGTCAACCGGTCTCACGGCGCCGGGAGTTGGCGCTCCAGTTCGCCGTACTCGTCGGCCTCGCCATCATGGGCGGGTTGGTGATCGTGGTAGGAGTCGTGCTGCATCGCGGCGACGCCGAACTGGGTCGCCAGCAGGCCCGTGCGGAACTGACGCGACAGTTGCAGCCCAGGGAGACGGTGCTACTCCGGATAGACGTGACGCAGCACCACTGGTACGACCACTTCCGGGTCACACCGGGAGTGCTTGCGGCCACCGATAGCCGTCTGCTGCTGGTCTCCACAGCGCCACCAGCGCTCTTCCGGGCAGTGGGCGATGATCCGCCCACCTTTCTGGTTCGCAGCTTCGTCTATGACACCGCTCTCACCGTGCATGCCGACAGGGTACTGGCCGGCACAAGGCCGGGGATAGTCGTGGACTCTGGCGGTTCCGAATACTCACTGGCTGTGGACGCCGATGATCGCTCGGCGGTCCAGACGGTGGTGCGCCTGGTGGACGACCGGCGATCGGCCCTGCTGGCGGACTATGAGCGGCAGCAGGCGTTACGAGACAGCATCATGGCCCTGCCGCCACCGCCCCCGGTTGTTCACCGCGTGGTCTCCGGCGAGACTCTTTACGGCCTGGCGCGGCTTTACAACGTGACGCCCGAAGTGCTGAAGGCGATGAACGGGCTGACGAGCGACCAGATCCGTATTGGTGACGAGTTGGTGGTGCGTCGATACCGCCGTATCAATGGTGTGGTGATGGAGTACTACGGGCCGCCGGAGTGAGCCTTCGGGCTTGCTACTGTGGCCCGGCCGGCAGCTGTTCCCCGAGGTAGCGCGTGAGCAGGCTGTAGAGGTGCAGCGTGGTGCCCTGACCCTCGTAGATGCCGTGGCTGCGGTTGGGGTACGCCATCATCGTGAACGGCTTGTTCAACTCGATGAGGCGATTGATGAGCCGCTCGGTGCCCTGGTAATGCACGTTGTCGTCGCCCGTGCCATGGACGATCAGCAGGTCTCCCTTCAGCCCCTCGGCGAACGAGATCGGCGAGCCGAGGCGGTAGTTCTCGGGGTCGGTGTTGGGGTTGCCCGAGTAGCGCTCCTGGTAGATGGTGTCGTAGAGCCGCTGGTCCGGAACCGGCGCGACGGCCATGCCGACGGCGAACACGTCGGGGTAGCGGAACATGCTGTTGAGCGTCTGGGAGCCGCCGCCGGACCAGCCCCAGATGCCGATGCGCGCGGGATCGACGTAGGAGTGGGCCGCGGCGAGCGCGCGCGCCGCCGCCGCCATGTCGGCCGACGCCTGCACGCCGACGCGGCCGTAGACGCTCTTGCGCCAGGCGCGGCCACGCGGGCTGGGTGTGCCGCGCGGATCGACGCTCATGACTATATAGCCCTTCTGCGTGAGCATCAGGTGCCAGAGGTAGGTATTTCCGCCCCACGCGTCGTTGACGGTCGTGCTGGCGGGCTCGCCGTAGACGTGCATCAGGACCGGGTAGCTTCTGCTCGAGTCCATGCCCGGCGGGAGCATCACGTAGGCGTCGAGCAGCGTGCCGTCGTCGGCGGGTAGGCGGGTGAAGAAGGACCGGCCCCGGTCCAGCGCGTTCACGGTGGCTCGGAGCGAGGCGTTGTCGGCGAGCACGCGGACCGTCTCGTGGGTGGGCAGGCGAATCAACTCTGTGCGCGGCGGGTCGCCGAAGCGGCTCCACGAGTGGACGGCGAACCGGGCGCCGGGCGAGATGTCGTAACGGTGCGTGCCCGGCTGGCTGGCCGGCGTGAGGCGCTCCGTCCGCGTCCCGTCGATGCGCGTCCGCTGAAGAATGCGCTGGGTGGCTGCCTCGGCCGGCGCAGCCATGTAGTAGATCCAGCCGCCGGCGGTGTCGATCTGCAGCACGGAGAGGACGTCCAGGCCGGCCGGCGTGACCGCACGCAGGCCGGTGCCCCCCGCTTGCGCGGGGGCAGGCCCACGAGCGATGACGTAGACACGTTTCCAGCCATCGCGGTCCGAGATCCACGTCACATGACGGCCGTCGTCGAACCAGACGACATCGTTGATGGCGTCGGTCCATGCCGTATCCATCTCGATCAGGATCGGACGCGTCGTCATCGTCCGCGTGTCGGCGAGCAGGAGTTCGTTGCGCTGCTGCGGCCGGTCCAGGTGCTGGATGACGAGTTCGGTGGACGAGCTCGCCCAATCCATGCGGGCGGGGTAGTGGTTGCGCTCGTCATCGGAGAGGTGGAACCAGCGCGTCGGGCCGCCTGTCGACGGTACGACGCCGATCTTCGCCGCGCTGTTGGTCTGGCCGGCCTTCGGGTACTGGATCGGAATCGTGAAACTGTAGAGCGAGTCGGTGTCGTTGATCAGCAGGAAGTCACGCACGCCCGACGCGTCCAGGCGCCAGTAGGCGATCTGCGTGCCGTCGGGGCTCCAGCGGAAGCCGTTCTGGAGACCGAACTCCTCCTCGTAGACCCAGTCGAAGGTGCCGTTTATGATCGTGGACGAGCCGTCGGTCGTGAGCGCCGTGATGGCGCCGGTTCGCGCGTCTTCGACGTAGAGGTTGTGGTCGCGCACGTAGGCGACGCGGCCGCCGTCAGGCGAGAAGGTCGCGAACATGAGGCTGGACGGTGCGGCGTCGGGGCCGCCTAGCTGCCGCAGCCGGCCCGAGGCGCGGTCCAGGATCCAGTAGTCGCCACGCGTGTTCTGGCGCCAGACGCGCCTGGAGTTGGTGTAGAGCAGCAGCGCCGTCTCGTCGGAGTTGAACGCGTAGTCCTCGACCCGGAGTTGCTGGTTGGCGCCGGCCGGCGTCATCCGGGCCGGCGTGACGAGTGTCTCGGCATCGCCCGTCGCGACGCTGACGCGGACGAGGTCGACACCGCCGGCGGCGTTCGGTCTGAGGGTGGTGGTGTGTGTCGCGTCCTGCCAGCGTCCGACGCCGCCACCCTGGGCCGCGAAGTCGCGCGAGACGAAGATCCGGTCCAGCGTCAGCCGCGATGGGTCAGGCTGGGCGGAGATCGGGGCTGCGAGAAGGAGCGACAGGGTGACGAGCAGCAATCGGCGCATCGGGACTCCGGATAGGTAATTCAGGTGGGGTCTGGTAAGTATGCGGCGTTACAGCGGGTGCGGCGAGTGCGGCGAGTGCGAGCGACACACGACGCCGAATGAAGGGGTCCTCCGGGCAACGCTGGACACCACGGGAAGGGTGGGGAGTCACCGTTCGCGCGTTTCCGCCTCACACCGCATATTGTCGCTTCCTCCAATCGAGAGATCGCCAGCATGCGTCGCTCGCCCCTGTTACCCACGTTACCCGCGCTCGTTCTTGCCTTCCTGGCCTGCGCCGATTCCGGGGCACCCGGCAGCGCATCCATCACCCAGGATGCGCTCTCCGCCGACCTGCACGCGCTCGCTGCGGATTCCATGCGTGGGCGCCTCGTCGGAACCCCCGAAAATGCGGAAGCCGGGAACTGGATCGCCTCCCGCTTTGAATCGCTGGGGCTCGTACCCGCCGGAGACGACGGCTATGTCCAGCAGTTCGACATGAACTGGTTCAGCCTCGGGGCGGGCAACAGTCTCACGATCGCCGGTGCAGGCGGTGCCCGGGAGCCGGGCAATGGTTGGACGCCGGCCAACTTCGCCGCATCCACGTCGACGTCGGGACCAGTAGTCTACGCAGGCTACGGCATGGTCGCCCCTGATCTCGGTTGGGACGACTACCAGGGCGGGGATGTACGCGGCAAGGTGGTGCTCGTGCTGGACGGTGAGCCGGGCGCCGCTGACCCGGCAAGTCCCTTTGACGGACTCGTGACATCAGAGTCGGGGCGTTCCTGGCGAAAGGCGGTCACGGCTTCGAGGAACGGCGCCGCGGCCATCCTGTTCGTGCGGCAGAACCCGAATCCGAGCCCCGATGCGACTGCGAGCTCCGACGCGTGGGAGCGCATCAATACCGCAGCCTGGCCCGCACAGCCCCGCCGCATCGAGAGACTGTTGCTCGCCGACTGGGTGAATGAAATCACGATCCCGGCGGCCGAGATATCCGTGGAGTTGGCCGATGCGCTCGTGAAGGGGAGTGGCCGCACCCTTGCCGAGCTGTCGGAGGCAGCCGAGAGGGCGCAACACGGCCTCGGCCTCGTGGATCTCAAGGGAGCCCAGGCAAGCCTCACGACCGCGGTGGACCGCCATGTCATGGCCGGTCGCAACATCATGGCGATGATCGAAGGCTCCGACTCCACACTCCGCAACGAGGTCGTGATCGTCAGCGGCCACCACGATCACGAGGGTGCGGACAGCGTCGACGTCTTCAACGGCGCCGACGACAATGGTTCCGGGGTGGTGGGCGTCATGGCCGTCGCCAGGGCGTATGCGCAAGCTGCGAAGGATGGCCATCGCCCCCGGCGATCCGTCCTCTTCGTTTCGTGGGACGCCGAGGAGCGCCCCGAGCTGGGGTCGTGGTTCTATACGCTGCATCCGCGCTTCCCATTGCAGCAGACGGTGGCTGTGCTCAACATGGACATGATCGGCCGCAATGAAGAGGTGCCGGCGGACGGAGGTGGCGGACGCTTCCGCGGTCTGGAGCCGCAGACCGCGGAATCAAACAGCAACGCGCTCAACATCATCGGCTCCAGTCGCACGCCTGATCTGGCCTCCACCATCGTCGCTGAGAACAAGCCATTCGACCTCACGATCCGCCTTCGCTACGACAACAACGAGTCGGGCCTGCTCCGGCGCAGCGATCAATGGCCATTCCTGAACAACGACGTGCCCGCGGTCTGGTTCTTCACCGGGCTTCATCCCGACTACCACCGGGCAGGGGATGACGCGGACAGGATCAACTACGAGAAGATGACGCGCGTGGTGAAGCTCCTGCACGCTGCTAGCTGGACCCTGGCGAACGCGGACGGACGCCCGGCTATCGAACCGAGGGGCAGTCGTCCGCGGATGTGAGCAGCCGTTGCGGCGCGGCTGCGCACAGGAGCTGCCGCCGCAGAGTCAGGCCAGCGCTGATGGCGTCGTTGAAGTGCATCCACGCACTCCAAACCACCTGCACTCGACATGGTGGCGCAGTCTCCAGATCCTGGCAGAGTCGCCGACAGGTCGTCCCGAGCGGCAGACTATCGCATCTGCTCCGCAGACGAGGAGTACGTCGGTGATGTTGGGCCGCGGATGATCCTGTCGAGCGTGTCGATCGCCACCCTGCGTCGGCGGTAGAGCCGCTGCGCCTCGGGAACATCGATCAGAACGAACCTCACGGTTGTACCCGGCGCGCACTGCGCCAGCCGGCCCAGGTCGGCCGCGCATACCACCGCCGGGGTAGGGTAGCCACCGACGGTTGGACCGTCGGCCATGAGGACGATCGGCTGACCGCCTGGCGGAAGTTGCAGCGCACCCGGGCAGGTGGGTTCGGATGGGAGGCTGGCCAGCCGGCCGGTAACGACGGGAGGCCCGGAGAGACGGTATCCTGTCCGGTCGGCGGTCACGGCGACGGTGAAGGTAGTGCCGAGCAGTCGCTCCCAGCCTTCCGTGTCGAGTAGCTCTCCGTGCGGTCCGGCCATGACGCGTACCGAACCTTGCGGAGGCGGGAGCGGATCGCGCAGGTCTCCGGGCAGGATGACGCCAGTCGTCGGGAGATTGGCCGGCTCGGCCCCAAGTGGAACGAGATCGCCTCCGCGCAGAGACCGTCCTGCTACGCCGCCCAGTCCCGCCGGTAGATAACTGCCGCGTCCGCCGAGTACGACGGGCACGTCCACGCCACCGGCTACGGCGAGATAGAGGAACTGGCCTCTACGCAGCCCCTGGATGCGTAGACGCGCACCGGCGGGTACGCGGATCGACCTGTCGAGCGGGAGTGGAGCACCGTCCACTGTCGCCTCAGCGTCGGCACCGGTGAGGGCGATCAGCGCCGAGCGGCCTTCCAACCGCAACAGGCCGCCGCCCGTCGCCCATTCCAGCGCCGCACTACCCTCCGCGTTGCCGACCAGGGTATTGGCCGCTCGCAGCGCCCACGGATCCATGGCGCCGCCGGCCGGCAGGCCCAGGGCGCGGTGACCGGAGCGGCCGAGGTCCTGCACGGTGAGCAGGGATGGAGGGGCGAGGACGCTCAGCACCGCGGTCTGGTCTTCGGGCATCGGGACGTGGTTGACATCGTCGGCGTATGCAGGTCGAGTATGGTGCGGACTGGAAGGTAACGCGCAGATGATGATCAGAGTCTGTCGTCGTCCACACGGTCGCCGGAGCAGGACTGACACGCATTGCCGTGTCGCGCGTCTCGCATTGGCTGCGACAGCGGCACCGATGATTGCCTGACTGGCGGAGCGCACGTCCGGGCCGAGCTCACCGGTCCTCGGCAGCCGTTCCGGAGGCTCCCCTGTTCACCTGCTGCGACCACCGACCTACATGTCTGGCATGAGCGTCGCCGACCAGGGTCACGTTCGCGATTTCGCCGGTATGAACCGCACGAAATCTCCGGCCGCCAGCCGGCACGGCGGCGTGGCGCCGGCATCGAAAGGACGGAAGACCGTATTCCCGATAATGTGCCAGCCGCCCGGCGTTCGCAGCGGATAGATGGCGCTCTGGCGTCCGGCGATGGCAACCGATCCCGGTGCAACGCTGGCCCGCGGCTCCGCGCGTCGCTCCAACACCAGCGCCGGGTGGAGGTCCCCGAGGTAGGCGAAACCGGGGACGAAGCCGAGCATGTAGACGGTGTAGAGCGGCTCGCAGTGTAACGCCACCACCTGTTCCGGATCGAGCCCGGTGGTGGCGGCAACCGCGTCCAGATCCATTCCATCGTAACGCACCTGGATCAGATGCTCGCGCACGTCGCGCTGGTGCAATTCGCTGCTCTCCAGAGTTGCGCGAGTGAACGTTTCGAGTGCGGCCATGACAGTGACGTGGTCGGTGTGGAGCGGGTCGTAGTGGACGGCGAGCGAGGCGTAGGCCGGGACGACGTCCAGCACCCACGGCAGCGCGGCAGCGCGCACCGCGGCGACGACTGCATGTACCAGCGAGTTCGTATCCAGGTCGATCCCTTGTCCGAGCACGATGGTGACGGCGGCGTCGCCGAGCGGTACGAGGCTGAGCGCGGACAGGGCGGCGGTGCGCGCGGGGGGCGCCACGCCGGCCCGCCTGGCTGTCCGGGCATGGCTACGCGCTGCCGCTTCCGATCCGGTCACGTCGCTCGGCGGGCGAATGCTGCGATGGTGATACCGCGCTCGTTCAGGCGTGCCCGAAGGGCTGCGAGAAGTGCCGGCGCATGCGGGTTGTCGCCATGCACGCAGAGCGAATCCGCGTGCACCTGCAACTCGCCGCCGTCTGTCGTGCGTACCCGCTCGTCGAGGATGATGGAGAGCGCCTGGGAGACCACCTGATCCTCGTTGGTGAGTACGGCGCCTGGCCGGTCACGCGGCACCAGCGAACCGTCAGGCAGGTAGGCGCGGTCGGCGAAGGCCTCGCTGGCCGTACGTAATCCGGCACTCAGTCCGGCGTCGCTCAGTGCGCTCCCCGCCAGGCCGAGGAGCATCAGATCCGGGTCCGCCAGCTTCACCCCGCTCGCCACGGCGTCGGCGATCTGGACGTCCACGGAGGCGAGGTTATAGAGCGCGCCGTGGGGCTTCACATAGCGCAGTACGACGCCCTCGGCGCGACAGATCGCGGCCAGGGCACCTACCTGGTAGAGCACGTACGCCGTGACCTCGGCGGCCGATGCACCCAGCTCCCGTCGACCGAATCCGAGCAGGTCGGGATAGCCCGGATGCGCGCCCACGCAGACGCCGAGCGCGGCCGCC
>CALCHX010000113.1 GCA_937906875.1 uncultured Gemmatimonadota bacterium | reverse complement strand
CGTTGTCCATCGGTACCACCACGGGACACAGCCCGCTGATGCCCACGCAGGCGATCTGCCCACGCCAAGTATCGTCGCGCCCGAGCAGGTCCGTGGTGATCCGCCGCAGAGGGCCCCACCAGTCGCGTTCGGCGTCGTGCTCGGCCCATCCCGGCCGAGGACGCGACACCGTCACCGACGCTCGGCGGCTGGCGAGCAGGCGGCCGTCGGCACGCCAGATGGCGCCCTTGACACCGGATGTGCCGATGTCGATACCGAGGACCAACGGGGTTGACACGCTCACCGCTCGAGGAACGACAGGAAGTCCTTAAGACCGTCCCGGTCCATCGGCGCGCCCCAGGTGTCGGTCGTGTAGGGGCCTGCCTGGTAGCCGAAGATCGGGGCGTGATGGAAGAGCGCGAAGCCACCGGTCTCGATCTCGCGCGTCTGCTCGATCAGGCGCCTGACGTACTCGTGATCGGGCGCCCGGTCGTGGAAGTTGTCGTTCGTGCCAGCCAGGGTGTGCGGGTGCCCCAGCGCGCTGATCCCGGGCAGCAGCGTCGTCTGGCTGCGGACGATGGTGGTCAGTCGCTCGACGGTGCGCCGGAAGTAGCTTTCGCTGTACCAGTAAACCATCGGGCAGACGAAGTCAAGGTACGACGCGAATCCGACCCAGTCGCAGTAGACCTGGCTGGTTGCAGATCGGATGTTGGGGAAGACCGCGGCAGACAGCTGCTTGCCGCCGTGCTGTGAGGTGAGCTGCGCCGAGATCGACCGCACCGTGTCGTGGACGTTCTGGCAGTAATAGTCGATCAGGCTGTCGGCCTGATGCAAGGCAATGGCCCGGTCGTCGTAGGAGCGGGAGGTGAATCCACGCGTCTCGATCAGCTCGACGACATCATCCCTGGTGTGTCCAAACCGCTCGGCGATCTGCGACAGGCACCTGGCGCAGAAGCACGCGGCGCGCGGGTACCTGATGAAGTCCAGATGGATGCCGTCGAGCGAGTGGTCGTCGAGCACCTCGTCGATCAGGCGCTGCAGGTACTCCCGATATCCCGGCTGGCCGGCGCAGACGAACGTGGTCGGTTTGCCGTTCATGTCGACGACCGCCCACTCGGGGTGTTGCGCCAGCAGAGACTGCCCCGCATCGAGATCTCCGGCTGCCGGATCCCCCTCCGGAAACACCGAGAAGTAGGCGCGCACCTGGATGCCGCGCTGGTGGGCGAGTTCCACCGCATCGTCCAGGCCGTCGTACACCCTGGCCTTCGGATGCGCCGGCCCGACCCCGCTGTCGTACCACAGCACCGATGCAGTGTCGGCCACCCGGGCCTTGAGCAGCCACAGGATCTTGGTCGCCCCGAGCTGCGCGCACTCGTCAACGATGCGCTCGACGTCCGACTTGGTCAGCTGACCGGCGAGTTGCTTGTCCTGAATCTGCTCCACCCATACCGCGCGTTCCTCGGTACCAGTCACAGTTGTTCCTTTCGGGGTTCGGGCCGGGTCCGTCGGTAGACGGGCCCACGGGTGCGTGTCAGCCACACGGGTGTCGAGCACGACAGGTCCGTGCGAGGGTGCGCGAACACCACACGGGCGCCCGCTGGATCAGATGGTGGTGATGGTGCGCAGCGGTCGACCGGGCGCGCACGCGCACTCGGTCGTCAGCCGTCGTGTCGTAGCGCTAGTGCGTCCGGGCTGGTGACATGAGGGACCCTCCTGTGGTCGTTCAGATATCCGTCGGGATAGCACGGTGCCCCGGAATCGGGCGAGTCAGTCGCACACGCGCGACTGCCGGCATCCCGTCTAGCGTGCCTTTCATGAAAAGCCTTTGAGAATAATGGTTTGCAGATGTCGATCCGTGCGGGTCCAGGCTCGGGAGCGCTCCACGCACCGGGACAAAGAGTCGTAACTGTACTGGTCGTGCACCAGCAGCGGCGTGCCCTGTGGAACGTTCAGCAGCTCGGCCATCTTCTCGTCTGCCGCCTGTGCCGAGTAAACGCGTTCGGCATACGAGAAGCTGATCGAGAACCTCTTACGCAGCAACGTATGGAACGAGCCCTGCACCAGCTCGGCCGGCTCGACCGACGCGATGCCGGGGATCAGCGACAGCATCACGTCAGTCGAGATGATCGAATTTGGCCCCTCTCGCAGAGATCGAAGGCGTTCGAAGTGCAACAGGTCCGATGCGTCGAACGCCGTTGCGTTGCCGTGGTCCGATGCGTTCGTGTGATTGATGGTGTATTCGAGAAGTGAGTCGTGGTATTCGATTCCAGCTCGCTCCAGCTGCTCACCGTTGGAGATGATGGTGCCGCTGAACACCGGTGATCGCTGCGAGTCGTGCATCCCACCGACGTCGGCGACGAAGGTGCCGCGGCCGTGTGCCTGGGTCAAGATGCCCTCGGCGATGAGCACCTGCAGGGCACGGCGAATCGTGCCGCGAGCCACCCCGAGCTGCTCGGCGAGATGCGCCTCGGACGCGAGCTGGAAGTTGGGCGGCCAGAACATTCCGTAGATCTGTCGCCGGAAGTGGTCGGCGATCTGAACATGCAGCGGCGTCGGCCCCGACCGCTCCAGCACGGGCGGTGTTGGATGCGTACCAGCCTCGGGCGATGCCATGGGCGTAATGGTACATGGTCGTCCATGTACGTCAAGGGTCGTTCATGAGCTTGCCGGCCCGAGAGCAGGACTCGTCCGACGAAGACCACGACCTCGCGCAGGCGGATCGGATGAACGTGCGCGGGTCACGGGATGTTGTGGCCGGCGGCGCGGATCAGCTGGTACCACTCACCGCGAGTGAGAGGAAGGTCCGAACCCGGGGCCGCGTCCGTCACACGCTGAGGCGTAGTCGTCCCGAGCACAACCTGCATACCCCCGGGGTGCCGCGTGATCCACGCGGTGGCGATCGCGGTCGGCGTCACACCGTACCTGTCGGCGAGCCGGCCGAGTTCGGCGTTCAGCTCCGGGTAGTCGTGTTCGCTGAAGAAGACCCCGCCGACGAAGCCCCTCTGGAACGGCGACCAGGCCTGCAGGGTGATTTTGTTGACCCGGGCGTAATCGACGACTCCGCCGCCGTCCCGGGTGATCGAGTCCTCCTCGGCGGCCATGTTGGACGACAAGCCTTGGGCGATGATCGTGGAGTGAGTGATAGACAGCTGTACTTGGTTGGCGACGATCGGTTGCGTCACAGCGGTTTTGAGCAGATCGATTTGCCGTGGCGTGTGGTTAGATACGCCGAAGGTCCGGACCTTCCCGGAGGACTCTAGGTGGTCGAATGCACGGGCGACCTCCTCCGGCTCCACGAGCGCGTCGGGCCTGTGCAGCAGCAGCACATCGAGGTAATCGGTGCCCAGAGCCTTCAACGACCCCTCGGTCGAGGCCACGATGTGCTCGTACGAGGCGTCGTAGTGCAGCGGATCGACAACGATGCCGGTCTTGCTCTGCAGACTGATCTGGGCGCGCTCCGACGACGTGAGGCCCAGGGCCGCGGCGAATCGGTGTTCGCACCAGTGGGTACCCCCGCGGCGCACACCGTACAGGTCGGCGTGGTCGAAGAAGGTGATCCCCGCGTCTCTGGCCGCTGCGTACAGATTCCGGATCTCCTGGTCGGTGCTGTCGGCTATCCGCATCATGCCCGCGATGATGTTGGGCACATGAATGTCGGTCGGCCCTAACGGGACGGTGCGCATGTTCCTCCATTCGATGTTCCACCGGTGGTCCATCGCGTCGATTCAGCGGCGGATCGCCGGTAGCGTGTCGCATCCCGCGATCGCCCTTTAAACGTGTCGAGCGGCGTTCTCATGACATCGCGGCGGTCCCGGTAGTATCGTCGCCCTGCGCCAGCAGCGGCGTCCAGGCCCGCGTGGGCACGCGATCGCGCAGCCACCGCGCACTCTGGGCCATTTGCTCCGGACCCTGCGCGCCAACCACCACGGTGGCGACCGCAGGGTGCAACAGCGGAAATTGGATCGCCGCCCGCGGCAGCGTGACTCCGACCCGGCGGCCCGCGGTCGCCAGTCGACGCGCGCGCTCGACCAGGCAGGGAGCGGCTGGGGCGTACTCGAACGGGCTGTCAGGTTTCGGCCACGGCTGGGCGAGCAGCCCCCCGTTGAAAGGGGCCGCGATGGCAACGCCGATTCCCCGTTCGGCACAGTCGTCGAGCAACGGCGCCGCGCTGCGATCCAGCAGGGTCCACCGGTTCGCGATCATCACGACGTCGACGTCGCAGGCTCGCACGATCCGGCGCAGCGGCTCGACCAGGTTCATGCCCGCGCCCACCGCGCCGAGTACGCCCTGGTCGCGCAGCTCGACCAGGGCCGGAAGTGCCTCGGCGATGGTCTGGTCGAGGTGCCCTTCGGGGTCGTGCACGTATGCGATGTCGATGCGGTCCAGCCCGAGCCGGCGTAGCGAGGCGTCCAGGCTGCGGCGCACCCCGTCGCTGCTGTAGTCGTACCGCCGGCGCAGGGTGTCCGGGACCGCGAACCCTCCATCGTCCAGATCGCTGCCGCGGGGGTTCGGGTTCGGCTCCAGCAGCCGCCCCACCTTGGTGGAGAGCACGAACTCGGCCCGCGGCCTACCCGCGAGGGCGGCGCCCAGCCGGGCCTCGGACAGTCCGAGCC
>CALCHX010000112.1 GCA_937906875.1 uncultured Gemmatimonadota bacterium | reverse complement strand
GCCGGATGGCGACAGAATTTAGAGAGGATTGGCGACAAAATTTAGGGAACGCACACCGCCGAGAGCACGGAGTCCGGCGCCACAATGGTGATGCCCTGGCGGCTCCCGTGGTGGCCGACGGCGGCAAGTTCAGGGTGCCGCCCTTCAAGCTTCTTCACCTCTTCAGGAGTGAGGCGCGCGATCGCAACCCTAGGTTTCGCCACGAGTACAGCCTCGGAAGTGAGATACATGACGGTAAGTCGCCTATCACTAATATCACACATGTTCATGCACCCTGTCAAGCTACCGCACTCGCGGCGGAGCAGTATCGCTTCACGGTCGACCCACGGACGTGGCTGGCGCGTGCATGGGTTAATGTCCGCGCTGAAGCTATCTTGACTGTGTTCTCTCAGGCTCAGTTCAGCCGCACCATCCGAGTGGTCCGCTGCTCGCTCGACAGCTTCTCCCACCCCGACTCCGATGACCGACGAGCAACGGCTCCGGCGGGCACAGCTGCGCGTGCGCACCGTGGCGCGCGTGGACGACGTGGCCGGACAGGACACGCTGGAGATGTCACCGGAAGAGCGCGTAGGCATGATGTGGGAACTGGCTCAATCGGCGTGGGTGCCACCAACCAAGCCTCCCATGCCGAACACCGACTCCAGCGACATGTTGTGCGAGTTATACATCGTCGGCGTTGAGCATGTAATAGTCGGTGGCCGTTTGGAGCCGTCTAGATCCATCTCTCGCTCCCTGCCTGACGATGTCGATCGTCAAACCACGATGGCACGCCGGAACCGACCGTAAGCTACCGCTAACCCTGTGCGGTTTTGCCGCCATGCTCGGCGCAGGCTGCCAAGATTCGCGCGATGGCGCGGGAGGTGTATCGCACGCTCTGTGAGGACCTCCGCACTCTCGTCGACCGCCAATGACCGCCCACTTGACTCTATAGGAACGTCCCGGTGCGGTTCACTATCGTGTCGACACGTCGATGTGCGAGTGGGTGCCAGCGGGACAGGTGTCAGCTGCTGAGATTGGATTCCCGATTATTACTTGGGCTATGAAATAGTTGACATCACGCGGCGTACCGGACACGTGGATGCTGGAAGAACTTCTGCACGCGCTCTGGTCGGCGCTGGAGCGAGCGGAGGCGTGAGGTGGCAGTACCCAGTAGACTCTCGCGATCGCGTGCCGGAGCGCGCTTGGCGACACTCAGCTTGATCCGGCCACACCCATAACGAGGTCGTCAGGCAATGGCTCATCTGCATCGAGGCGTCATCTGCGCAGCCTGGCTATTGGCCTGCGGATGTTCGCCCGCTGACAAGGACGCCCGTCAAGGTGACGCCACTGCCGATGCTCAGGCAACGTCGCAGGCCAGTGGTACAGACGGTCCGATGAGCGCTGTTGCGATTCCGTCGCGGCCCTCGGGTGCAGCGGCTGATGCCGTGGTTGAAGTCGACTCTCACACCAACAGCAAGGTCGAGCAGAACGCTGTCCTACGGGAAGGGGCACGTACGATTCGCAGCAACGAGCTATCGCTGCTCTGGGCGCATGGGGGGTCGCAAGACGACTCGTTGATCGCGCTGCCGATCTCGCTAGCGGCCGACTCGGAGCGCGTCGTCGTATATGACGGGATGGATGGAAGTTTCATTGCCTACTCGGCTTCTACCGGCGACGTCCAGTGGCGAGTGGGTCGCCGAGGAAAGGGCCCCGACGAGTACAGTGCGTAAGTCTCACTCGCGCGCACTCCTGACGGCGACTTCCTCGCGCTCGACTGGCAGAATCTCCGCCTTACGTACCTCGATCCGTCGATCGGTAGCACCAAGCGTACGATGCGCTGGCCCATTCTGTCCGCCCCTCGATTTGCCTGTGCCACCGCCGACGGGCGGCTACTGATACTGAATTCTCGGCCCGGTCGTCCTCTGATCTGGCTCACCGACTTGGTGGCTACGCTGGAAGCACCACTGCCCTGGCCGAACGCCGGGGAGTTGCACCAACTCGCTACCCAGGGTGTTCTCGCTGCCGGGCCGCATGGTGACTGTGTGCTCGCCTTGAAATACGGACAGGGTTTTGCACGCTATCGGCAGCAGGATAGCCTACCGCTCTACGTGCGCGATTATGTGGACCCAGTTCAATTTCCTACCCTTAGTCGCGAGAAGGCACCTGACGGTGGTACGCTCACCGGCTTCCCGAAGGGTACGGTGAGAGCCGTTATCACGGCTGCGGTAAGTGAGGCTGAGATCCTGGTTGCCTTTGGCGGCCGTTCGAAATATCGACGTCTTCTGGTTGATCGCTACACCCTCGACAACGGCGACTATGTGGACAGCTTTCTCCTGCCCTTCTCGCCCGCTGGCATTGCGGTAAGCGCGGGGCGCATCTTCGTGATCGATACGTCGGATGACTATCCAGCAGTGCGAGCGTTCGCGCTGCCATGATCGGTAGAGGGTCGAGCGCTGCATCAGGGCACCAGCGCCGCACCTTGTGTCAGGACGCGAGCGCTCTGGCTGCCACCGACGCCATGGCTGAACTGCGCCGTGAAGGCGATGGGCCAACTCAACGATCTCGACTACGGTCAGTGGCGGTGGAAGACGTTCGTGGAGGTTCGAGCCGAGTCGGCGGCGCTGTTCGATCGCTGGTTCTCGGCGCCCGAGCTTCTGCGATTCCCGGGCGGTGAAAGCCTGCAGGACCTGCTGGGCCGCACGGCCGACGCGCTCAGGCAACTACTCGGCGATGATCCTGACGGCATGATCGTGGTCGTCGCCCAAGACAGCGTCAATCGGGCCATTCTCATGCAGGTGCTGCAGCAATCACCGTCGACCTACTGGCGCACGGTGCAGTCGCCGTGTGGGCTCAGCGAGATCGAGATCGATCACGATCACGCTCGCCTTGTCCGGATGAACGAGACGGCGCATGTCGAGGATCTGACGCGCTAGTGGCTGTACGTGAACTGCGGCCAGCAGTGATCCGATGCATGCGCGGGACACGGCGACCGGCAGCCTGAGCACCCGTTATCTTGCCATCAGACCCGCGCGTCACGCCTCGCGCCACCGGTATCCTCATCCCTGGAGGGAACCAGCCATGTCAGCAGACACGGCCGCCTCAGCTGCCGCCGACACCACGCCCTCCACCACCGCCTCAGATGGTGACACGGCGGTCATCCAGGCACTCACCGGCGCACTGGTGAAGGCCTGCCGCCAGCTCGGCAAGGCAGGCC
>CALCHX010000111.1 GCA_937906875.1 uncultured Gemmatimonadota bacterium | reverse complement strand
AGGCCTCAGACGGTGTTTTGCGTCCCTATATCACACATCGATTGCAGGATCCGGGTTGACAGGACGCCGATGAAGAAGAAGCCGATGACTATCGCGCCGATGCTGCGGGCCATGAGAGTTCCTGAGCAGCTCGTGAACCTGGAGTACTGCTGCTGGGCTTACGGCGCGCGCTGGACGCCCGCCGTCCCGCTCATCAGGATGGCACCAGATCGGCAGTGGCGCCAGATACAACCGGCTCGGGCCGGCGCCGACTGCACAGCCAGCTTCGGACCTAACGCAGCGCTGACTCCAGCGCCGTCGCCGCGTCAGTGCCCGCGTCGCGGTACTTCACGATCATCGGCGCGTATAGCGAGAGCCCCTGCTCGGCCGCCCAGTCGCCCGTCACGGCGCGAGAGCCGGGCACCACCACCGCTCCAGCCGGAATCTCCAGCGGCCGCTCGCCGCCGGCACGGATCACCCGCTCGTTCACCAGGTCATATACCGGCACGCCACGCGTGAGGATCACGCCGGCGGCCAGTACCGCACGCTCGCGCACCACGGTCCCCTCGTAGACGCCGCAGTTCCCGCCTACGAAGACGTCGTCCTCGATCACCACCGGAGCGGCGTTCACCGGCTCCAGAACCCCGCCCAGCTGTGCCGCCGCGCTCAGGTGCACGCGCTCTCCCACCTGGGCGCAGGAACCCACCAGCGCGTGCGAATCCACCATCGTGCCTGCGCCCACCCAGGCGCCGACGTTCACGTACATCGGCGGCATGCACACCACCCCCTTCCCGACATGCGCCCCGCGACGGATCGTGGAGCCGCCGGGCACTATGCGCACGCCCTGTTCGAGCGGGATGTTCTGCGTGGGATATGGTCGCTTGTCGTAGAAGCGGAACGGCGATTCACCGGCTGGTGACATGTCCACCACCGCGCCGGCGCGGAAGCCGAGCAGGATACCGCGCTTCACCCACGGAACTGCACGCCAGCGATTCTCCTCGTCACGCTCGGCCGCCCGTACCTCACCGCGCTCCAGCGCGCTGAGCAGTTCGTCGACTATGTCCAGCGTCTCGGGCGGTAGCTCGTCGTTTGTGGGCGTGGACAGCACTGATTCCACGCGACTCTGCAGGTCGGTCATGGTGATACTCTGGATTCGGGATGGTTCAGAGCGCGCCGGCAGTGGTCAGGGCGCCGCGAACAGCGGGCTCATGGTCATTGGCCAGCGGCACCAGAGGCAGCCTGAGCACATTCTCGATTCTGCCCATCATCGCCAGTGCCGCCTTGGCGGGCATCGGGTTGGGCTCCACGAACGCGGCGCCCATCCATGGCAGGAGTTGCTCATGCAATGCTCGCGCGCCGTCCATGTCGCTGGCGCGCAGACACTCCACCAGTCGGGACATCAGCGCCGGCGTCGCGTTCGACGTCACCGAGATCACGCCGTGGCCGCCGGCAGCCATCATCGGGAGCGTCAGTGCGTCGTCGCCGGAGAGAACGCTGAAGTCTGCTGGACGGTTACGCAGGATCTCCAGCACCTGCCCCATGTTGCCCGACGCTTCCTTGACGGCGATGACATTGGGCAACTCGGCCAGCGCGAGGGTGGTGCGCGCTTCCATGTTGCTGCCCGTGCGACCGGGCACGTTGTAGAGGATGATCGGCAGTTCCGTGGACTCGGCGATGGCGCGGAAATGGGCGATGATGCCGCGCTGGGGCGGCTTGTTGTACATCGGCGAGACCTGCAGCAGGTGCGTCGCGCCGGCGTCGCCCATCATGCGCGACAGCTCGATGGCGCGTCGCGTGTCGTTGCTCCCCGCGCCAGCCACCACCGGCACCCTTCCCGCCACGCGCTCGACGACGATACTCACCACCCGCGCCTGCTCCTCGGGCGTCATCGTGGCCGCCTCGCCAGTGGAGCCGCAGGGGACGAGGAAGTGAATCCCCTCTGCTACCTGCCACTCCACCAGTTCGCCGAGTGCTCGCTCGTCGACGTCGCCAGAGGCGGTGAAGGGTGTCACGAGTGCCGTGCCGCAGCCCCAGAAACGCTCGCCGCCATTCATAGTCGTATCCGTCATCACTCCACTCCCAGCAGGCCGTCCATGGTGAATGTGCCGCTGCGTCCATCTCGAACGGCCTGCACGAGCCAGCTCGCCGCGAGCAGCGCGCCCTCGGCGAATACCCGCCGATCGCGCGCCACGTGCTCCACCCGGAGCTGCTCGAACTGACCGTCCAGAATGAGCTCGTGCGTGCCTGGTACATGTCCCACTCGTATGCTACTCACCGGAACCGAATGGCCGATGGCCGATGACACGCGCCGTTCCAACTCGATCGCCGTGCCGCTGGGCGCGTCCTTCTTGGCCGAGTGGTGACTCTCCAGGATGGCAGCCTCGAAGCCGGGTACCGATGCTATCAGTGCAGCCGCACGCTCGGCGACTCGCCAGAAGACGTTCACTCCGAGCGAGAAGTTGGGCGCCCAGAACATGGCGCCTTGGGCCTCACGCACCTCGCCCTCCAACTGCTCCCGTTCGTCCAGCCAGCCAGTGGTGCCCACCACCACCGGCACGCCGGCGCGCAGGCAGGCACGCACGTTATCCAGTACCGCGCCGGCGGTGGTGAAGTCGATGGCGACGTCCGCGCCGTCGAGTGCGCTCTCGATATCGCTCGCGGAATCACGACCGATGCGTGCAGCGATCGGCCACTGTCGCTCCTCGGCCAGGCGCTGCACCGCATGCCCCATTCTGCCCATCCCGACTATGGCAATCCGCGGTGGCTGTGTGGACCTGCTCATGCATGACCTCCGATATCGCCGCTATTATCGGCGACGCCCGTGGCGTCGGTGCCGTTGATGGTATGGGCGATCCTGGTGGTGTCCGCTGTTCTGGTGGTGTCTGTGGTGTTCGTGGTGTCTGCTGTTCTGGTGCTGCCCTCGGCGTTGGTGCTGTCCGCGGGATCGGTGGTGTCGGCGACGTTGGTGGCAACGACCGACGCTCCGAAGAATGCCTCGTGCAGCAGGCGCAGGCCGGGGTTCAGGTTCTCCCCGTCCACCACCAGGGTGAGGTTGATCTCGGTGGCGCTGAGCGAGATCATCTGCACCCGGATATCGCCGAGCGCACGGAGCGCGTTGGCCATCGCGCCGCCGGCCCCGCCCAACCCTGAGCCCACCACGGCCAGGATGGCCCGGTTCCGTTCCACCACTACGTCGCCGAATGGAGTGAGGTCCACGACCAGTTCCTCCAGTCGCGCTGGATCGTCGATGGTGACTGAGATGGAGACCTCGGAAGTGGCCACGACGTCCACGCTCACACGGTGCTTCTCGAATAGCTCGAAGATGCGGTGCAGGATCCCGTGGGCGAGGAGCATGCGCGGGGAACGCAGCTTGAGCACCGTGATGTTCCCCCTGCCCGCTACCGCAGTTACGCCCCCTCGCGGCGCATCGGCGGTGATGCGCGTGCCGCATCCCTGGGGTGCCCGGGAGTTGTAGATGAAGACCGGAATCCCGCGACGCACCGCCGGCGCGATGGTCGCCGGATGGAGCACCTTCGCCCCGAACGACGCCAGCTCGGACGCCTCGTCGAAGCGGATGTGCTGGATGAGTCGCGCACCGCTCACAACGCGGGGATCGCCGGTGAGCATACCGTCCACATCGGTCCAGATCTCGATCGCCTGGGCGTCGAGCGCGGCGCCGATCAGCGCGGCAGTGTAGTCAGAGCCGCCGCGGCCGAGCGTCGTCGTGATGCCCTGCGCGGTAGCACCGATGTAGCCGCCCATCACCGGCACGCCTCCCTCGCGAATGATCGGGAGAATCACGCGCCTTGCCTCGCGTGCGATGAGTTCGGGCTGCGGCATGGCCTTCGTGAATCGATCGTCGGTGATGACGATATCCCGCGCCTCGAGCAGTCGTGCGGGCAGTCCACGATGCTCCAGCGCGGCCGCCACCAGCGGCGCCGAGAGTTGCTCGCCGAAGGCCGTGATGGCGTCCTCGCTGCGCGGAGTCAGATGCCCCAGCACCGACAGCGCCTCGGCCAGGCTGGCCAGCTCGTCGCAGAGCGCGCTCAACTCACCACAGAGGTCGTCGGCCGCCGCGCCCGGCCCCAGCAGTCGCTCGGCGGCACGCAGGTGCCGCTCGCGCATCCCTTCCACCAGCCGCACTGCCACGATGAGCTGGCCGCGCGACGACTGTTCGGCAATCTCGAGCAGCGTGTTGGTGGTGCCCGACATGGCCGAGACGACGACAGTGGCGCCATGCTCCAATCGCGTGCGGACGACCTCGGCCAGCCGCTCGATCGCTTCAGGGTCGCCGACTGAGGTACCGCCGAACTTGAGGACTATCACGCGCGGGCAACCTGCACGTGCTTTACGAGACCGCGGGCCACGAGCAGTTCAGCGTTCAGGATCGCGGTGCCCGCGGCGCCGCGAATGGTGTTGTGGCCGCAAGCGACCAGCCGCAGGTGTACCAGCGGGTCGGCGCGCAGCCGCCCGACAGTCACCGACATGCCATTGCCGCGCAATGCGTCACGGCGCGGCTGTGGCGGTCGCTCGTCGTCCTCGAGCACGACGACCACCTCATCTACCGCGCGCACCGCATCAAGTCGCCGGCCGAGCACGAGGTCATGCGCGAGGCCGGACGGGTCGCCAGCACCGCGCCGACCGCCCTCATGAGCGGACTGGTCGCGGGTCAGTCCGAGCGGGAGGCCTCGGCTGCGGCGGCGGCCGCCATCGTCCG
>CALCHX010000110.1 GCA_937906875.1 uncultured Gemmatimonadota bacterium | reverse complement strand
CCTCCGAAAGCCGGACGAGGGGGTCGTCGACGAGGACCTGCGCAGCGATCTTCCATCCGCAGCGATGTCGTCCCAGGATGACGAAGCTACGCCGCCCGCCGCTACACCACCGTCTGACGAGACTGACTTCGGCTCTCGAGGCTAGATGGTGACCCGTTTGCTGAGCGCCTGACGACTCAGCCCCGTGCGCATCGAAAGCGATGACCAAGATACGTCCTGCGCTCTGAGTGTGGCGATGAGCGCGTCGCGCTCTTTGAGCAACTTCGCTTCCTCGCGATGGAGCTTGACCAGCGACTTTGAAAGATCGCCGAGCCGACGCAGCTCGGCTTGCTGTGCCTTCTGCTTCTCCCACTCGGGCGACGGTTGAGGCCGAGTCGGCTGGGCTTGTGGGGTCGGTACCGGGCGCCGAATCGGCAACGAGGGTGTCGCTCCTGATCTGCGAAACGAACTGCCATCGGGAACGCTGGCACTCGCGGACTGCACTTCGAACTCTCGTCTCGAAACGCCACCGACCGACGGACCAGCCGGCCGCGCAACGTTCTTAGCATCGGGCACTGCCGTTCGGCTAACCGCAACTTTCCGCTGTTTTCGTCGCCCGCGAGCCATGCAACCAGGTTTACACGTGATGCTTGGCGCCACAAGGCATCCGCGAGTGCTCACAGAAAGTGCCTGCGTGCATTGCACCCTGTTCTTTGCTCTGGACCCTGAGTGTTCTGCCGGGTTCTTGGCTGCGGGGAGCATCTTGCTATCGGGCTGGTCGTCTGCTCGGCGTTCGCTTGAGTCACCCACGCGGGCAATCTCATCGCGCCGGCTAAGCGGTCTCGAGCCACGTTTCGGTGACGTCCAGAAAGACGGGGCGATCTTCTACCCATACGCTGACCGTCGACCGTGCGCGCTCGACGCCGCCCGCGTCACGCAGAATGAGAGTGTGCCGTCGACGTTCGTGATCGTGACCGACGCCGATGTGAGCGCCCGAAAGCTGTTTGACATCTCCCTAGACATCGACGCGCACATATCGTCAATGCGCCAGTCTGGCGAGCGTGCGATCGCGGGCACGACCTCGGGCACGATCGGCTTGGGCGAGACCGTCACCTGGAGAGCACGCCACTTCGGTATCTGGTTCACGATGACCTCGAAGATCACCGCGCTCGAATCCCCAGCGCGCTTCGTCGACCAGCAGGTGCGAGGGCCGTTCAAGACCTTCGTGCACGAGCACCGGTTCGAACCCACCGGCGATGGGTGTCGGATGACGGACACCATTACCGTCGGCTCGCCGATCTTCGGATGGCTAGCCGAGCGCGCAGTCCTTGTTCCCTACCTGCGGTACCTCATCACTAAACGCAACCGGCATCTGCTCGCAGAACTCAGCTAAGGCCCACTGAACCACCCTTCAATGGCGTCCCAAGGTCGCGCATAGAGCGTAGAGACTTGGCAAGAGTTGATCCGGCTCGTCGCTGCCTCGAACGCCGCCGGTATCTGCGGCACCTCGTGCGCCGCATCGACGCACTACCCGGAAGGCTCCCACTCATTCCGTAGATCGGGTGTTACACATCGTGTGAAACACCCGATCTGCGGAACACAGGTCACTCTGCGGGTCGCACACCTGAGGGGCGGCGACTATCCGGTGATGGAGCGATAGCGTGTGTTGAGGGAGCACACTGAGGAGGACACATGACCTGGGAGTCCATCTCTCGTGATGACATCCTCCGCTGGAGCACTGAAGCTGTCGACTCCGACGGCGTTCTTCCCGAACTGATCGCGCGCCTGATTGTCGAGACGGGTGAAGAGGTCGTCTTTCTCGACGCACCCGCGGGGACGGGAGTGAGTACCGGGGGGTTCGACCTCGTCGTGGAGGCCCACGGTGAATCGCTTTATGTGCCCAAGGGCGTGTCGGTCTGGGAAGTATCAGTGCAGACAGGCGCCCATGGAAAGGCAGAGTCCGACTACCTCAAGCGGACCGATGGCCCTTTGGGAATGCTCCGTAAGGACGTGCACTACCGTGCTGTCTCGACGCAGAAGTGGACGAAGCGTAAGGAGTTCGACAAGCACACGACTGATGGGATCTGGAAGTCCGTTCGTGGGCTGAATGTGGAAAGCCTCGTCAGTTGGCTCGCAATCGCGCCGGGCACCTCGGCGTGGATGCGATCGGTCATGGGAATACCGGTAGTCGGTCAAATCCATTGGTCCGCGTGGTGGAAACGCTGGCTCGAGAGTACGAACGTTTCGCTTGATGCCACCGTGTTACTTGCTGGTCGAGAGGAGCTCGTTGATCAGATCGCGGACCTTTCGGCAAGCCCCGGAGTTACCAGCGTTGGTGGCGATGGATTGCA
Source organism: uncultured Gemmatimonadota bacterium (assembly GCA_937906875.1). Classification (GTDB taxonomy): domain Bacteria; phylum Gemmatimonadota; class Gemmatimonadetes; order Gemmatimonadales; family Gemmatimonadaceae; genus CALCHX01. Next base: position 3,585 of record CALCHX010000110.1, on the reverse strand, counting down.
GTGGGAGGCGGCGGTAGCGACGTTTGCGGCGGTGGCGCAGCGCGCGCTTGATAACGATCCCTTCTCAGCGCTCCCAGCACGCCTAGTCATTTTCGAACAGGAGGCGGCGTTCGTCGCCGCCCTCAGCTCCGGACGTCCACTCGTGGCGTTGACCCCGAACGCTTCTTGGTTAGCGGCAATACCCGACAACTCGCTCGCGCATGTGTTTGTGCTCACGCATCCTGCCCACATGTCCACCCTCGAGATTCCGGCGACCGACAGTGAGGGCGCCGCAAAGGCTCTGGAAACGCAAGGAGTCGAGTTTCATCGGGCTTACGAATTGGGCTACTTGGCACGCCGAGACATCACCACCCTGCGCCGAGAGCTTGCAATTCAGCCGGCGTTGTTCACGCCTTCCTGGGCAGCACGTGACCTTGACGCGCGAGAGCGACGACTTGCACTTGTCGCTCGTTGGAGTACCGAGTTTGAAGGTGATCTACGATTTGTCGCCGCGCTTCTCGGGGGAGATGCTGCTGATGCATCAGAAACCTGGTCGTCGATTCTGAAGAACGAAGGTCGACCCACCGCAGAGTTTGAGGCGCATCGATATTTGGTCAGTCCGACGGACACCTGGCGGTTGCTGTCGCATTCGATCACGGATGAGGACCTCGCACTGTTTGAGTCCGAGGTTGCAACCGTGTTGGGAACCGCAAACCCGCTGGCCGAGTTGGACGGCGCGGAACGCATCCGGGCGCAGATACAAGGTGTAGGACCTCAGCACTCGCGAGACATCGCGGATGGCATCGGCGTGGTCCTGGCACTTATGGGCGCCGACGAAGATGTCGCCGGCACCGCAACAAAGAACTCCGCGAGCGCAACTCGAGTGGTGCGCAACGCACTCGGTCTTCCCGCTCAACCGCTCGAAGTCTCCGCTCTTGTCGGACGACCGTTCTCGCTGTCGCTGCTTGCTGAAGCGGCACCGGACGCCGTTCTCGACTATCTAGACGCCGTCGCCGCAATGCCACCCGAGCAGATCTTTACAGACTCGCGCGAACGCGGGGCGGTGACCTTCGGGCCTTCGTCGCCCCATCTCGAGTTGGTGCACGCCGCCGATGTCCTTTCATGGTCGACCGCTGCGCTTCCTCGAGTGGTGTCGGTCTTGCTTCGACTTCACGCGATCGATCCAGGCGGGACCTGGTCCAATCGGCCGCTTGACTCTCTCCGAAAAGCGCTGTCGCCGGTGACCTGGAACACGTCCGTTCCCTGGGCCCGAAGACTTGCAGTGATTGCCGAGCAGCTTGACAACGATGGCGGCGCGAGTTGGGATGCCTTCGCTGGCCTTGTGGGCGACGACGGCTTCGGAGTCATCGAACCTGGACCCCGTTATCGTCAGTGGGGCCCCCGGCTTACAGGTGTGACATCTGGGGAGCTGGCAGACCGAAGGTTTGAACTCGTGTCAGTGCTACTGCCCAGGGCAACCAGCCCGGAGCATGCCAAGGCCGCGATCGGCTGGCTTCCGCAGCTCAGCTCGGACGGGCGGGCGCTTGTCCTCGAACGGCTGGCCGAACTCGTGGCGGGATGGTCCGACGCGGAGACGCAAGTCCCCTACGAAGAGCTGAGAAGTCTGATCGCTGACCACACCGAGTTCGACGATGCCGACTGGTCTCTACCCGCCGTGGACCTCTTGCCGCTCCGAGCACTCTTTGACGACCTAACCCCGACTGATCCCCGACGCAAGAACGAATGGCTGTTCCACACGGGATACCCACGGCTGATTGATTTCCCTCGAGGTGAAGACTGGGCCGCCCAGACCGCCGAAGTACAGCGACTGCGGGTATCCGCCATCCACGAGATCGAATCGGGCTTGGGATTCGAGGCGGTCCTCGAGTTCGCCGAACAGCTCCCCGACGTGAGTACTCTGACGTGGGCACTCGCTTCTCGAGGAACTCCGTTGAGTGACACAACCCTTGTGACGTTGCTTGGTGCCGGGCCATCTCGATCAAGGTTTGCCATGAGCTACCTCGCCCGGCGCGTCAGGGACGATGCTGATTTGCCCGTCCGTCTACTAGACGCCACACCCAACGCGAACGCAAAGACGAGAGCGCACCTTTTCCAGTCCTTGGCGATCGAAAGCGCAATCGAAAAGCTCCGACAGGAGACCGAGGACGTCCAAACAGCGTTCTGGGCGGGATTTAGCCCGTGGTCTGTGCAAGCAGGCGCGCCCACAATCGAAGTCATCGCACGAACTCTCGTCGAGCGCGGTCAGGCCGGGTTGGCAGTCACAACCCTGGATATTCATGGCGAGGGAGTCGCGAACGAAGTCATCGCTGAGGCCCTGGAGAGCCTTCTGGCGGGTCAGGCGGGAGATACAAAGGCCGAGGGAGACTCAATCGATCGGCTGACCGTAAGACTGCAGGACGACGCGTCCATGCAGGATCGCCTCGTCCTTCTTGAGCGGGCGTTCCTCCCCGCGCTAAACGATCGTCGGCAGCTTGAGCTGCACCGCTCGATGGCGACATCGCCAGCACGTTTCGTCGAAGTGCTCGAGGCGCGTATGGGCCAAGACGGCGAGATCGCCTCCCGCGGCTGGAGGGTTCTTCGATCCTGGAGAACAATTCCCGGCGAGCAGGACTCGGGAGTGATTGACGAGTCTGTACTCAGAGATTGGTCCGATGAAGTGTCGACGCGCGTCGCCGATTGGGACGATAACAAGAAGGCGCTCGCCTGGGGGGCCGTCGGAGAGCTACTAAGCCGGGCAGGCAACGATCCGGTTGACGGCAAGTGGCCACCAACGGCAGTTCGCCGGCTGGTCAACGACCTCCGTATTGAAGCACTTGAGCAAGGCATGGGGCGCGGCATTTACAACGCCCGAGGCGTGGAGTGGCGAAGCATGGAGGGCGGCGTCGCCGAGCGTGAACTCGCAATAAAGTACCGCGAACAAGCTGCTGCCCTAGCTGCCGACGATCGAACGGCCGCGCTTCTCAGACGTTTGGCTGACGGGTATGAAAGCAGTGCACTTCAGGAGGATCAACGTGCTGAAGCCCGTCGTCGCGGACTCGGGATCTAGCGAGCGTTCATGCTCTAGGCACCCATCGACTTGGCAAGGGGACAGGACTGTTGAGGTGAGGCGCGGTTGAACCGTGGCTTGCCCTCCACACTGGTCCGCAACCGAAGACCTCAGACTTGTGAGTGCAGTTCGGCCGTCGGGCCATCAAGCTCTGGCGTTTCGGCGTCGATGAGGTCGATGAGGTAAAGGAACGCGGCGCGTGCGACCCATAGCGCTTCGATCGTCGACTCTTGCAGGTCGATGAGGTCGATAGTGCTGAAGGTCTCTTTCGTCGGGCCGGTCGGCTCGCCGAGGGTGCCATGGACGAGCCGGTGAGTGCCAGCGTTCCGAAGAAGGCGAGCACTCGGATAGAGGGCGTCGGATGCGAGATCCCGCTGAAGTTCCGCGAGAGCAAGCCGAGCGCGTCGTCCCGCCATGGTGGTGACCTCCGGTCGAAGCACCCGAGTTTTTGTGTCGTGCCAGAAGGATGCAAAGTCGACCTTCTGGGGTCGAATACCGGTTTTGAAGTGCTCATTCGCGGTAACTGCGATCTTGTCGAG
>CALCHX010000109.1 GCA_937906875.1 uncultured Gemmatimonadota bacterium | reverse complement strand
GGTGGTGCATCGCGAGGCGTAATGTATGCCGACCAGTGGCTGAGGGGTAGCGCACCGCTCACGAGTTACCCCGGCTGGTATCGAACCAGGGTCTCCACCCGCCTGCCTCGAAGGAGATCTTCGCCCGTCAGGTATCTGAGCGAGAGCAGGAAGGCCAACCCTGCAACCCGCGCCCCCATCCGTTCCACCAACTTGCATGCGGCGTCTGCCGTGCCCCCAGTGGCAAGCACGTCATCCACGATGAGGACGGAATCCCCCGGCCCCCACGCGTCCGCGTGCACCTCGATTCCGGCCGTCCCGTACTCAAGGGCGTAGTCCACACGCTCGGTCAGATGGGGGAGCTTGCCCACTTTCCTCACCGGCACGAGACCCACTTCCAGCAACTGTGCCACCGGCGCACCGAAGAGGAATCCACGACTCTCTATGGCGGCCACGTGCGAGACGCCACTGCCAGCGAACTGCCGTGCGAACTCATCCGTTACGGACCGGAAGAGCAGACTGTTGGCGAGCACGGGCGTGATGTCCTTGAAGCTGATACCGGGGAGCGGAAAGTCCGGCACCTCCCGGATGGTTCGCCGGAGTCGGGTCTCCAGGGACTCGTCCACGTCGCTCCCAGAAGAGTGATCCATTACTTGAGGATACTGAACGGATATGGCACGGAGCCAACGACTTCCGAGTCCGAGATGACAACTTCCGTGACATCGGCGGCATCGGGTCCGACGCGTACATGCTGGAGCAGACGATCCACTGCGGTTTCCTCACCCGCTGTCTCCAACTCGACCGATCCGTCGGTGCGATTGCGAACCCAGCCAGCCACTCCCAGCCTGCGGGCTTCCTGACGAACGAACCAGCGGAACCCAACGCCCTGTACGCGGCCCAGGACGACGGCGCGGATCTGCTTCATCGCTCGCGCTCGCCAATTGCATCAGCCAGCGGATCCGTTGGATCCGAACGCCACTCCGCCCCCGATCGGAGTTGTGCAGGAGCGAGCAGTGCCGACAGCGCCGACGCCAGTATCGCCGCGTCCGTCTCACCTCCGGAAAGAGTCGGCAGGCTCAGCTCGCCGCTTCTGATAGCCGCCGCAACACGCTCCAGCGTGGCTGCCGCCACCATGGCAGACTCATCATGACTGACGGTCGAGCCCGCCTCGAATAGGCTTCCCTCCACTGCCGCGCTGTCAGCTCCAGCGCTCGCTACCTCGGACGTCATTGCTGACGCCCTGATCGCCGATTCACGCGCTCCAGCCTCCCATTCGTCATCGCTTCCAGTCCAGCCGAAAACGGCGTCGGGAGGCCACGGCGAATCAGCAGGATAGTCCGAGGTGGAGTCGTCGGACTCCAACGCAACCTCGGGATTGACCGGAACGCCGGTGGCGTGGGCGTGATCCCCAGGGACCTCGCGCAACGAGCCTGTCCGCCGCCGGGGCGGCGTCGCCGGGCCGGCCACGACCTCCTCGTCCACGTCACCGCCCGGCAGAACCTGCTCCGCAGCACTGGTGGCCGCCATCAGGTGCGGGATTACCGCGCTGGCATATGGCGTCGGGCGCAATGGACGACCAGCCTCACTTGAAGGCGAGATGACCGTCACGAGCCCCGGCTGAGTGGGTCGAGAGAATGGTGGAGCCAACGTTCGGCGTGGCCTCGGGTCCTGCGGCATGCGTGTCGTCCTCCTTCATCAGCAACGGCCGTCCCGGTCGAGTGTGCACCGTCGGCGGCAGCGCGCTCTCAAATCTCCCAACCGTGAGCACCGAGCAATGGCACGAAACGGACGGGCGCGATCTCCTCTCGATCGTACTCATCTCCGCGCCGGGTGTACAGCACCAGTTGCTGATCCTCACGGCTTCCCACCGGAATCAGCATTCTGCCGCCCTCTGCCAACTGCTCGAGCAGCGGCTGCGGCGGCTCTGGCGCGGCCGCGCTGACCAGTATCGCATCGTAGGGCGCGAACTCGCGCCAGCCGAGCGTACCGTCGCCGAGCAACAGTGAAACGTTACGAAGCTGCAGTGATTGGAGCAACTCCCTCGCCCGGTCCAGGAGGGCGGGTACGCGCTCTATCGAGAATACCTGTTGCGTCAGGTGCGACAGGAGTGCGGTCTGGAAGCCGGTCCCCGTGCCCACCTCGAGCACTCGTTCGTCGCCGGTCAGCCTCAGTAGCTGGAGGTAGCGCGCATGGATGCTCGGTTGAGAGATCGTCTGGCCCATACCGATCGGCAGCGGAGCATCCTCATAGGCGCGGTGCCGTACGCCGGTCGGGACGAACAGATGCCTGCCCACCTCATCGAAGGCACGGAGGACCCTGGGATCGTCTATTCCCGAGGCGCGCAGCGTCTCGATCAGCCGCCGCCGCGGACCGCGTGGAGCGGGGCCTAGATCTCCTGCCACCAATTCTCCGCCGCGTCCAGCACGTCGCGATTTGTAAGGTCGAGCTGCAGCGGCGTGACGGAGATGAAACCGTCGGCGATCGCCCGGAAGTCGGAGTCCTCGGGCCCTGTCCAGCTAGCCGACCCGCCACCTATCCAGTAGATCGGTCGATCCCAGGGATCGCGCATGGGCGTGATGGATTGCGAGTACACACGACGGCCGAGGCGCGTCAGTCTCACCCCCTCAACCTTCCCGCCGCTGACGGGCGGCAAGTTGATGTTGAGCAGTGCGCCTGGCGGCAGTTTGGGCAGCGATGTGATGTGCTGCAGAAGCTCGGTGACTGTCGGGACCAGTTCGTCGATGAGGCGCGGATCGGAACGCAGGTCGCCCCCGGCGAACGAGATGGCGAGCGATGGGATGCCCAGGGTCATCGCCTCCATCGCCGCCGCCACCGTCCCCGAATAGAGCACGTCCTCACCCATGTTCTGCCCATGGTTGATGCCGCTCAGGACGAAGTCCGGACGTTCGGGCATCAGCGCTTCCACGGCGAGCATGACGCAGTCGGTGGGTGTACCATCCACCTGATAGGCGCCATCGGGCCGGCGCACCGGGCGCAGCGGATGATGTAGCGTCAGGGAGTGGCTCGTGGCGCTCTGTTCACGGTCTGGCGCTACTATGGTTATCTCACCCAGCGGTTCGGCAGCCTTCACCAGGCAGGCCAACCCGTGAGCGAGAATTCCGTCGTCGTTGGTGCAGAGGATTCGCATCTACTGTGCTGGAGTGTGAGGGGAGGTCAATCCGTTCCGGCCGTGAGCTTTCGGGTCGGTGTCAATCCGTGCGGCCTGTTGATTCCTCGTCGGTCAGAATGCGCAGGATGGCCTCGAGTTCGCGCTCGATGGCGGCCGATGTCTCGGCCTCGAGGGCACGTCGCGCCACGGTGCGTACGGTGTGTCCACGGCGTTCGGCGTCGATCTTCTGCCGCGCGCCGTCAATGGTGTACTTCTCAACGTAGAGCAGCTGCTTGACGAGAAGGACCAGTTCCACCTCGCGACGCGAGTAGACGCGATTGCCCGACCTGTTCTTGGCCGGCCGGAGGGCACGGAACTGCCCCTCCCAGTAGCGGAGGACGTGCGGCTTCAACTCGGTGAGAGCGCACACCTCACCGATGGAGAAGTACTCCTGTACGGGATCAGCATCACCTCGTCCGAACACCGATCAATCCTGTTCAGGGCGCAGTTCGCGCCTCATCATTTCCTCAATCGCCAGTCGCGGCGGAGACCCCTCGAAGAGTATCCGGTTGACGGCGAAGACTATCGGCATCTCGACGCCCTCGCGCTGGGCAAGGGCGTGCGCGCTGGCTGCCGTCGCAACCCCTTCGGCTACAGTCTCCCTGGTGGCCAGCACCTCGTCCAACGTCTTCCCCTGCCCTATCTCCAGTCCGACTGATCGGTTGCGGCTGAGGGAGCCGGTGCAGGTCAGTACCAGGTCTCCCATTCCCGCCAGGCCGGCGAAGGTCTGCGGCTGCGCACCCAGCGCGAGCCCCAGCCTGGTCATCTCGGCCAGTCCACGTGTAATGAGCGCAGCCCGGGAATTGAAACCCAGCCCCAGCCCCTCGGCCATTCCCGTCGCCACTGCCATGACGTTCTTGAGGGCACCACCCAGCTCCACGCCCACCACGTCGTCGTTGGCATAGACGCGGAAGTTGTCCGTCGAGAAGACGCGCTGGACTCCCTCGGCAACGACCAGTCGCGATGACGCGGCGACGACCGCCGTGGGCTGCCGGGCGGCCACCTCGGCGGCGAAGCTGGGGCCGGAGAGGGCAACGATATCGCGACCCGGGAGCTCCTCACTCACGACGTCGGTCATGATGGCGAGCGAGTCTCGCTCGATTCCCTTGGTGGCGACGACGAGCGTGGCCTCTGGCGGCACTGCCGCCGCGTGCCCTTGCACCACCTGTCGAAGCACGTGCGATGGGGCGACGTAGGTCACCATCTCGGCGCCGTGGACAGCTTCGACCAGGTCGGTCGTCGCGCGGACCGATGACGCCAGCAGGGGCCCGGCGAGAAAACGGTCGTTCCGGTGATGGAGATTCACGCTCTCCGCGACATCGGCTTCGCGAGCCCACAGCACGACCTCGTGTCCGCCACGAGCCAGAAGGTCGGCCAGCGCGGTTCCCCATGCACCGGCTCCGATTACCGCACAGCGCGTCATCCTGCTCCCTCCCCTCGCGGTCTGCGGCTGAAGCGGCTCTCCTCGCCACGACGCAGCCGTCCTATGTTCGCTCGATGTGTCCAGAAGACGAAACCTCCGACGACGATGGCCACCGCCAACACCGGCGTGCGGGGGCCGACCATGACAAGGATGGTGAGCGGCAGCAACAGTGCCGCGCTCAACGAGGCGAGCGAGACGTAGCCCGTGCCCCAGATGATCGCCACCCAGGCCAGGAAGGTGACGAGCATCGGCAATGGCACGAGAGCGGCAAAGACGCCACTGGATGTCGCCACTCCCTTTCCGCCACCCTTCCAGCGGAGGAAGATTGGACGGACATGACCAACTATCGCGGCGACTCCGTAGGCGATTGCCCAGGGCACGGGGTCACCACCAGTTATCAGGCGCGGCAACACGAGGACGGGTAGTGCACCCTTGGCCGCGTCAAACAACATCACCGCTACGGCAACCGTCCGACCGAGTTCGCGATAGACGTTGGTCGCCCCAAGGTTACCCGAGCCATATTCCCGCAGGTCTATCCCCCGCACCAGGCGACCAGCGATGTAGGCGGCCGGGATGGAGCCAGCCACGTAAGCGACAATCAGACCCAGGAGGTGCTGGAGCGTCATCGGTTGGGCGCGGGGAGCGGGTCAGCTACTCTTTCTGCGGAGGACGATGCGGAGCGGTGAGCCGGTGAAGCCCCACGCCTCGCGAAAGCCGTTGTGCAGGTAGCGCACGTAGTGCTCGGCAAGGGCGGACGGATCGTTGCCGAAGACCGCTATGGTAGGAGGTTCAATCTCAACCTGGGTGGCATAGTTGATCTTTATCTCGCGACCCGCGGCCTGTGGCGGCTGCAGGCGACCGATCAGCCCCTGAAGCACCTCATTCACCTCGCTCGTGGGGATTCGCGTGCTGCGCGCCTTGTCCACCTGCAGGATGACATCCAGCAACCGGGTGACCCGTTGGCCGGTCAGCGCCGAGGTGAAGATGAATGGCACCCATCGCAGGAAGTCGACCCTTTCCCGGACCTCCTTCTCGAACTTCGCCGCGGTCTTGTCGTCCTTCTCCTTCAGGTCCCATTTGTTGACGACGACGATGAGGCCGCGACCGGCGTCCCATGCCAGCGACGCTATCTTGAGGTCCTGCTTCTCCACGCCCAGCGTGGCATCCACCAGCAGCACGCAGACCTCAGCGCGCTCGATCGCCCGTCGCGTACGCAGGGCCGAGTAGAACTCCACGCCATCATCCACCTTGCTCTGGCGACGGAGACCGGCCGTATCGACGAAGATCAGTTCGCGCCCGTGGTAGGTCAGCGGAGCGTCAATGGCATCGCGCGTCGTTCCCGGCACGTCACTCACGACGAGCCGATCCTCGCCCAACAGGCGGTTGACGAGCGACGACTTGCCGACATTCGGCCGTCCTATCACGGCCACCCGGAGCCCCTCTCCGACCTCTTCCTCGTTGGCAGGGAGCTTCTCCACGACTGAGTCCAGGAGGTCTCCCGACTGCCGACCGTTCGTCGCCGATACGGGGAGCGGGTCACCCGCACCGAGGGCATAGAACTCGTAATAATCGGAGCTCGCCGGGTCGTCGACCTTGTTGGCGACGAGCAGCCAGGGTCGACCGATTTCCCGCAGGATGTCCACGATGCGTGAATCGCTCGGATGGAGCCCCGCCTTCGCATCGACGACGAGCAACATGAGGTCCGCCTCGTCGATCGCCTGCATCACCTGGCGACGGATCTCCAGATCCATCGGCAGGTGGGGGTCATCGGCGAGACCTCCGGTATCGACCAGCCAGAACTGCTTTCCGGCCCACTCCACGCGCCCGAAGTGCCGGTCACGGGTAGTACCTGCTTCGTCGCTGACGATTGCGGCGTGGCCGCCCACCAGGCGATTGAAGAGCGCGGACTTCCCGACGTTCGGGCGCCCGATCAGGGCGACTACAGGAACCTTCAAGCGGCGCTCATGGAAACACGGTTAGCGAAATTCGGTTCCTCAGGCTCGAGGACATGGATGCAATGGCGCCGGACCAACCCCGCTCTCGCAGATGCCGAATGCTTCGGCGCGATCCGTGAGCTTCTTCCTCCCGGGAGGCAGGCATCGGCTACACCTACACTAAACCCGGAATCCCTGCCGGAGAAATGGGGGAAGGCCGGCCGCGAGCCGGGCTCCCCCCACGGGACGCCATGCCAGACAGCGACATGGCTCAGGTAAAGTAACAGGCCAGCGCATGGAACAGAAGCGCTGGCCTGCACTTACCACGACTCACTTGGTCAGCGGCGCGTAGCGATAGGCAACCACTCCCGGCTGATCAACGGTGATACTGAAGGACTTGCTGGAGCTGGGACCGACTCCGGACACGACCTCCGTCTTCGTGGCCAGCACTGTCCCGTTCACGTCCAGGAATTCCACCGTCATCGTGTAGTCGGCGGGTGCGTCGGAGAGGTTCTCGATCGTACCATTGAGGATGCGCTGAGAGTCCGACGGCTGGGCGAAGTCGGTCACCGTCACCTTCACCGGCATTGCACTGGCTGCGCGATTGGCGGTGATCATGGAGTCGGTGTAGGCCTTCTGCGCCTTCTTGTCCTTGGTCTCGGACAGCAATTCCTGGTAGATGGCAGCCCGGAGGTGGTAGTTGTCCGGGTTACTCGGATCCACCGCAATCAACCGGGTCGCGGCGTCCGAAGCCTTCGTCAACTCGCCAGCCTGGAGGGCTACCTGACCGAGGACGAACAACCCGTCACGGAAGTACGGGTTACCTCTCACGCCCGCCTCCAGAAGCTGCATCGCCTCTGCCGGCTTGTTGGCATTGGCGGCACCCACGCCGGCATTGAGGAGATCCATCGACGAGTACTTTGACGGATCGGCGAGCATCGTCGAGTACATGCTGCTCGCGGCCAGCGTATCCCCAGCCGACACGAGAGTGCGGGCGAGCGCAGACTTGGCCGAGGCATCGTCAGGATGGGTCTCGATGTAGCCGCGGAAGTATCGCGCGGCCTTCTCGGCCAGCGTCTTGGACGCGTCTGTCTGATCTGCGTCAGCAAGATTCTGCAGCAGGTAAGCTGCGCTGATCATGGCATTGTCGTGCACTTCCGTCATCGAGGAATCCGAAGCCGTAGCCGCGATCACCTTGTCGAAGAGGTCCACAGCGGCCTGGTAGTTCTGCTTCTTGACCTCGATATTCGCGAGCAGGTGCCATGCATGTGGCGAAGCCGGCTCCAACGCCAGGAGTCGGTCCGACAACACCTTGGCCGAGTCGATGTTGCCAGCGTTGAACTGCTGCGTGGCAGCGTTTGTCGCAGCAACCACCGACATGCGATGCATCGGCTCGATCTGCGTTGCACAACCCGGCTCGGCGGCGGCAACTACCTTGAATGCGCTGTCGGCCGCCAGCAGGATATCGATCGGTGCGTCGGGGTCGGTAGTGTAGCCATAGCTGCCACGGGGGCCGGCGGTCGGCTTGTCATCCACCAGCGTCCAGGCGACCAGTGTCTGGCCGAGCACCCACTGGCGAGCGATCTCGACGTTGGGCTTGTCGGACGGGTTGCTCAGCTCCTTCACCGCCGCCGTCAGGAACTTCGCCTGCTCATCTGGCGTCGTGGTGGCATTGAACTTGGCGAGCGCGTCGTAGGCGGTCGAGACCTGCACCGAACCGCCGCTCTGGATATTGCACTTGGGGGCCGCGGCTGTGCTGCCCTGCGCGGGCGGACGGGCCTGCGCGCCGGCCGTGGAGGCGACAAGCACTGCTCCGAGCAGCGCCGCCGTGGTCTTGACCGTCATCAGCATACTCCCTGAAGAAAGAGGCCCAATTGGACGGGCCTGAAGAGCCCGAAACAGTTAAATCAACAATCCGATACTACCCTCCGCAACTACGGGCGTTCCCCGGCAAGCGTTGCGATACTCTCCACCTCGCCGACCGTGCGTCCCGTCACACTTGCCACGTGACTCAGGTCATCCATCTCCGCTTTCGTGCGCTCGGAACCGTCCGGCAGCGTCGATATCTTGAGCCGGACGGGATGTCCCAGCACGTCCACGATCCGCTCGCGACGTCGCAGGGCCCGGCGGCTGACGATCGAGCTGCGTACGCCGATGGTGCTGCCGTGACGCAGCAACCAGTCTTCCAGTTCGGGCGCCCGCAGCGGGCGAGTCAATACCTCCACGCGCGTACCCGGACGACCCTTCTTCATCATCGTCGCCGTCAGCACGACATCCAGCGCACCGGCAGCCCGCAATCCGTCGGAGAGTACGGCCAGCTCTTCCCCGGTCATGTCGTCGATGTCAGCCGCGAGATGGAGCAGTTCCTCGCGACCTTCGCCGGCGGTGGTAGATGGTTCCGCAAGAATGATTCGCAGCGCGTTCGGCCGATCAGCGGGATCACGGGTGCCGGCCCCGAAACCGCTTCGCACCGGCAGATATTCCCCCGGTGTGCTGCCCTCGGCAAGGACCTTCACCAGTGCCGCACCGGTGGGAGTCACGAGTTCTCCCGACCCTTCCGGGCCAGCCTTGACCCGCAGCCCTTCCAGCAACTTCAGTGTCGCGGGAGCCGGCACCGGGAGCACTCCGTGAGCAGCCTTCACGAAACCATCTCCCAGTGACAGCGTGCCGCAGAAGATGCGCTCCACGCCCAGCAGTTGGAATCCCCAGACAGAACCGACAACGTCCAGGATGGCGTCGACCGCTCCCACTTCATGAAGGTGAACCTCGTCGGGGCTGACCCCGTGTATCTCCCCTTCAGCCACGGCGATCGCCGTGAATACCTCGCCAGCACGCTGGGCCACGGCCGCTGGCACGTCGGCAGCTTCGACCAGCCGTCGTATCTCCCTGATGTGGCGCCCGTGCGGCTGAGGTGGAATATCGAAGTCCACCTTCTGGCATACGATCCCGCTCCTCTCAACTTCCTCGATGCTCACTGTCACGCCCGGTAACGCGAGCCGCTCGGGAAGGGCACGCAGCCAATCCGGATCCAGGCCGACGGCAACGAGCGCGCCCAGGGTCATGTCACCAGCGATACCACTGAAGGGGTCGAGAATGGCAATCATGGCTTCACGTCCGCGGTCAGGGAGGAGAGATGCAGGACTCAGGCGCCCGGAGTGCGGTAGGAAGCGCCGCTGCCCGTATTGTAGACGACCACGTCAGAGTCTGCCGCCACGCGACCGTCGCGTACCAGCGAAGCGAGCACAGCAAGAGCGCACCCGCCTTCCGGCGCTGCGTCAATGCCGCTCGACTCGGCAAGCCACTTCGTGCCGGCGCGAATTGCCTCCTCGTCGACGGCCGCGGCAATGCCATCCGTTTCCCCGAGCGCGCGGAGGAGAATCCGGTCACCCAGCGGGCCGGGTACCCGCAGTCCGGCGGCGTGCGTCACAGGATTCTCCCACGGATCGGCATGATCGGCACCACTCTCGAATGCGCGCACCAGGGGAGCACAGCCGGCCGCCTGGGCAACTATGATGCGCGGCATGGGCGAGTCCTTGTCGAGCCAGCCCCACTGCTTCATCTCGTTGAACGCCTTCCACATGCCGATGACGCCCTCGCCCCCTCCGGTGGGATAGACGACCACGTCTGGCAGGGACCAGCCGCGTTGCTCGGCCAGTTCCAGCCCCAACGAACGATTACCCTCGGCGCGATACGGTTCGCGAAGCGTCGACACGTCCAGGTAGCCGTTCTCGGCGGCAAAGGCGCGCGCCATCCGGCCGGCGTCGCCGATGTGTCCGTCCACCAACTGCAGATCTGCACCGAGGACCCTTATCGTCGCGAGAATGCCAGCCGGCGTGCTTGCTGGTGCATAGACACGCGCCGGTATTCCGGCTGCCGCGGCGTAAGCGGCGAGGGCCGCCCCAGCGTTGCCAGCGGTCGGAACCACGACGCCCGGAGCGCCGCGGCCGCGCGCCCGCGTAACGGCCGCGCTCAGTCCACGCGCCTTGAACGACGCGGTGGGATTGATCCCCTCGTCCTTGATCGACAGCCGCCGAACACCCACAGCACTCGCCAATCCTGGCAGGTCGACGATCGGCGTCATGCCCTCCCCGAGCGCGACCGGCTCCTCGCCGTCAGCCAATGGCATCACGGCCCCGTAACGCCACATGTCCCACCGTGGCATCAGGGCGTCGCGATCCGGGATGGGCGACGTGTAAGTGGCGAAGAGTGGCTGGTCGCAGGCGGTACAGACGGTTGCGGTGGCGAGATCGGCTGGGGTGGCACAGCCCGAGCAGGCGAGAGTCCAGGTGCTCACGGGTGGGTTTCCGGGATAGGGGAGAGGTCGTTGTCAGGTGACTTGCAGCCGCCGTCATTACCAGCGGGCCTGAAGGAGGAAGCAACATCCGGCACGGCCGACGCGACTGACGTCGAGGGCGCGGTGGGGGCCGACGCGGCGAGCGCGACGAGGAGGCGTCGGGCCGTCGCGAGACTGAATCCGGGAAGCTCCGCGATCTCCTCTTCCGTAGCTTCGCGCACTCCCTGCACACTGCCAAAATGGGAGAGTAGTGCACGCCGTCTCGTCGGGCCGACTCCGGGAATCTGAAGTAGTTCGGAGGTGACGGTGCGCATGGTCCGTCGCTTCCGATTGTATGTGATTGCGAATCGATGCGCCTCATCCCGCGCCTGCTGCAGCATGCGCAGCGCCGGCGACCGTCGCGGCAGGCGGAGCGATTCACTCCGGCCCGGGATGAAGATCTCCTCCTCGCGCTTGGCCAGGCTGATGATGGGCAATGTATCGAGGGCGAGCGCACGGAGGGCGTCCTGCGCGACACCGAGTTGTCCCTTGCCGCCGTCCACCACGACGAGGTCGGGGAGCGGCTTGCCCTCCTCCACCCGACGCGTGAAGTAGCGGGTGACGACCTCGTTCATCGAAGCGAAATCGTCGGTGCCTTCCACCGTCTTCACGCGGAACTTGCGATACTCCGCACGTTTCGGGCGGCCGTTCTCGAACCAGACACAGGAGCCCACGGTGTCGGTTCCCTGGGAAGTGGAGATGTCGAAGCAGACAAAGCTGCGCGGCAGTCGCTGCAGCTCCAGCGCGCGACCCAGTTCGTACACCGGATCCACGGCGCGCTGCTCGGTCTCGGCGCTCGCCAGCTTGGATTCCTCCAGCAGGTGCCTGGCGTTCTGCTGTGCGAGGTCCACCAACTCGCGCCGAGTTCCACGCTGCGGCACGACGACGCGGGTCCGACCCATGGACTCCTCGAGCAGTTCCCGGTCGTCGAAGTCGAACGGCACGAGGAGCTCGCCGGCGCGCTCCTCCACCGTGAGGTAGGTACGGGAGAGGTACGCAGCGAGCACCTCCGCGTCGGGACTGTCGGCGATGTTCTCCAGGAAACGATGTTCGCGTGCCAGCAGTCGCCCGCCGCGGACGCGGAGCAGGGCCACGCAGGCGTCGTCTCCATCACGGGCATAACCGACCACGTCCCGATCCCCTCCCTCCACCTGCACCACGACAGTCGGTTCCTCCATCTGCTCCAGGTGCCGGAGGGCATCGCGCAGTTCGGCCGCACGCTCGAAATCGAGGTTGGCCGCTGCCTCTTCCATGCGCTCGCGCACCCGTCGCACGACGTCCGACGTGCGACCCTCCAGGAAGGCGACCAGTTCGGCAATCATCAACTGGTAGTCGGCCTCGCTCTGGAGGCCGATACAGGGTGCCTTGCAACGCCCGATAGCGTGGTCCAGACAGGCACGTTCGGGCATTTCCCGGGGCATGTCGTAGCTGCAGGAGCGCACGGTGAACAGACGTCTCACGACGTTCAGCGCCCGGCGCATTGCTCCCACGTCGGTGTACGGCCCGAAGTAGCGCGCGCCATCGTCCTCCAGTCGCCGTGTTACCCAGACGCGCGGGAACGGCTCCTGAACGGTGACCTTGATGTACGGGTAGGACTTGTCATCGCGGAGCGCGATGTTGAACTTCGGTCGGTACTCCTTGATCAGGTTCGCTTCCAGCACCAGCGCGTGCGCCTCAGTGGGCACGACCAGCGTCTCCAGGTCGCGTATCCTGTTGACCAGGGCGCGGGTCTTCACGCTCTCGCGATGGTCACCGGCGAAATAGCTGCGAACACGTGAGCGCAGCCGTTTGGCCTTGCCCACATAGAGAACCTCCCCGGCGTCATCCTTCCACAGATAGACACCTGGCGACTCCGGAAGGTGGGAAAGCTTGCCGGCCACGGACTCGGGAACGGTCTGCATACCTTAAGGATAAGCAGATCCGGCGAGAACCGTATGACCGGCGTAGCCTGCTCATCGCCCAACGCCGCGCATTGGGTACGGCGTGGCGCTCCAACCCAGGTCAGGAACCGCCCGAGGACTCGGTGGCCAGCGCGCCGCCTTTCGTGCCCTCGTTCGCGCCGGACGCCAGGCCGACGAGTGCATCCGCATGAGCGCGAGCCGCCTGGCGCATCGCGTCCAGCAACGGTCTCCCGTGCCGGGCCAATAAAGGCAGCAGGTTGAGTGCCCGTTCCTGCCTCGCACCACCCGGCCTGAGCGCACCGCGCAACGTCGAGAGATCCGTGAAGGCGCGTCTCTCGCGCCGGCGGACAGCCGCCCGGTAGCGACGCTCCAGTCGGTCGAGCCGGTGACCCATGGCCGCGGCCGCGCCCGGCGGTACGGATGCCGGTACCAGTTCGCCGTCCTCCGTCTCGTTGAGCTCCAGAAGAGTTCGTGTAGCCGTCTCCAGCGCAGCACGAAGGCCGGCAATCGCATTCCGGATCCCCTCCGGCACGAGCCCCTCGGCCAGCGCCCGCTCGGGGGCGTGAGCATCGGCCAGATCGGACGGATCAAGACCGTAACGCTCGAGCAGCCCGGCCACATGCGGTTCGATGATGAGAGCGGACCACCGAGGAACCGCAAGCGGCAGCGGTTGATCGAGAGCATCGGCGACGGCGCTTACCTGGGCGAAGTAAGCCAGTTCTCCCGGCCCGGCCACGTAAGCGACGGTCGGCAGGATCGCACGCTCCATCACTGGGCGCAGCAGGACATTGGGACCGAGCACGGCGTCACCGTTGGCGGCGATGCTCTCGGTCTCGGTTACCGGCACGCGGCGCCTACCTTCCGGCTCGTACACGAAAACTGGAGACAGGCCATCAACCTGCGGTACCTGCGGCACGAAACCCCGGCGTTCTATCTCGGTCGTACGATCCTTCAACGTCCGCTCCAATTCCTGTGCCCTCCGTAGCGCTGTTACGAGGAGGGGGCGTGCGGCGGTCCGCACAGACGGGTGCGAGGCGTCCAGAACGGCAATCCCCAGTGGTTCCAGCAGCCCCCGCAGAAGCATGAGATAGGCATCACCCACCGTGACCCCGGCCTTGTAGGCCGACTCGACGAGTTCAAGCGGACTCGCATTGGACACCGATCCGCCCGCGCGCCGCAGCGTGGCCAGTTGCTCCGAGAGGTCAGGGAGTGGGACCTCCGCCATCGCACGTCCCTCCATGTCGGAGGACAATCCACCCAGTCGCAACTCTTCTGCTCCACCATTGAGGGAGACCCAGGTGGTGGACGCTTCGGCCAGGTCGGAGTCGTCGGTAGCAGCCCAGAACACGGGCGCCACCGGAATCCCTGTTGCCTCCTCCAGCGCATCGGCCAGGGCGAGTGCACTGATGGCTTTGGACCAGGTGTAGACCGGGCCGCCAAAAAGCCCGGGCTGCTGACCTGTGGTGACGACCACACCACGTCCGTCGGCCACCCGCGCCAACCTGGCAGCGGCAGCACCACTGGCCGCCAGGGCTGGCCGCAGACGGTCGAGCCATCCGTCCGGCGCGGTCGATCCTGTTTCCTCCGCTCTGGCCCGCCAGGCAGACGGCGTTGTCGGACGCCTGCCGAACCATTCGGGTGCCGCGCCATCCAGCGAGGCATGTGCGAGCGACGAGCCGCCGAGAGGCTCGGTAAGGACCGTCACGTGCTGGTCATTCATTCCGGCTTCCGATTTTGTGGTATGGCTCACCGCGCAGGATCGTGCCGGCGCGGTAGAGTTGCTCGGCCAGAACCAGGCGCGCCATCTCGTGCGGCAAGGTCCACGGCGCAAGCGCGAGCGACAACGTGGCACGCTCGCGTACCGCAGACGACAGACCATAAGCGCCGCCGATGACGAACGCCACGTCCTGTGACGAATCACGCCGTTCGGAGAGCCACGCGGCGAACTGTGCCGAGGTGAAATCGCGTCCACACTCGTCGCAGACCACGACGGTGGCTGACGATGGCAGCCGCGACAGAAGACGTTCTCCTTCCCGTTCGCAGACCTGCACCTCAGTGGCCGAACGCGCTGGTTCCTCACGGACGATGTCGACCGCCAGCGACCAGTATCGCGCCGCGCGCAGCTCGTACTCGGCAATTGCCTCGCCGAGCAGGCGACGTGGCTTGCCGACGGCGATGATCGAGAGTCTCACGGCAGGAGCAGTTGACGCGCCGCCGACACCCATCGATGCCGGCGGTGCGACGACCGATCAGGCGTATACGCCACGCAGACGGTGAACCGTCGCCACACGGCTCACCGCCAGCATGTAGGCTGCCGTCCGCATGCTGACGCCGTGTTCCCGGGACAGCCTGAGCACATCATGGAAGCTGCGTGTCATGATCTCGCGGAGCCGGTCGTTAACCACGTCCTCGGGCCAGAAATAGCCGGCACGGTCCTGCACCCACTCGAAGTACGAGACAGTGACGCCACCCGCGTTGGCGAGGATGTCGGGGACAACGAAGATCCCCTTGTCCTCGAGGATCGCGTCCGCGGCTGCAGTTGTGGGTCCGTTGGCTGCCTCGATCAGGACCTTTGCCCGGATCCCGGCCGCATTCCTGGTGGTGATGACGTTCTCCAGTGCCGCCGGGACGAGCACATCCACGTCCAGGGTGAGCAGGTCGGCACCGGAAATCTGTTGACCGCCGTCGAATCCATCCAACGACCGATGCTGCTTCACGTGCGCCACCGCGGCCGGGATGTCGATGCCGTCCGGGTTGTAGAACGAGGACACCCGATCGCCGATTCCGACGATACGACAGCCGCGACGATCGAGCAGGGTGGCGGCCACCGAGCCCACGTTTCCGAAGCCCTGAATGGCCACCGTTGCATCGCTCACTGGCATACCCAGGTGGTCGAGCGCCTCCTTCGTGACGAGCGTGACGCCGCGACCGGTGGCGTCCCGCCGCCCCAGCGAACCGCCCATTTCCACGGGCTTGCCCGTTACCACTCCCGTCACGGTATGGCGCATGTGCATGGAGTAGGTGTCCATCACCCACGCCATCACGCGCTCATTGGTATTGACATCCGGCGCTGGTACGTCGGAATCAGGCCCCAGCGTGGAGATGATGCCGGCCGTGTAACGACGGGTGAGTCGCTCCAACTCGCCAACGCTCATCTTCAGAGGGTCGCAGACCACGCCACCCTTCGAACCACCGAACGGCAGGTTGACGACCGCACACTTCCAGGTCATCCAGGCCGCCAGCGCGGTCACCTCCTCCAGCGACACGTCGGTGTCGAAGCGGATACCGCCCTTGGCCGGTCCGCGAGAGGTGTTGTAGAGCACGCGATGGCCGGTGAACACCTGGATCTCACCATTGTCCATGAGGACAGGGATGGAGATGGTGATCGTCTTCTCGGCATGCCGCAGGATCTTGTACAGTCCGGGCTCGAGGTCCAGCAACTCGGCGGCGCGATCGAAGCGCGACATCATCGCGTCGAACGGGTTCACCTCATCAAGGAACGTGTCCTTGTCGGGACGGACGATGTTGTGCGTGGGCAGTCGAACGTCTGTTGACATGAATGGACCGCCGGCCATGGCCGGCCACTAGGGGAGTGGGGGACGGGCCTGGAGCAGCGCGGTGAGGATCTGCTGCAGCTGTTCCTCGCCACGCTCGAAGGACACCGTCTGGGAAACATACCACAAGCCCGCCGCGGCGGGAGGCCAGCGAGGGGCGAGCTTTACCGCATCCTTCAACGTGCACACCACCAGATCCACGTCACGACCAGCCATCTCCAACCTCGTCACGTCGCCGTCGTCGAACGCGTGATGATCGGGCCAGACCATCGACTTCACCTCAGCACCGTGAGAGATCAACTGGCGAACGAACGCGCCTGGATCACCGATGGCAGTCGCGGCCAACACCCGGAGCCCCTGCAGATCGGCGATGGGCCGATGCTCTCCGTTCGCCACCGAGACCAGGGAGTCGAACGCCAGCGCGACCACGGCGACCGGGCATCCAGGGGCAGAGGCCTCGATCGCTGCCAGGACCGCGTCCACGTCGGCGGAGCCGGCTGCCTTGCGCGTCACGACGGCCAGATCGGCGCGCCGGAGTGCCCCGAGCGGCTCCCTGAACGGCCCCGCCGGCAATGATCGACGCGAACCGTGCTGCCAACGATCGGCGCTCACCAACACGATGTCTGCCTGGCGAGCCAATCGGCGATGCTGAAAGGCGTCGTCGAGAACGACCAGGTCGGCCCCGCTCGCCGCTGCCTCGTCCACGGCGGCAGCCCTGTCGACGCCGATGAAGACGGGCACGTCCGGGTTGAGTGCGGCATGAACCAGCGGTTCGTCGCTGCCGTACCCTCGCATCACGATCGCCGGTCGTGCGCCCGCCAGACGCAGCCGGCGGGCGACTTCAGCGGCCATCGGTGTCTTGCCGGTTCCGCCGACGGTCAGATTACCCACGCCGAGCGCCGGCACGGCGGGGCTGACGACTTCCAGTAGCCCGCGCTCATAGAGCCGGGAACGGACGGCGGCTCCCCCGGCGAAGGCCCAGCTCAGTGGGGCGAGCAGTGCACGCCCGGCACTGCCGCGGATACCCGCGTCGTACCAGATGAACTCCGCAAGTTCGGCCGGAGAAGGCATTGAATATCGCTCGACGACGGCTGGCAGGCGCTCAGCGACCCTGCTCGGCGCGTCGCGTCGCGGCAGCCTGCAGTGCCGAGAAACGCGCCACCTCGGCGGCGGCTCCCCTGGCGTCGGTAGCCTCCACCCAGGTGGGTTCACCGTAGGCGATCGTGATTCGGGCGAATGGCTTCGGAATCGCGAAACTGTCCCAGCTTCGGAGTCGCCAGGCCCGGCTGACCGCCATTGCGACCGGCACTATTGGTGCGCCGGACCGTTGGGCGGCAATCAGCGCACCGGGTGCGTACACCAGGGCCGGACCGCGCGGCCCGTCCGGAGTGATGGCCACGTCGTGCCCTTCCTTCAATAAACGTGATACCGCCAGCAGGGCGCGCCCTCCCCCTCGCGAGGTCGAGCCACGGATGGTTACGAATCCCAGCCTCTGCGCGATCCGCGCCACTATCTCTCCGTCACGATGCTCGCTGATGAGGGCGTTCACGCCCTCGTCCCGATGATGCCACATCAGCGGCAGTAGCTGTCCGTGCCAGCAGGCAAGGATGACCGGCTGGTTGGCTGCACGGAGCCGCGCCACCGGCTCGACCCCGAGGACTCTCACCCGCCAGGTGCTCGACAGGAGTCGCAGCGTGGGCCAACCGACTCTCACCGCACGGCGAACCTTCCGCTCCTGGTCCGGGTCAGCGAGCCTCACGTCGCTCGCCGCGGCAGGTAGCGTGTCGCTCATCGGGGCAGCCGCCTCATCCGAGCATCTCGTCGGCCATGGCCGCGACGCGCCTCGCGGCACCGGGGGTTCCCAGCTTCCCTCGTACCGCGGCCAGTCCCGTGAGCATGCGCCTGCGTTCGGCACTCGTCTCGTCCAGCAGCGGGTCCAATGCGTCGGCCACCAGCGGCGGCACCAGCGCGTGCTGCACGAACTCCGGCGCCAGTTCCTCACCCGCCACGATGTTCACCAGGCCGATGTGGGGTATCTTCACCACCCGACGTGCGACCTGGTAGGTGATACCGCTGGTGCGATACGCTATGACGAGCGGACAATCGGCGACGGCCGCCTCGAGGGTTGTCGTTCCGCTCTTGCACAGCGCCGCCGTGGCCGCGCGGAGCACATCGGCGGAGGCACCGGTAACGATGGCATAGGGACAGCGGGCGGGGTCCAGCTTCACGGTGGCAGCCGCACTGACCACCACCTGCAGTCCCGGGTGACGCCGTTCCAGTTCACGGGCGGTGGCCACGAAGGGATCGAGATGCCGGGCTATCTCCTGGCTACGGCTGCCAGGGAAGAGAGCCAGTACGGGGCCGTCATGAAGCCCCAGCCTGGCCCGCGCCTCTTCGCGCGTGGGCAGCTCGGCCATCCGATCCAGTAGTGGATGGCCGACGAAGGTCACGTCCACTCCGCGCGGCCGCAGCAACTCCTCCTCGAAGCGGAAGATCACCGCTGCGCGAGTCACCAGCCGGGCGATGCGCGGAATGCGCCGTGCACCCCACGCCCAGACCTGTGGCGTGATGTAGTAGAGCACCGGAACGCCGGCGCGGTGGGCGGCTGCGGCCACCTTGAGGTTGAAGCCCGGGTAATCCAGCAGCAGGAGCAGCCCGACCCGGCCGGAACGCAGGCGAATCTCCAGCTCGCGGAGCAGTCGGTAATGCTGGGGCACATGGCGTATCACCTCCAGGAAACCCATGACCGCCAGCTTCTCGGCGTGCTCCAGGAGTTCGATACCGGCGGCCTGCATCCGATCGCCGCCGATTCCGACCAGAGTCAATTCCGGTCGGAGCAATCTGAGTTCACGTGCCACCGACGCCGCGTGGAGGTCGCCAGAAGCCTCGCCAGCGACTATCAGGAGTTCCGATCCCCCGACCGTGGTCTCAGCCACGAATCGCGCCGGCTCCAGCGCCGCGCAGTGCTGGCAACGTGCGCTCTATCTCGCGCACGATTCGGAGCGCGATCTCCAGTGCGTCGCGCCCATCGCGCCCCGATGCGACCACCGGTGATCGTCCCCGCACCGCGTCCACAAAGCTGGCGAATTCCAGCTTCAGCGGCTCTCCCTCCGGCGCGTCTATCGGCACGGCCTCCACGAACGCTTCCAGCTCCAGGGGCGCACTGGCCAACTCCGTGAGATCGACGTCGGCACGGAGGCGATAGAAGATGCCGGTCCCCGTAGCCAGGTCGAGGGAGATGTAGCCGTTCCGTTGAAAGAGACGGATCTTGCGAAGCCGCTCACGCGAGACACGACTCGCCGTGATGTTGGCCACCGCGCCAGAGTCGAAGATCAGCCGCGCGTTGGCGATGTCCACGAATGGCGTCAGTACAGGCACACCGGTCGCGCTCACGTCCCGCACGCCTCCGCCCACCAGTGTACGCACCAGGTCTATGTCGTGGATCATCAGGTCCAGGACGACCGCTACATCGCTGCCGCGCGGGTTGAATGGCGCCAACCGGTCGCTCTCCACGAAGCGCGGGGAATCGACATGCGGCAGCGCCGCTCGAACGGCCCGGTTGAACCGTTCCACATGGCCCGTCTGTACCACGACACCGGCTCGCTCAGCGAGGAGCAGCAACTCATCCGCTTCGGCCAGGGTGGTCGCGATCGGCTTCTCTATGAGCAGGTGCCTGCCCTGCTCCAGCGCCGCGCGGGCGACGTCGTAGTGCGCCGGAGTGGGAACGACGATCGTGAGCGCTTCCACGTCGCCTATGAGCTCATCCAGGGAGTCATAGGCGCGAACGCCGAGCTCGGCGGCCACCTGAGTTGCCCGGTCGGGACGCTCCTCGTGGAAACCCATCAGTCGCGCGCCCGGCAGGTCGCGCAGAAGGCGCACAGGGTGGTAGCCCAGACCGCCCGCGCCAACCACTCCCATGCGAAGGTCGCCGTTCCCGGAAGCTGCCATCAGAATCCGATCCCCCGTTCGCTCGCTTCGATGAAATCCAGGAACTGGCGAACCTCCGGCAGATCCGGCACCTCGTCGCGTGCGCGAGTGAGGGCCTGGGAGAGGTTCATCTCGGAGCGAAAGAGAAGCCTGTAGGCGCTCTTGAGTGCTTTCAGGATCTCGGCGTCCATCCCGCTCCGCTGGAGTCCGACGCTGTTGAGGCCATACAACCGCACCGGATTGCCAACAGCCTTGAGGAATGGCGGCACATCCTTCACGACGCGCGAGCAGCCACCCACGAATGCCTGCCGCCCGATACGCGTGAATTGATGGACCGCGGTGAGCCCGGAGACGATCGCGCCGTCCTCCACATGAACGTGCCCTGCAAGCTGAACACTGTTGGAGATGATGACGCCATCCCCGACGCGACAGTCGTGACCGAGGTGCACGTACGACATGATGAAGGAGCCCGACCCCACTACCGTGCGGTGTGACTCGGCAGTCCCACGATGAATGGTCGTGTACTCCCGGATGACGGTGCTGTCGCCAATCTCGACCCATGTTTCCTCCCCTCGATACTTGAGGTCCTGTGGGTCGCCGCCGAGAATGGTCCCGCTGCCGACGCGTACGTCACTCCCCAGCCTGACGTTTCGCTCCAGGGTCGCCCGTGATGCCAGCACGCAGCCGTCGCCCAGTTCGCAATCCGGGCCAACGATTGCAAACGCCCCTATCTCCACGTTCTCGCCCAGTCGTGCACCCCCGTCCACTATGGCCGAGGGATGGATTCGCGCTGTCATCGGTCACGAACCATCGCTGCCATGTCCGCCTCGGCCACGATCTCGCCGTCCACGAGGGCGACCCCATGCATCTTGCAGACGGAGCCACGAATATGCATCATGTCGAGTTCGAACCGGAGCTGGTCACCCGGGCGTACAGGCTTGCGGAACTTCACATTATCCAGCGACATGAAGTAGACGACCTTGTTGGTGGTGTCGCTCATCGTGCTGAGCAGCATGACGCCGCCGACCTGTGCCATTGCCTCGATGATCAGCACGCCGGGCATGATGGGGTGCGCCGGGAAGTGCCCCTGGAAGAACGGCTCGTTGATGGTCACGTTCTTCAACCCCACGATGCGCTTCCGCTCCTCGATCTCGACGATCCGGTCGACGAGCAGAAAGGGATAGCGGTGCGGGAGCAACTTCATGATGTCGTCAATGCCGAGCAAGGTCGTCTCCATATTTTGGGCGGCAGCGCGCTCCGGCGCGCACGGGCGGATCCCGCCGGCGATCAGGTTGCAGGTATGGATGCTTCAGAGCGGGCCAGCAATTCCCGCACGAACCGCAGGGTGCCGCTGTGGCTCGGTCGCTCGGCGCGCACATGAGCGCGTACACGCGCATCTGCCAACGCGAGGTCGCCAACACAATCCAGCGCCTTGTGGCGTACGAACTCGTCGGGCCAGCGGAGCACGTTGCTGACGACGCCCGAAGGCCCCACGACAACCGCATTGTCGGTGGTGGCACCGCGGATCAACCCTTTCGCCTGCAGTGCCGCTACCTCATGCACGAAACCAAAGGTACGAGCACCAGCCAGGTCGCGAGCGAAGCTTTCTGGCGTCACATCCAGAAGCAGTTCCTGACGTCCAATCAGCGGGTGCGGGAACTCGATGATAACCTCCAGGCGCAATACATCGGCTGGCGATGCTTCGTAGACCGAATCTCCGTCCTCGAGGCGGAAAGGTTCCTCCAGCACGAGCAGCGGCGCCGGCTCATCCCATTCGTGCCGACCGGCCCGACGTAACGCCTCGACGAACTGCTCGGAACTTCCGTCCAGCACCGGCGGCTCCGACGCATCCAGTTCGATGATCAGGTCGTCGATCTCCTCGGCTGCGGCGGCCGCCAGTACGTGTTCCACGGTATGGAGTGCGGTCATCCCGTCTCCCAACTGCGTACGTCGCTCAGCGAAGACGGCCACGCTCACATGAGCCGGGATGGTGGGTGCCCCAGGCAGGTCGATGCGGACGAAATTGCGGCCGGACCCAGCGGGAGCTGGACGGAAGGTGAGGGTGCACGGCTGGCCGAGATGTAGCCCGACGCCCTCCAGGGTCACCGGTCGAGCTATCGTTGCACGATTGGCGCTCAAGAATCCTCCCCGTCACGGTCCAACAGCTTCTGCAAGCCGCGCATCATGGCCGGAAGCCGCTGGACCGCTGCCGCCGCGCGCAACGATTCGCGGTGAGGACGGGCGGGATAGCCCGACCAGTTCTCGCCGGGCGGTACGTCACCGAAGACCCCCGCCTGGCCGCCAATCCGCGCACCCGCTCCGATGGTGATGTGCCCGGCCAATCCGGCCTGGCCGGCGATCACGCAGCCGTCCTCGACGTGGGTTGATCCGGAAAGCCCCGCCTGCGACACGATGAGGCACAGACGCCCGATCTGCACGTTGTGGGCGACCTGCACGAGGTTATCGATCTTTGTCCCGGCACCCACGATCGTGTCGTCCACGCTGCCGCGGTCAATGGTGGAATTGGCGCCGATCTCGACATCATCGCCGATCAGGCAGCGTCCGATGTGCGGGATCTTCTCATGCACGCCCACTCGAGAAACGTAACCGAATCCATCGCTCCCCAACCGGGCTCCACTGTGAATCACTGCGCGTTCGCCGATGACCGTGCCGCTGTAGCAGGTCACATGAGGGTGCAGCCGGCTATCGGCGCCCAGCGACACGCCAGCACCCAGGACACAGTGCTCGCCAACCCATGCGCGGTCGCCCACGACGGCGTCGTCGCCCAGCACGGCGTATGCACCGATGGTCACCTCCTCACCCAACCTGACGCCGCGGCCCAGGCGCGCCGTGGGGTCGACACCCGGCAATCGCGGCGGCTGGCGGTAGAGACGGGGCAGGAGGGCCAGAACCGCCTCGTGTGGCCGGGCAACCACTATCCGCGCCTTGACCGGGCTCGGCATCCCGGCCATATCCGGGGCGACCAGGAGCACCGACGCGGCCGTGCTCGCGGCAGCGGAGGCGTAGCGAACGGAGGCCAGGAAGCTCAGCTCACCCGCCGTGGCACGGTACAGGGGCGCTACGGCACTGATCGCGAGGGAAGGATCACCGACCAGCTCACCCCCGACCAGACGCGCGATCTCCTCCGCGGTCAGTGCCTCGCCCGCGGAGGAGATATTGGCTGAAGATGCAACAGGGCGTGCGTCGGTCACCGCTGCGGCGGAGTCTTCGGACGGCTGGTCACTCCGGCAGGTCGCGCAACCGGGCCCGCGGCGTTCGGCGTGGCTGCCGTGGGAGTGGCGACGTTCTTCATCTTGGCGATGACTTTCGGCGTCACGTCGAGCGTGGTATCCGCGGCGACGATCACGGAACCCTGGGCAACGTCAAAGATCATCGCGTAGCCGCCTTCCTGCCGAACCTCGTCGAGGGACTTCTCCAGATGCTCCATGAGCGGGCCAATGAGCCGCTGCCGGAAGCTCTGCACGGTGTCCTCGATTGCCGCCATGCGCGCCTCGTAGCGCGCCTGACGTTCCTGTATCGACTGCGCCTTCGCCGCGCGATCGGTCGTGTCGTTGGTGAACGAGGCGACGAGCGCCTTCAATGTGGAGTCCATCGTCTGGGCCTCCACGTTGTAGGGCTCGACCCGCTTGTTGAACTCCGCCTGCGCGGCCGCCATGGCGGGCGTCTGGGCGAGCACGGCCTGGGTGTTGACGTAGGCAACCTTGCTCTGGGCGGACGCCGGGACGGCAGCCAGGGCGAGGACCACGAAAGCGAATATCGACGTACGGAAAAGCTGACTCATGAAAGCTCCCGCTCAGAACATCTGTCCGAGTCTGAAGTGAAATTGCCACTTCGGCGCCGACCGGATTATTCCAGTGGTCGGGTCACGCGAGGTGCGGTCGAAACCGTAAGCGTAGTCCAGGCCGAGTGGTCCGAGCGGCGTGATGGTCGAGACACCGAGGCCGGCGCCGCGGAACAGCCGCGTGGGGTTGAAGTCGCTCGCCCGCCGCCAGACGTTGCCGGCGTCGAAGAACGCGTTGACATAGAGAGACGAGTTGACTCGCAACCCGAGCTCGGCGGTCGTCGTGAAGAACGCGCTGCCGAACGAGTTGAGCGAGGCCTGCTGGGTGTCCGTGCTGTCGCCCAGATATCCATCGGGCGTTATGGAGAACTCCGGGTAGCCACGCAGCTGCTCCCCGTACTGCACTCCGCCCAGGGTGAACTTCTGGGAGAAGAAGAACTGTCGCGGATCCCCGAAGAGGAAACCGGCCTTCGCGCCAAGTCCGAACACCACTTCCATCGGCTGTGAGCCGACCTTTCCGCCGCCCAGGCTGGCGACCGGCGCGTAACCCTTGATCTCTCCCGTGTAGCGCTGGAAGCTGGTATTGCCTCCCAGCGGCCCGCCGTTGAACTGACCCGAAATCGACTGCGTGCTGCCGGCCACCGGGAATGGGAGCCCTATGCGTGTATCACGCACCAGATCGAGCCCGAGGTTCGAGCGGAAGGAAGAACCACGGTACATCGTCGAATCCACCCGTCCCAGCAGACCGTCGTCGCCGAACTTCACCGACTCGCCGCCGTAGGAGAGGAAGACGCGGGTGAAGTTCGAGTTCCGGAAGGGAAAGCCGAAACGGAGCGAGCCGCCGGCGCGAGTGCTGCGGCCCAGGTCGCCGATATAATAACGAGATCTCGTGTTATACGCCTGCACCGTCCCCGAAACCAGCGAGCCCTGGATCGCCGGATCGGTGTAGCTCACGTTGGCGTCGTTGATGTAACGACCGTACTGCCACTGGATCGAGCCCCGCTTGCACTGGCCGAAGAGGTTGGGCTGATCGAGGCCGATGAATCCGCCGATGCCGGTGCCCTGCCCCATGGAGGCGCCGAAGTTCACGTTGCCGGTGCGCTTCTCCTTGACGGTGAAGACGATGTCCACGTCGCCTTCCTTCTGATCCGACGGCCGCACGTCCGGCGGCGTCATGGGCGTCTCGAAGAAACCGAGGTTGCCCAGGCTCTGCCAGCTACGAATGAGAAGGTCGCGATTGAACACGGCCCCGGGCACGGTCACCAGCTGGCGGCGGATGCACGCCTCCTCGGTGTAATCGTTGCCCAGAATATCCACCCGGTTCACGATCGCCGGATTGCCCTCGGTAATCTCCCAGCGCATGTTCACGACCGGCTGGGAATCGGGACCCACGGCGCGCTCGATCACCGGGTTCACCTGAGAGAAGATGTACCCCTCGTTGCTGTACGCCGTGCGCAGATCCTCGGTCGCCGAGGCCCACCTCGCTTCATCGAAGACGCCCTCCGTGATGTGCCTCCGACGGATGATGTTGGTGATGCGCTGGGTGATCGTCGGACCATCCTCGCCGAAGGGGTAATAGCCGCGTACCTCCTCGGTGGAGAACCGCTGGTTCCCGATCACGTCAAACCGGCCCAGACGATACTGGGTTCCTTCATCGACCGTCAGACGAATGAGCGCCTTCCCCAGCTCCCGGTCGATGACGACGGTGTCCTGGGTGACGACGGCGTCGATGAAGCCCCGACTGGCATAGAGCGCCGGAATCCGCTGCCCGACGTCGGCGGCGAACTCGGTCTCATCGAAACTGCCCTTCCGGAACCAGAGGAATCCCTCCGGCTTGCTCTTCATGGCCCCGACGATATCGGACGTCGGGATCCGATCGTTGCCCATGACCTCCAGCCCGCTCACCGCCAGCCGTCCGCCTTCCGTGACGACGAAGGTGAGGCCGAGCGTGTCGCCCCGCCGGGTGGAATCGACGGCAACCCTTGAGAGAAAGTAGCCACGCGATTCGTAGACGGAATCGATGGCCGTACGCGCAAGGGCGACCTGGGCCGGATCCACCGGCTCGCCAGGCACCAGGGTGATCCGGTCGCGGACGGTGCGCGTCGGCACCACCTCGGTTCCCCTCACCGTCACCTCACCCAGCACGGGCAGCTCGGTGACGTGGAAGGCAAGCCGACTGCCACCACCAGCGAGGAGGACGCAATCCACCCGCACGTCGCCGAACTGTCCCATGGAGTAGAGCGCGCGAATGGCTCGCTGGATGTCTGTCGCGCTCAGCGTCTCGCCAGGGGCAAGCCCGATCTGATCGCGGATCACACTCTCCGATACCCGGTTGTTGCCAAGGATGGCGATGGAGTCCGGCGCCGCACAACTGGCCGCGGCGGCGGGTGGTTGCTGCTGGGCAAATACAGGCGCGCTCGCTAGGGCGAGGGCGAGGCCGAGGGTCCACAATCGGTGCATGGCGGGAATATACACAAGACGGCCGGCCGGGTTCATTCCTCATGCCCCGGCCGGCCGCTTGGCGTTGGGAAAGGTTCAGGCGTTGGTGGTGCTGGTGAGGACCCGAAAGTCCAGCTTGCCACCCTCGGGAGCGACGTCCACTTCGATCTCGTCCCCCTTGGCGAATTCGCCGAGCAGGATCTTGTCTGAAAGGGGATCCTCTATGTAACGCTGGATCGCCCGCTTCAACGGCCGTGCTCCGTACGCCTCGTCGTAGCCATGCGTGACGAGGAAATCCGTTCCCGCCTGCGTGAGTCGGAGCGTCAACTCCTCCTCCGTCAGTCGCTGCTGGACGTCGCGCATGACAATGGCCACGATCTGTGAGATGTGCTCTCGTGTCAGTGGGTGGAAGACGATGATGTCGTCCAGCCGGTTGAGGAACTCCGGGTTGAACACGTGATTCAACTCGTCCTTCACCTTCGCGGCGATCCGCTCGAAGTTCTGCTCGCTCCCGCCAGTCGTGAAGCCGAGTGCCTTGCCCTTGGTGATGTCCCGGGCACCGACGTTGGACGTCATGATCACGACCGTGTTCTTGAAGTCGATCACGCGCCCGTAGTTGTCCGTCAGATGTCCCTCGTCCAGCACCTGGAGAAGAATGTTGAAGACATCCGGATGGGCCTTCTCGATCTCGTCGAGCAGGATGACACTGTAAGGCTTCCGGCGAACCGCCTTCGTCAGCGTTCCCGAATCCTCGTAGCCCACGTACCCAGGAGGAGCGCCGATGAGCCGGGAGACGGAGAACTTCTCCATGTACTCGCTCATGTCGACCCGGATGAGGGCGGTCGGGTCGTTGAAGAGGAAGCGCGCCA
Source organism: uncultured Gemmatimonadota bacterium (assembly GCA_937906875.1). Lineage (GTDB taxonomy): Bacteria > Gemmatimonadota > Gemmatimonadetes > Gemmatimonadales > Gemmatimonadaceae > CALCHX01. Next base: position 13,123 of record CALCHX010000109.1, on the reverse strand, counting down.
GTTGCCGGGCGACCTCGGTCTTGCCGACGCCGGTAGGTCCGGAGAAGATGAATGTGCCGATGGGACGCTTGGGGTCCTTGAGCCCAGCCCGGCTGCGGCGGATGGAGCGCGCCAGTGCCTTGATGGCCTCCTCCTGGCCCACCACGGCCTTGTGCATCTCCTCTTCCATGCGCAACAGTCGGGAAGTCTCGGCCTCCTGCAGGCGCATGACAGGAATTCCGGTCCAGCGACTGACGATGAAGGATATCTCCTCCTCGCCCAGGGCGGGGCGGAAGGACTGCCGGTGCTTCTCCCATTCCTCCTGCTTCTTCCGGATCTCGCCCTGCAGTTCACGCTCGTTGTCACGCAGCGACGCGGCGAGCTCGAAGTTCTGGTCGCGAACGGCACCTTCCTTCTCGCTATTGACCACTTCCAGTTGCTCCTTCAGCTCGGCCACCTCGGGCGGCGGCGCCTGGGCAGCCAGGCGGGCACGAGCTCCCGCCTCGTCGATCACGTCGATCGCCTTGTCGGGCAGGAACCGGTCAGTGATGTAGCGCTCGGACAGCTTGGCGGCCGCCTCCAGAGTGGGATCGGGGATCGTCACGCGGTGATGGTCCTCGTACTTCTTCCGCAACCCCTTCAGGATCTCGACCGTCTCGTCGACCGAAGGCGGCTCCACGATGACTGACTGGAAGCGACGCTCCAGGGCGCCGTCCTTCTCGATGTACTTGCGATACTCGTTCAGTGTCGATGCGCCCACGCACTGCAACTCACCGCGGGCCAACGCCGGCTTGAGCATGTTGCTGGCGTCTATCGCACCCTCGGCCGCTCCAGCGCCCACGAGCGTGTGGAGCTCATCGATGAAGAGGATCACATTCTTGTTCTGGGCGATCTCGTTCATGACGGCCTTCAGCCGCTCCTCGAACTGGCCCCGGTACTTGGTGCCGGCGATCACCGCGGCCATGTCGAGCGAGAGCACGCGATGGTCGCGGAGCGAGTCGGGGCAGTCGCCGCCGCTGATGAGCTGGGCCAGCCCCTCGACGATCGCCGTCTTGCCCACGCCTGGCTCGCCGATGAGAACCGGATTGTTCTTCTTGCGGCGCGTCAGGACCTCCATCACCCGCTCGATTTCCTTCGCCCGGCCGATCGTCGGATCGAGCTGTCCCTCCACTGCCAACTGCGTCAGATCGCGGCAGAAATGGTCCAGCGCCGGAGTCTTGGACTTCTTGTCGCCGGCTCCCTTGGAAGCGGCACCACCGGAAGCAGGCGGGTTGCCGCCCTGCTGCGAGGTGGGCGTGGCAGGCTCGGTGCCGAGCAAGCGGAGCGTCTCCGCGCGCGCGGCCTCGAGGTTCACCGACGCGTCGGTGAGCACCTGCGCGGCTATGCCCTTCTCCTCACGGAGCAGGCCGAGCAGCAGGTGCTCCGTGCCCACGTAGCTGTGGCCGAGTTCGCGCGCCTCGCTCATGGCCAGTTCGAGCACCTTCTTGGCGCGCGATGTGTACGGCAAGTCCGGCCCGGTCGTCTGGGTCGCCTTGCCCTGCTTGACGGTCTCCTCGATGCGCTGCTGGACGTCGTCCAGGTCGACATTGAGGTTCTGCAGGACGGCAGCGGCCACGCCCTCGCCCTCACGAATGAGACCGAGGAGGATATGCTCGGTGCCCACGTACTCGTGGCGCAGCCGTGCGGCCTCCTCGCGTGCCATCGCGAGGACCTTTCTCACGCGCTCGGTGAAGTTGTAGCCGTTCATGATTCCCTCTGTCCGGAGCCGTCCCCGGTCACCCGTGCGACCCCACTTCGTCGGCGAGTACCTGCCGCACGTAGCGTGCGCGGACCAGGTTCCCCTCGCTCTGCGTCAACTCGCGACCCTCGGCATGGGCCAGGTGCGCAAGTTGGCTGAATATCAGGAGCTTGTTGAGAGTATATACACTCAGGCCACCGATGAGTTTCAGGCCCACCGCGAGCCGGAGCCCACTCAGATAGTTCATTGCCTCGTCGAACGTGAGGCTGCGCGCGAACCGCAGCGTACCATACGCTCGCCAGAGCTTGTCCTCGATAATATACCCTGCGTCCCGTAGCAATACCCGACGGGCTTCCTCCTCGCGCTCGATTACGTGCCGAACAACCCTGACCAGATGGTCCACCAGCTCCTCTTCGGTCCGGCCGAGCGTGGTCTGGTTGGAGATCTGGAAGAAATTGCCGACCACCTCGCTCCCCTCGCCATACAGGCCGCGATATGTCAGGCCCATCTGCTGAAGGCCGGCCAGCACCTTGCCGATCTCCTTGGTAAGTACCAGACCCGGGAGGTGAATGAGTACTGACGCCCGCATGCCGGTACCGACATTCGTCGGGCAGGCGGTCAGGTAACCGAATTCCTCGTGGAACGCATACGGCAGCCGACTCCCCACCCCCCGATCCACCGCTACCATGGCCGCGAAAGCTTCCTGGGCAGAGAAACCCGAGCGAAGCGACTGCAGCCGGAGATGATCCTCCTCATTTACCATGACGCTCGCCGTGCCGGAGAGTATCAGCGCCGCTCCGCTGCGAACCGGATGCTGTCGGTCCACGCCCGCCAGCTCCTTGCTCACCAGGTGACGTTCGTGGAGCAGTAACCGGTCGGTCGGCGAGACTTCGTCCAGACGGAGCACCACACCGTCACTGAGGGCAGGCACGATCCGTACCGCCTCCCGTACCTGTTCCAGCACCCGCAGCCGCTCGGCCTCACGCGCGCGGGCCGGGAATGCCATACCCGCCAGGTTGCGTGCCAGCCGGATCCGCGATGAGAGGACGATGTCGCTGGCCTCTCCCGATGCATCCAGCCAGCCCATCCCGCCGTCGGGGAGCAACGTCAGGTCGAGGGAGCTCATTCCAGCCCCTTTATCTGATCGCGCAGCGACGCCGCCAGCTCGAACTCCTCACCTTCCACGGCCCGCTCCAGGCGCGTTCGAAGCTCGCCCAGCGTCACCGCCTGGATGAGCACCTCCGAAGGTGGAGGGTCGTACCGGCGGCCGACGTGGACTGAGTGCCCGTGCACCCTTCGCAGAAGATCGCGCAGGCTCCGCTCGAACGTGTCATAGCAGTGGGCGCAACCCAGGCGACCGCTCTCCCGGAAGTCGCGCAGCGTGGTGTGGCAGAAGCTACACCCCTCCAGTTCCCCGCCTGAACCGATCAGCACGCCCGCACCTCCGCCCTGCTGCTGCACCGCCTGCAGGAACTCTCCGAGCGGGTTCTTCGGTTGCAATGACGGCGTTTCCACTCCACGCTCGGCGGCGCACCGCTCGCACAGCGTCAACTGGCGGACAGTGTCTCCCTCGACAGTGGTCAGGGTGACCACCCCGTCGCGTTCCCTGCAGTGATCGCAGAGCATCAGAACATCCCTCCGCGCACGTCGGAAGCCGTGAGCCGACCCTGGTTGAGAAGCAGAATCCGATCGGCCCGGTCGGCCAGCGAGTGATTGTGCGTTACGACTACCATCCCCATCCCCAGATCACGAGCCAACTCGGCGAGCACGTCGTGAAGCAGTTCGCCGTTCCGGTAATCTAGGTTCCCGGTGGGCTCGTCCGCCAACAATACCGCGGGCGCCGTTGCCAGCGCCCGGGCGACCGCCGCTCGTTGCTGCTCGCCACCGGATAGTTCACTTGGCCGGTGACCCATCCGCTCGGCCAGTCCCAGCCTGGTGAGCAGAGCCTCTGCCCGTTCCCGCGCCTCTGCCGTGGGCGTCCCATGGATGCGCTGGGGGATCATCACGTTCTCCAGCGCCGAGAATTCACGCAACAGATGATGGAACTGGAAGACGAACCCGACCTGCCGGTTCCGGATCATGGCCAACTCGGCCTCCGACCGTCGCCCGATCGGGCTACCAGCCAGGATGACCTCGCCGGCGGTTGGACTGTCCAGCGCACCCAGCAGGTGCAACAAAGTGCTCTTCCCGGCCCCACTCGCGCCGACGATGGCCACCATCTCTCCACGACGGACCTCCAGGTCGAGGTCGCGCAGGATGTGCAGGGAAGCGCCGTCGCCGCCCCGATAGCTCTTCGTCAGTCCACGCGCCTCCAGCACGACCGGTGCGGCAGAGTCCGTGGCGGGCTCGATGTCCCGCAGCTCCAGGGTCATTCGTGCCGGATTGCCTCGATCGGGAAGAGCCTCGCCGCCTGGCGGGCCGGGTACATGGTGGCCAGGGCGGCCACGGCCAGGCTGGCCACGACCGTCAGGCCGACGTCAAGGAGATCCACCGCCACCGGCAGGTGATCTATGAAATATACCGAGGCATCCAGCTTGATCAGTTCCAGGTCGCCCACGGCGTAGGCAGCCGCCAGGCCGATCGCCAGCCCGAGGCCGGTGCCCACCACCCCGATAACCACTCCCTGAACGAGGAAGATGCGCCGGATGGACCCCGCCGTCATCCCCATCGCCTTGAGTATCCCTATCTCACGCGTCTTGTCCGTCACGACCATCGTGAGCGTGCTCACGATGTTGAACGCCGCCACGATGATGATGAGGAGAAGGATCACCGACATGCCAAGCTTCTCCAGCTTGAGCGCCTGGAACAGGTTCCGGTTCTGCTCCTGCCAATCCACGAGCCGGTATTTAGGACCCAGCGCGCTGCCCAGGTCGGCCATCACTGCCTTGGTGTTCCAGCGGTCGGTGATCTTCACTTCCACCGCTGTCACCGCATCGCCAAGTCCGTTGAGTGATTGTGCAATGGGGAGCGCCGTGTAGACGAACTTGTTGTCGTACTCGTAGAGCCCGGTGTCAAAGATTCCGGTGATCATGACACGGTGGATGACCGGGATGATCGTGCCCGTGACGGGATTGAAGGTCACGCCGCCAGTACCCATTATCACGACGCTATCCCCCACTGACACGCCCAGGCGCTCGGCCACCTTGGAGCCCATCACGATGCCGTTCCGCTCGCCGTCCCTGCTCCGGAAGTCGAACGCACCGCTGACGATCTGATCCCGGATGTCCGTGGCGTCGGGACCATCGGAGGGCGGGTCGGGAAGAAGCCCGACTACCTGGACCACCTCATTGTATCCCTCCCCCGCCTGGATCACAGCTTCCGTCAGCACCACCGGCGCCGCCGCCACCACCCCTGGCCGACTCTTCACCTGCTCCATCACCTCACGCCAGGACTCCATCCTCATCGGGCCAAAGGTGAGGACGCGGATGTCCGGACTGCCAATGAGGATCTTGTCGCGCAGGTCACGCTGGAGCCCGTTCATGACCGACATGATCAGGATGAGGGCGCTCACCCCCACCACCACGCCGCCAATTGCGATGACGCTGATGAACGAGAGCAGGCGCGACCCGCGCCTGCTGCGCAGGTAGCGCCATGCGATCGACAACTCGAGCCGGCTCATTGCCTCGTCTGACCTGCTGGATGTGAGGTGATCGAGCGGGAAGCTGTCACTCGGGTCGGAGTGTCGGGAAGAGAATCACGTCGCGGATGTTCTGCACGTCGGTCAGGTACATGAAGAGCCTGTCGAGCCCGATGCCCACGCCGCCCATGGGTGGCATGCCATATTCCATCGCGCGCAGGTAGTCCTCGTCCACACCCGATGCTTCCTCATCCCCGGCTGCCCGCAAGCGCGCCTGGGCCTCGAAGCGCTGACGCTGGTCTATCGGATCATTCAACTCGCTGAAGGCGTTCGCCAGTTCCCGCCCGCGTGCGAACAGCTCGAACCGTTCCGTCAATGCCGGGTTGCCGCGCTTCGGCTTGGCCAGTGGTGAGAGCTCCACCGGATAGTCGAGGACGAACGTCGGCTCCACGATCGTGGACTCCACGTGCGCCTGGAACAGTTCGTCGAGCAGCTTCGGACGGCTCATGGCTTCGACGGATGCAACACCGGCGGTGCGGGCGAGGTTCCGGAGCGAGGACTCATCCTGCGCCAGTACGTCCAGCCCCAACGCCGCATTCAGTGTGGGCTGCCATTCCAGGCGCGGGAAGGGCGTCGTGAATACAGGCACCTCCACCGTGTCGCCAAGGGAGTCGCGCACGGCCTGGGCGGCGGCCTGCAGGAGCGATTCCACGCGGTCCATCATCACCGTGTAGTCGGCGTAGGCCTCGTAGAACTCGAGCATCGTGAATTCCGGATTATGCGTCCGGTCTAAACCCTCGTTGCGAAAGTCATGGCCGATCTCGTAGACGCGCTCGAAGCCGCCCACGACAAGCCGCTTCAGGTAGAGTTCGTCGGCAATGCGCAGGTAGAGCGTCATGTCGAGCGCGTGGTGATGCGTCACGAACGGTCGCGCGGCGGCGCCACCGTACAGCGGCTGCAGCACCGGCGTCTCCACTTCCAGGTAACCCCGGTCGTCGAGGAATGTGCGGATCGCCGTCGTCATGCGCGAACGCGCCCGGAACAGCGCCCGCACCTCGGGGTGCACGGCGAGGTCGGCGTAACGCTGACGATAGCGCTGCTCGGGATCAGAAAAACCCGAATGACGCACTGTCACGCCGTCCACAACCTCCTCCTTGCCGAAGGGGAGCGGACGGAGCGACTTGGCGAGCAACTCCAATTCCTCCACACGCACCGTGACTTCTCCGGTGCGGGTGCGGAAGAGTGGACCGCTCACGCCCACGACGTCGCCGATGTCGAGCAGGTCGATGAGGGCAAAGCCATCCTCGCCTAGCACGTCGCGCCTGAAGTAGAGCTGGATCCGGCCGCTCTCGTCTGCCAGGTGCGCGAAAGCCGTCTTCCCATGCCCCCGCCACGACACCAGGCGACCGGCCACGCTGATCGACGGACCCTCCTCGGCATCGGCAAGCGCTTCAGGTGCCTGGGCAACCACGTGCGTGCGATCGAAGGAGTAGGCGTAGGGCGGAACGCCAAGTGCCTCGATCGCTGCCAGCTTCTCGCGGCGCGCCTTCAGGACGAAGTTCAGCTCCTCGCTCACGTACGCTCTCCGCCAGCCGTCGTCATCTTCAGGTACGCCTCGATGAAGGGGTCGATACCGCCATCCATCACCTTCTGGACGTCGGGTATCTTCAGCTCCGTACGGTGGTCGTTGACCATCGTGTAGGGCTGGAAGACATAGCTGCGGATCTGGCTGCCGAAAGAGACATCGGCCTTGGTGTCATTCAGCGCCGCCTTGGCCGCGTTCTGCTTGTCCAGCTCGATCTGGTAGAGCTTGTTCTTCAGCATCTTCATTGCCGTCGCGCGGTTCTTGAACTGCGACCTCTCTGCCTGCGACGACACGACGACCCCGCTCGGAATGTGCGTCAGTCGCACCGCCGAGCTCGTCTTGTTGACATGCTGACCGCCGGCACCAGAGGCACGGAAGACATCCATCCTGATGTCGTCCTCGTCGATGTCGATCCGGATCTCGTCATCCACCACCGGATAGACGAAGAGCGACGCGAAGCTGGTATGTCGACGAGCCTGGGAGTCGAACGGCGAGATGCGAACGAGGCGATGCACACCCGTCTCGGCCTTCAGGAAGCCGTAAGCGTTCGGACCGCGGATCTCCAGCACTGCCCCCTTGATCCCCGCCTCCTCTCCCTCGCTCATGTCGAGCACTTCCACCTCGTATCCGCGACGCTCGGCCCAACGAGTATACATGCGCATCAGCATCTCTGCCCAATCCTGCGCCTCGGTGCCACCGGCGCCAGCGCTGATCTCCACCTGCGCGTCACGAATGTCGTCAGGACTGCGGAGCAGCGAGTGCAGCTCGATGTCGGCGAGGCCGGTCTCGATCTGCTCCATCTCGCTGTCCAGCTCTGCTTCCAGCTCGGCGTCGGGCTCCGTCGTCAGGAGTGCTTCCAACTCGATCGCCTCCCTGACACGCGCCTCCAGCTCCTCGAGCGGGTCGATCCAGCCCTTGAGCGACTTCACCTGCTGAACGATCCCGCGCGCCTTCTCCTGGTCATCCCAGAAGCCCGGGATGGTCATGCGCTCCTCGAGTCCGCTCAGCGCGCTCCGCTTGGCATCGACGTCAAAGAAACCTCCGCAGTTCACCCAGGCGCTCCGTCTGTACCTGGAGCGCCCGTGACCGTTCACTTTCTGCCATCTGGTTCCTGTCTCCGTAAGAAGCGAGCCGTCCTCCGCGTGTGGAGAACGGCCCGGCTCGTGAAACCGACCCTGAAAGATAGCCTGCCGAGGTGGCTCACTCCACCCCACTCAGTCAAAACATCTTGCGACCACTGGCGAGTATCTCGTTCAGGGCGTCCTGGAAATGTGCCGTGCTCTCCGCAAACTCGGAACCGACCTGCTCCACGTATTCCTCGTAACTCTTCTTGATCTCGTCCTTGAACAGTTGCCTGAGCGTCCCTTCGCGAAGCCCCTGCTCACGTTGCTGCGGATGGTAGGCCACGATGTCGGAGACGAGTGCCCGCGCCAGCCGCTTGGCCTTCTGGTTGGGATCGTTGGCCAGGAACGGGTTGATCGGCGGGCGCTGGGCACGGTCAGCCAGGCCAGACGCGGGAGGCGTCGGCCTGCGCGGAGGGGTGGACGGCGAAGGGGGGAAGTGGCCGAAGCGACTGGCCGGTGGAGTGGCGACCGGTGGCCCCGCGACAGGCGCGGCCGGGACGGTTGGGCCGGCCGCGGCAGCCCGGTCACCGGAACCGCTGCTGCCCGGATGCCCGACGCCCGGCGTGTCCTCGACCGACCGCGAGTGATCGGTGGTCGAGGTGTCCGGAGGGAAGACGGCCTGGTGTCCACGGACGGGAGTCGACGAACGTGGTGGTGTGGCAACGAGTGGCGCGGCGCCAGCCGGCGTTCCCACGCCGGATGCGGCAGTCACACCCTGCGACGGCGTCGAGGTTTCACCATGAGCCACTGTCCCACCCATACCCGAACCGACGACGGCAGGATGTGTAGGTGTCGTGGTGGAGGAGAGCGGCGACGTCCGCCAGGGAGAATGGGAGGGTGAAGCCGCCGTTGACGATCCGTGCAGGGGAGTGACGCGACGAGGCGTTGGCTGACGCCCGGCATGAGCAGGCGTCGCGCTGCGCCCGGGGACGGCAGGGCTCCACGCATCGTCGCCGAACGTGGGCGGTGAGTCGACCCTCATCACCCCTCCGCACACCGAGCACCGAGCGCGCACGCCGCCGGCCGGAACCTTGGCCGGGTCCACGCGGAATACCGAACTGCACTCCGGGCAGGCGACGTTCATCCTTCCTCTCCTGCGTCCGTCGCGACGCTGCCGATGGGGTTTGTTGACTCGTCGAACGACAGCGGTGCGTCGAGTTCCGTGCCTCCTGCACCCGCGTCCGTGAGCGAGGTCGCTCTCCGATCGACAGTGTAGAGGGATCCGGACAGGGTCTTGGCGTAGGTCTTCATCTCGGTGGCCAGCTCACTCATTTCTACCGCGTGCTGGAAATGCCGGCGCGCGTTCGTGGCGACGCCTATCGAGAGCGTCATCAGCGGGACCCGGTGGAGGCGTCCCCGGCGATCCTTACCGAAGAAATAGCCCGTTCGACGATCCTGCATCGAGTACTGCAGGGGAATCAATCCGTCAAAGACGTCGATCACTTCCTGGCAGACCTCGGGCGCAGCCTCGAGCGGCACGATAAAGATAAAGTCGTCTCCTCCAATATGCCCCACGTACCCGTCATCCGCACATGATCCCTTGACCACGTCGTGGAGAATGGTAGCGAGCATACGGATGATCCGATCGCCCTCGGTATATCCGTAGCGATCGTTGAATTCCTTGAAGTGGTCGAGATCCGCATAGCAGACGGCGAACCGAACGCCGAGGGCGAGACGGCGGGATATTTCCGCCTCTATTCCGAAGGTGCCGGGCAGACGCGTGGATGGGTGAACCGACGTGTCACGGTCAGAGCGACGCAACAGCGCCGCCAGACGCACCAGTCCTTCCGGCTCGGCACCCCTCCCCCCCTCTTCCTCCACGACCTCCAGCTGGCTCGCCGTGATGACTTCATCGGCGCCGGCGGCAAAGGCTGCGCGCAGGACGGCCGGATCCTCGCCGACCAGCACGGCTGCCGGCACGATTCCCGTGTAGGAATCCGCTTTCAGCCAGCTACAGGCGGCCAGGGCGGCGCTCGCGTCGCCGCGAGCGTCGAAAAGCACCAACCGCGGCCGGCCGCGAAGCGTACGACGTTGCAGCTCAGGCAGTCTCTGCACGAGCAGGGGCGACAGTCCCTTGCCCTCCATCCACGACAGAATGGATGGAGGGAGCGACCGGGCGCCCGGTGCATATAGGAGAGCTGGAGGTTGAGACACGCAGCGGCCGCTGGCTTGGTAACTGGGAGTGTTGCGCGGGTGGAACAGGCATCCCGATACGTATTATGGCGCCCGCACGCAGGCAACAGTGTAGCGGGTCGTCGCCACGACCGCGCGGCGACAGGGGGTCAACGCACGACGACCGGGAGACACTGGAGGAAACAGGAGTTGCCGAGAGCGCACATCCCGGCACCTTGCCAGAAGAGTGCCCGGAGGCGCGCCAGTCAGGTGCGCGAGGGTCAGCAGGGCGAGCCGGCGCCGTCGAAGGGCGAGGCGCGGCGCGCCAGCCACGCGCGCGAGGGTCAGAACAGGAAACGAAGGGAGAGGTGTGTGGGCGGTTCGCCAGCGTCCACCGAGAGCCCCTGGAACTCCCGGGCCAGATCCACCACGAAACGGCCGGCTGTCACCCCCAGCCCCACAGTGGGACCGGAGGCCTGTGCGGTCACTCCCGCCCGGTCCCGGAATACGTAGCCGCCACGCAGCGCCACCCGGTTCTGCCACACGGCTTCGCCACCTACCCGCAGGCCGGCCACATCGTAGTCCAGGTCGCTACCAAGGTCAGCAGCCAGCCGCAGTTGTACGTCCGGCGCGTAACGCTCCACCTGGAGCACCTCGTAAGCCACGCCAGCCTGCCAGCGCGTGGGCAGCGCGTCCTTCTCCGCCCGATCACGCAGGGCGAGTTTGGGACCCAGGTTGCGCACCATCACGCCGACCGAGAAGGGTAGACCGCCGGGCACCCGAAAGCGCGCGCCAATGTCGAAAGCCGTGGCGGTGGAGGCAGATACAGGAACACTGGTGCACTGGCCAGTGCAATCCACCCGGACCTGCAGGAGCTTCACCGTCGCCCCGACGTCCAGACGAGCGCCGATTGGCACGGCAGCGGATGCACCCACCACCACGTCGCGGGCGAGCAGCGAGCCTATTGGCGGTCCACCATCCGGAGGCACCACGTCCTGTGCACCCAGATCCACCAGCATGGTGGAGAGTCCGACGACGATTCGCCCCCGGATTGGTACCACCACGACCAGCGCATCGTTGGTGGCGGCAACGGTCTGGGAATGGTGTACGGCCACCTCACCGTGCGCCGTGCGAGCCACGGCGGCCGGATTCCAGAACAGGCTCTCCGTCCCCTCGACGAGGGTGGACGCAGCCCCTCCGAACGAGAGCGCTCGCGCACCGACGGGGAGGAGGAGGAAGCTGGCGCCCTGTCCATCGACATCCTGTGCGCCGGCGCTGAACGGAGCGTTTGCCAGAGCGGCCGCGACAGCAAGGACGGTCACCCAGCGCCGACGACGCCGGCGGCGAATCGACCGCCCGACCAGTGCAACGATCGACGATGGCAAGGCCACACGCGAGCAGGATTCCCGATGGGGCTGTGCCGCTGGGTCCGCGAGGACGTGACGACTTTCCCGCCTCGGCACGCCGTGCTCAGAGCGGGGTGGCCTCATCGATGAGCATGATCGGAATGTCATCCCGTACCGGGTAGGCAAGGCTGCACGCGGCACAGGCAAGACGCGCTGCCGCTTCGTCGTACTCGAGCGGCCCCTTGCAGCGGGGGCAGACGAGAAGGGCGAGTAGTTCGGGCGACAGACTCATGCGCCGTGGGCAGGTGGCATGCCGTAGCCAAACCGCCTCAGCGCGGCTGGCTTGCGTCGCCAGTTCGGAAGGACCTTGACCCAGAGGTCGAGGTAGACCGGCGCTCCGACGAGCGCCTCCAGCTTGATGCGGGAAGCCTGCCCGATATCGCGCACACGCGCACCCCTGGCGCCGATGACGATACCGCGTTGGCTCTCCCTCTCCACATAGATGACTGCACGAATGTACAGCGGCGTGCGGTCCTCGCGGAACTCCTCGATCTCACAGGCGATGCTGTACGGCACTTCCTCGTCCAGTTGCTCCAGGGCCGTCTCACGGATCATCTCGGCGGCAAAGAAGCGGAGAGGCTGCGTGCTGATCTCGTCGTCCGGATAGAGGAATGGACTCTCCGGAAGAAGCTCGGCAAGCGCGCGCAGCAGAGGCTCGACTCCCTCACCCGTCCGGGCCGAGATGAGGTGGGCATCGGGGAAGGCCGCGATCAGGGCCTCCCGCGCCGGTTGATCCACCCGATCGATCTTGTTCAGTGCCAGAACGACAGGCGCTCCTGGCGGCGAGCCGAGCTCGGCGGCGACCTGGAGCGACGGCGGCGGGCCAGCCGTGGCATCGGCCATGTAGAGTATGAGGTCGCCATCCCTCAGCGCCTTGAGGGCCGTGGCGCGCATCGATGACTGGAGCGCGTACTCGGGATCGAGCAGTCCGGGCGTATCGAAGAGCACCATCTGGACGGTGTCGTCACTCCAGATGCCGACCACACGATCGCGTGTGGTCTGTGGCTTCGGGCTGGTGATGCTCAGTTTCTGGCCGACGATGCGATTGAGCAACGTCGATTTTCCCGCGTTGGGCTTGCCAACGACGGTGACGAATCCGGCTCGGGTCATCTGCTGAAGCTAGTGTCGGCGAGCGCGAAGCGGCAGCGCCTGGCGCGACAGTTCAGGAAGGGAAGAAGGGCGTACGGCGTCCGGACCGGCACGGCGACGGGCAGCTCGCGCGATGTGGCGGCACGATTGCGATTGCCGGCACTCCGGCTGGTTGGCGGTGCGATCCAGGGCGGACAACGCACCGAGGCCCCCAGTCCTGGTGGACTGGGGGCCTCGGTGATACAGGGCTGTGAAGCCCGCAGGAATTGCCGGCGACGGCCTACTCTCCCGCGCCCTCTCGGGCGGAGTACCATCGGCGCTGTAGGGCTTAACGACCGTGTTCGGTATGGGAACGGGTGTGGCCCCTACGCTCTAGTCGCCAGCATAAACAAGCTGGCTGCCTGACTGACCGCCTGGGCGGTCACGGAAAGCCGGGAAAGATCGTGGATGGATCAGAACTGGTAGTGCATTGTTTTGCGGTGTAATTCGTCCCCCCTGGGGGGGAGTAGTCAA
>CALCHX010000108.1 GCA_937906875.1 uncultured Gemmatimonadota bacterium | reverse complement strand
CGCTACGCGACTGATGACGTGATGGATGTGAACATCCTTAGCGAGCTTGCGCTACCGACCGAGTTCTATCAGACCCGCATTCTCCCACGCGGTCTTCAGGCAGTCGCGACCGGTGGGCCGGGAGAGAAGATTAACGATCTCCTCCTGCGCGCCTATCTGTCACGCGGACATAGTGTCCCCGTACCGGGTCCGTCGCGTGGCTATCCGGGCGGCTACATCGAGTTACGCCGCACGGGCCGCTTCTCACCGGTTGTGAAGTGCGACGTCGAAAGCCTGTATCCATCTATCATGCTCACCGACCGCATCTTCCCTGACTCCGATTCGTTAGGCGTCTTCCTGCCCATGCTGAGCGTCCTCACGCGCCGAAGGCTCGAAGCCAAGCGGCAGGAGCAATCGACGCAGGGACGCGAGCGGGCCAACTGGCGCGGCATTCAAACGAGCTTCAAAGTGCTTATCAACTCGTTCTACGGCTATCTGGGCTACTCGCGCGGCTACTTCAACGATGTCGACGCGGCCGAGCGTGTGACGCTCCGCGGTCACGACCTGATTCAGCAAATTGTTCGCGACCTCGAATCCCACGGCGCACGCACCATTGAGATAGATACTGATGGCGTCTTCTTCGAGCCGCCCAGCAGTATCCGGACGCCCGGGCAGGAAGAAGCGCTGGTAAGTTCAGTTAGCGCCGGCCTTCAGGAAGGCATCAACCTGGCGCACGATGGTCGCTACCGTGGGATGCTTTCGTTGCGCGTGAAGAACTACGCGCTACTGGACTACGATGGGGCGGTGACGCTGAAGGGTAGCGGCCTGCGGAGCCGGCGGGAAGAGGCGTTCTTGCGCCAGTTTCTCCACGACGAAGTGGCCCGTCACCTCGCACCTGAGCAATTCGGCGACCCGCGCGAGGCATATCTCGATCTTGCTCAGCGCATTCTGGATAGCGATCTCTCGTCCGAGGAAATCGCACGTGTCGAGACAATCACCGATCAGACGTTCAAGAGTCCTGCTACGAAGCGACTGGCTGACGCGGTTCGTGGCGAGCGCGTCGGCGAGCGTGTAGCCGTCTACGAGCGCAACGATGGAACACTCGCCAGACTCAGCGAGTTTAATAATGATGCCAACCCAACCTATCTTCTGCGCCGCCTTCGTGATGTCGCCGAACGCTTCCGACCGCTGTACGAGTCCGAGCATGATTTCGACTACACGTTCCCACTGGTAACGCAGCGTACGGATCTCTTGATGCTTCGAACGATGGAACGAACAAGCCAGCTGCGGATGTTCGGATAGCCTTTTGCGGGACAGACGATGAAGCCGCAGACCTGATTGGTCTGCGGCTGGTGGTAGCGGGGGCAGGATTCGAACCTGCGACCTTTGGGTTATGAGCCCAACGAGCTGCCACTGCTCCACCCCGCGGTGGTGGGCATGTGTGGGGATGCAGGGGTGCCTGACAGGTGGTGTGGGGTGTGGTGGGGTGTCTCAGGTCGGGGGTGAGCGCGACGGCCTCGCCTCCCACGCGGTTGCCCGCGCAGTACTCTCCGGCGCTGCCCGGGGGCACGACCCGGTTCGGGATGGGACGGGGTGGAACCCGAGCGCTCTCGGCCACGCCCACCCCCGACCTGACACAGCCGTGTGGTCCACACCAGCGTGCACGGGGCACGCGCTGGCGGTCAGTACCGACGCACCGGCACCGGCATGGCGCGATGGTCGGGAGACGCGCGGCGGGGACGGCGGGGATGCAGCACGCGACGATGACGACGCTGGACGCCGACGCCGGAGGGCCATCAGCGCGATGGATGAATGAGGAATCCGCCCTCGACCATGAGGACGGCTTGGCTCCAGTCGGTTACCCGCTGTCCACCGGCCGCCTCTTGACCCGGTCGTCTTCCGGGGGTCTTACTCTTGACGATGAGAAGGCTCATCTTGGGGCGGGCTTCCCACTTAGATGCTGTCAGCGGTTATCCCTGCCAGACGTAGCTACCCAGCACTGCCGGTTTTCCGACAACTGGCCCACCAGCGGTCTGTCCAGCCCGGTCCTCTCGTACTAGGGCCAGCCCCCCGCAACCTTCTATGCGCCCACGGCGGATAGAGACCGAACTGTCTCACGACGTTCTGAACCCAGCTCGCGTACCTCTTTCATGGGCGAACAGCCCAACCCTTGGGACCGCCTCCAGCCCCAGGATGAGACGAGCCGACATCGAGGTGCCAAACGCTGCCGTCGATATGGACTCTTGGGCAGCATCAGCCTGTTATCCCCGGGGTAGCTTTTATCCGTTACGCCACGGCCCTTCCACCCGGAACCGTGGGATCACTCTGCCCGACTTTCGTCTCTGCTCGGGTGGTCACCCTCGCAGTCAAGCCCCCTTGCTGCCAGTGCACGCTCCGGCCGGTTTCCATCCGGCCTGAGGGGACCATTGGGCGCCTCCGTTACGCTTTAGGAGGCGACCGCCCCAGTCAAACTCCCCGCCAGCCACTGTCCCCACGCCCGCTTCAGGGTCGCGGGTGAGAGCGCCGACCTGGCCAGAGTGGTATTTCACCGCCGCCTCCACCACGACTGGCGTCGCGGCTTCACGGGCTCCCACCTATCCTACACAAGCCAGATCTACGCCCGATGGCAAGCTGGAGTAAAGCTCCACGGGGTCTTTTTGTCCTGCCGCGGGTCGTCCGCATCTTCACGGACACTTCAATTTCACCGGGTCCCTCGTTGAGACAGCGCCCAGATCGTTATGCCTTTCGTGCGGGTCGGAACTTACCCGACAAGGAATTTCGCTACCTTAGGACCGTTATAGTTACGGCCGCCGTTTACCGGGGCTTCGGTTCGGAGCTCGCACCCCTCCCCTTAACCTTCCGGCACTGGGCAGGCATCAGCCCCTATACGTCCGGTTTCCCGTTCGCAGAGACCTGTGTTTTTGGTAAACAGTCGCCTGGGCCGCTTCACTGCAACCCCCTCTCGCTCCACCCGCAAGGGGTTTCACGATACCGGGGCCCACCTTCTCCCGAAGTTACGGTGGCAATTTGCCGAGTTCCTTAACGAGGGGTCTCCCGTCCACCTGAGTCTATTCGACCTGCCCACCTGTGTCGGTTTGCGGTACGGGCACAGTGTCCCTGGCTAGAGGCTTTTCCCGGCAGGTCAGGCCCAACCCACTTGGCGCACCTGTCGGCACACCTCGCATTCGCCTCTCGGTCACCGGTCCAGGGGATTTGCCTCCCGGACCTCCCTACCGGCTTAGACGGTCATGACTGACCGCTGGATCTGCCGCCCTGCGTCCCCCCATCGCTCAATAACGGTTCACTGTGGTACGGGAATGTTGACCCGTTGTCCATCGCCTACGCCTTGCGGCCTCGGCTTAGGCCCGACTCACCCGCAGCTGATCAGCATGGCTGCGGAACCCTGGGGCATTCGGTGGGGCGGATTGTCACCGCCCTTGCGCTACTCATACCGGCATTCTCACTCGTCGCCGCTCCAGCCGTGCTCCCGCTCGACCTTCTCAGCAAGACGACGACGCTCCCCTACCATGAAATGGTCATCCATCACATCCGCGGCTTCGGTGCTGGCCTTGAGCCCCGGGACATCGTCGGCGCCAGTGCACTCGACCAGTGAGCTATTACGCACTCTTTCAAGGGTGGCTGCTTCTAAGCCAA